>NZ_CP110921.1:2745000-3105000 GCF_026247885.1 Methylococcus mesophilus | reverse complement strand
CCGATCACATGCTCGGAAGTCGCGATATCGCCGCTTATTTGTGCCGGGCGCTCGCCGTCCGCCCCGGAGAGACCCGCCGGGACGGGCGAGTCAGCCTTGCCCTCACGTCCTGCACAGGCCTGTGCGAACAGGGACCGGCCGGCCTGATCAACGGTTACGCTATTCCACGACTCACCCCCGAGCGGGTCGATCGGATCGTCGAACTCATTAACAACGACACGCCGCTGGGCGACTGGCCCGGGGAGTTCTTCGCCGTCGAGGAAAACATCCGGCTTGCGGACAGGCTGCTCGGCAATCCGGTCCGGCCGGGCACCCCGCTGGAGCGCGTTCTGGCTCAGGGCAGGGAAGCAATATTCAAGGAAATCGAAACCTCCCAGCTTCGCGGCCGAGGCGGCGCGGGCTTCAATACCGCCTGGAAGTGGCGCTTCTGCTATGAAGGTCCCGAAGAAGTCGCCGTTTGCCCGCCCGGCCAGCCCGCCGCCCAAGCCGAACGCTACGTCGTCTGCAACGCAGACGAAGGCGAACCCGGTACCTTCAAGGACCGTATCCTGCTGCAAAGCCACGCCGACCAGGTTTTCGAGGGCATGACGGTCTGCGCCCATCTGGTGGGGGCGAAGCAGGGATTCCTCTATTTGAGAGGCGAATACCTCTATTTATATGACCGGCTCGAAGCCGTGCTGGCGGCGCGGCGGCGCGGAGGGCTGCTCGGGAAGAATATTCTGGGACAGGAGGGCTTCGATTTCGACATCGAAATCCGGCTGGGAGCCGGCGCCTATATCTGCGGAGAAGAATCCGCCCTCATCGAGTCTCTGGAAGGCAAGCGGGGCGTGCCGCGCAACCGCCCACCCTACCCAGTGACCCACGGGTATCTCGGCAAACCCACCGTGGTCAACAATGTGGAGACCTTCTTTGCAGCCGCCGCCATCACCCTGCACGGCGGCGAGTGGTTCGCCTCGGTCGGCACCGAGAAATCCAAGGGCACCAAGCTTCTGAGCATCTGCGGCGACTGTAGCCGGTCCGGAATCTACGAGTATCCGTTCGGCGTCACGATCGCGCGGATTCTCGAGGACTGCGGCGCGGCGAACGCCTTGGGCGTGCAGATTGGCGGCCCTTCCGGAACCTTAATTTCCGACAAGGAATTCGACCGCAGGCTCGCCTACGAGGATCTCGCCACCGGCGGCTCGTTCATCGTGTTCAACCGGACCCGGGACGTGATCGAGGTCGCCCGAAATTTCACTCAGTTCTTCGCCCACGAAAGCTGCGGGTTCTGTACGCCCTGCCGGGTCGGAACCTCCCTGCTTAGGAATCTGCTGGACAAGATCGCCGAAGGTCACGGAGCGACGGGCGATCTCGCCGAGCTGTCCCGGCTGGGACGTTTCGTACGCGGCGCCAGCCATTGCGGGCTTGGACAGACCGCCGCCAATCCGATTCTGAGCACGCTGGAGCGCTATCCTGAAATTTATCAGGCGCGACTCAAGACGATCGACTTCGAACCGGGCTTCGATCTGGACGGAGCGCTCGCCACCGCCCGGCGCCTGAGTGGCCGGGACGACGCGAACGCCCATCTGTCACAGTCTTAAGTCATTAGGAGAGCACCGTGATGAAACCCTCCATCCAGATCGACGGCAAGCCCATCCCGTTCGCGGAAGGCCAGACCATCATGGAGGCCGCCACCGCGGCGGGAGTCTACATCCCCCACCTGTGCCACAACCCGGAATTCGAGCCACACGGCAGCTGCAAGCTGTGCACGGTGAGGGTGAACGGCCGCAATTGCTCGGCCTGTACCTTTCCCGCGGCGGACGGCCAGGAGGTGCTCAACGACACCGCCGAGCTGAACGAGCTGCGCCGCACCATCACCGAACTGCTGTTCGTGGAAGGCAATCATCTGTGCCCGTCCTGCGAGAAAAGCGGCAACTGCCAGTTGCAGGCGGCCGCCTATTTCCTCGGCATGGTCGACGCCCATTTCCCCTTCTTCTATCCCGCGCGGGAGCTGGACGGCTCGCATCCCGACATCCTGCTCGACCGCGACCGCTGCATCTTCTGCGAACTGTGCGTGCGTGCCAGCCGCGACGTGGACGGCAAGAACGTGTTCGCCATCGGCGGACGCGGCATCGATTCGCGGCTCATCGTCAATTCGCCTTCCGGCAGACTCGCGGACACACCGGTCGCCGCCACCGACAAGGCCGCACAGGTCTGCCCGGTGGGAGCCATCCTGGTGAAACGGCGCGGCTTCGAGATACCGATCGGAGAACGCATCTACGATCGGCACACCATCGCCGAAGAAAGCCTGGAACGCGAGGAGCCAATCGTGGAGAGCCGCCATGACTGAAAAACTCACCGTCGCCACGACTTCCCTAGCCGGCTGCTTCGGCTGCCACATGTCGTTCCTCGACATCGACGAACGGATTTTGGCCCTGGCGGAGGTCGCCAGCTTCGACCGCTCGCCGCTGACGGACATCAAGCACTGCGGCGATAAAGTCGATTTAGGGCTAGTCGAGGGCGGCTTGTGCAACGCGGAAAACGTCCACACGCTGCGCGAGTTCCGCAAGCATTGCCGGATCCTGGTCGCCGTCGGCGCCTGCGCCATCAACGGCGGCCTGCCCGCGCTGCGCAACCACATCCCGCTCGAGGAGTGCCTGGACGAGTCGTATCTCAACGGCATCGGCGTCGAGAATCCGCAAATGCCGAACGACATCGAACTGCCGCTGCTCCTTAATAAGGTGCATCCGATCCACGAGGTCGTGAAGGTCGATTATTTCCTGCCCGGCTGCCCGCCTTCGGCCGACACGATCTGGAAGTTCCTCAGCGATCTGGCCGCCGGTCGGGAGCCGTCTCTCCCGCGCGAGCTGATTCACTATGATTGATGATGGCATAATGGCGAGCCAATCCTGCGCTGGATACGGCACCCGACAGACCTGAACACAAGATGCTCACTTACCCCGCCATCGATCCCGTCGCCGTCGCCATCGGCCCGCTCAAGGTCCACTGGTATGGACTGATGTACGTCATCGGCATCGCCGCCACATGGATACTGGCTCGGCGGCGGGTGCAGCGGAGTGCGAAACCGCTGTTCACCCCGGCACAGGTCGAAGACCTGGTTTTCTACTCTGCCATCGGCGTGGTCGTCGGCGGACGGGTCGGCTATGCGCTGTTCTACAATTTTCCCGGCTTTCTGCGTGACCCGCTGATGCTGTTCCGCGTATGGGAAGGAGGCATGGCCTTTCATGGCGGCCTGATCGGCGTGCTGATCGCCATGTATGTCTACGGCCGATCCCAGGGCACCCGGTTTTTCGACGTTGCCGACTTTCTCGCACCTTACGTGCCTATCGGCCTCTTGGCCGGGCGTATCGGCAACTTCATCAACGGCGAGCTCTGGGGCAAGCCCAGCGACGTGCCCTGGGCGATGATCTTCCCCAATGGCGGCGACGTGCCGCGCCATCCATCCCAGCTTTACGAAGCCTTTCTGGAAGGGCTGGTCCTGTTGGTCATCCTGCAATGGTTCAGCCTGCGCTCGCCGCCGCGCATGGCGATCAGCGGCATGTTCCTGCTGGGCTACGGCGCGTTCCGCTTCGCCGTCGAATTCGTCCGGCTGCCGGATGTGCAACTCGGCTATCTCGCCCTCGGCTGGCTGACCATGGGCCAGATCCTGTGCCTGCCGATGATCCTGTTCGGCATCGTCCTGCTGGCCGCCGCCTACGCCCGCCGCCCCGCCTGAATGCGCCCGTATCTCGACCTGCTGCGCGACATCCTCGAGCACGGCAGCGCCAAAGAGGACCGGACCGGCACCGGCACCCTGAGCGTGTTCGGACGCATGATGCGGTTCGATCTCGGCAGCGGGCTGCCCCTCGTCACCACCAAGAAACTGCATCTGCCCTCGATCATTCACGAACTGCTTTGGTTCGTCTCGGGCAGCACGAATGTCCGCTACCTGCAGCAGAACGGCGTCTCGATCTGGAACGAATGGGCGGATGAAAACGGCGAGCTGGGTCCCGTGTACGGGCACCAATGGCGCCACTGGGCCAAGCCGGACGGCAGGGTCGTCGACCAGCTCGCCGGGCTGGTGGCGCAACTGCGCCGGAATCCCGACTCTCGCCGCCTGCTGGTGAGCGCCTGGAATCCGGCCGACGTCGAAGCCATGGCGCTGCCGCCGTGCCACTATGCTTTCCAATGCTATGTGACGGAAGGAAAGCTGTCGCTGATGTTCCAGATGCGCTCGGTGGACGTGTTCCTGGGACTGCCGTTCAACATTGCCAGCTATGCCCTGCTCGCCTCGATGCTGGCCCAGCAGGCCGGCCTCGCGCCGGGCGAACTGATCTGGTGCGGCGGCGACGTGCACCTGTACCGGAACCATCTGGAGCAAGCGCAGCTGCAACTCGAGCGCGAGCCCTACTCGCCGCCGATGCTGAAATTCGCCCGCAAGCCGGACAGCCTGTTCGACTACCGCTACGAGGATTTCATCGTCGAAGGCTACCAGGCCCATCCGCACATCAAAGCTGAGGTGGCCGTGTGACGGGATTACCGGACATCTCGATCATCGTCGCCATGGCGCAGAATCGGGTCATTGGCGCGAACAACGCCATGCCCTGGCATTTGTCCGCCGATCTCAAGCGCTTCCGCGCCCTGACCCTGGGCAAGCCCATCCTCATGGGGCGCAAGACCCACGAATCCATCGGCCGCCCCTTGCCCGGGCGCCAGAACATCGTCTTGACCCGCTCGGTTGATTTTTCCGCCCCCGGCTGCACCGTGGTGCACGATCTCGGCGAACTGGCGGCGGTATGCGCCGGAGCTGCGGAACTCATGGTCATCGGCGGCAGCGCCGTGTACCAAGTCCTGCTGCCGCAGGCCAAGAAACTCTATCTGACCCTGATCCATCACGACTACGCCGGCGACACCTTCTTTCCGGAATTCGCCGCCGAGGACTGGCGTGAAACCAGCCGCGAAGACGTCCGGGACGATCCGGATTTCCCCTGGCCCTACAGCTATGTGGTGCTGGAGCGCGCTTCGCCGGAGTCCCGCTGCCAATGACCGGACTTGCCGCCGATCTTCTCCAACAGGCGCACCGACTCGATGCTCATTCCACGGTCGACCGCCTTGCACATGTCGTAGATAGTCAGCAGGGCGACCTGGGTGGCGGTCAGCGCCTCCATCTCCACGCCGGTCTGGCCGACGGTCTGGACCGTGGTCTGGCAGCGAATGCGGCTGGCCTCCGGCTGAGGCTCCAGCGCGAGATCGACATGGGTGATCGGAATGGGGTGGCAAAGGGGAATCAGGTCCGCGGTCCGCTTGGCGCCCATGATGCCGGCGATGCGGGCGATGCCGAGCACATCGCCCTTCTTGTGCCCGCCCGCCATGATGAGCCGCAAGGTCTCGGGCAGCATGGCGATGTACCCCTCGGCCACCGCCGTGCGGGTAGTGCTGGGCTTGCCGGCGACATCCACCATGTGGGCGTCGCCGGCAGTGTTGAAATGAGTGAACTTAGGCACGCTCGGCTCCGTACCGGGAAAAGAAGAGCGTATTTTAGTGCCTGATCCGCGGGTGGGGCGAACGCGATGAACCTCGAAATGGCCCGGCTGTTCCGAAGCATCAGCCACGGCGTCTACGCGATCGGCGTCGCTGACGCCGAAGGGCCCAACGCCTTCACCGCGGCCTGGGTGATGCAGACCTCGTTCGATCCGCCCATGCTGGCGCTCAGCATCAACCCCATCTGCAAGTCTTATCGGAAACTGATGGCCGGCGGTTTTTTCAGCGTCAACGTGGTGCCGGCAGACCGCCCCGAATGGGCTGGGCACTTCGCCCGCCCGGCCACCAGCGACAAGCTGGCCGGCATCGCGTGGACAGCCGGCCAAGGCGGCATTCCTTTGCTGGCGGATGCAATCGCCTGGTTCCAGTGCCGGCTCGCCGGGACTCTGGCCAGCGGCGATCACATGGTGGCCGTCGGCCGAGTCCTCGACGGCCGATTCAACTTTCCCGAGCGCGAGCCGCTGAGCTACCGCGACACCGGCAATCTGGACGGCTCCGCTGCACTGTATCCCGATGACTTCTGAACCCGATTTTCTGCCGAAGGACTTCATCCAGACGGCGGAAGGACTTCATTTCGCCATCGTCGACGGCAACTCCGAAGATGGCCGGCTGCTCTGCACCTTGCGCTATATCCCGACGGACGACGGCCGGCTGCGCAAGCTGAGCACGGCGGAAGCCGCGACCTTCCTGCAGGCACACCATCCGGATTATCTGCGCCTTTCACATCGGCTGGACGTTGTGCTGCCGGCGGTGCCGGTCGAATCCGTCGTCAGGCATTTCCGTCCCCGCGACCGGGTCCGAACCCTCTTCACAGGCCAGCCCTGCGACTCCATCGAAGCCAAGGCCTGCCGGCTGCTCGGGCTCTTCGCCGCGGGAGGGCTGAACCTGGCGGAATTCGGCCTCACCGGCTCGCTCCTGATCGGCGCCCAGACCCCGGCTTCCGACATCGACCTGGTGATCTACGAGCCGAGCACCTTCGACGCGGCGCGCACCCTGGTGGCGAAAGCGACCGCGGACGGTCGGCTGAGCGCGCCGGGACAAGCGGACTGGCGGGAAGCCTACGAACGCCGCGGCTGCACGCTCGGCTTCAAGGACTATCTCTGGCATGAGCGGCGAAAATTCAATGTCGGCCTGATCGAAGGCACCAAGTTCGACCTGACGCTGGTTCTTCCTCGCCCCCTGGACCCTGTTCAATCCGCCGCCAAACGCGGCCCCATGATTTTGCGCGCCACGGTGACCGACGACCGGCGGGCATTCGAATCCCCTGCCCGCTACCGGACCGATCACCCCCGAATCGGCGAAATTCTGAACTTCACCCATACCTATGTCGGACAGGCGCGGACCGGGGAAAGGATCGAGGCCTCCGGCCTGATCGAAGCGCTTCCCGACGGCACCGAACGCCTGATCGTGGGCAGCAGCCGGGAAGCCCCCGGCGAATACATCCGGGTCCTTCACGATGAAACAGACTGATACTCCCATCGCCGGCCTCAAGGCGGCCATCCTGGACATGGACGGCCTCGCAATCGACACCGAAGCGACCTACGTCGCCGCCTGGCGCGGCGCCGCCACCGAACTGGGGATCGAGCTCGACGAAGCCTTCTGCCAATCGCTGTTCGGCTGCCATGCCGATGCGGTCAAGCAGCGGATCGGCGACTACGCCGGCTCGCTACTCGATATCGACCGCTTCGACGAGATCGCCACCCGAATCTGGCACCGGCACGTGGAGGCCCATGGCGTCGCTCCGATGCCCGGCCTGGAGAATCTGTTGAGGTATTTCCGCGAACGGAATCTGCCTTACGCACTGGCAACCAATAGCGAAGCCCGCTTCGCCGGCATCTGCCTGGAGCGGTCGGGAATGGCGAGCCTCTTCCCGCTCATCGTCACCCGCGATCAGGTCGCCCAGGGCAAGCCTGCGCCGGACCTGTACCTCGAAGCCGCCCGCCGCTTGGATTTGGCGCCCGGCCACTGTCTGGCGCTGGAGGACTCGGAAGCGGGCATCGAGTCCGCCGCGCTTGCTGGAACCTTCGCCGTGCTGGTCAACGGCCGACGGCCGGCAAGCTCCCGCGAACGGCGCTTCGCCCGGCTGCATCTGGCCTCCCTGAATGACGTGTTGGCGCTGTGGAATCAAGGAACATCGGCCGACAAGGCTTACCCCAAGGCCGCCACTCTGATATAAGATGCAGCGTCCTTTGTCGTGAGAGAGAAGCAACCGGCATGATCGGCGCCATAGCCGTACTTTTCGTTGCCTACTGGTTCTACCGCACCGCCCTGCGGCTGAAGTTGCCCCCGGTCGCCTGGGCCGCGGGCGGCGTAATCGTCTATTACACCGGCTTCGTCGTCTGGCTCTATCTGGTCCTGAAACCCCTGCTGGGAGACTCCTTCCGCCATCATACCTTCCTATTGGGGCTGGGGATGGACCTCTCCTCAGTGCTGGTCGGAACCCTGCTCGCCGCGCTGTTCCGTGCGAAGGTCATGTTGAAACAGGGCGATGCCCCTTACGAAAAGCACTTCTGACGCGGAAAGCAAACGCCAGCCCCGACCCCGAAGCAGCCGCCGTTCCTGGTTTTCCGCCTCGCGAATTCATCGATATCTTCGTACTGCGGGCGCAGGCAGGTAGGCGCGCCCCCGGCCTTTCAAACAGGAATCCGAATGCTGCCTCTCTCCCTGTTCCAACTGCACCATCTGCGTAAGCTTCCCCTGATGCGCATACTGTTTCCAATTTTGGCGGCATGCGCCCTTTTCGTCGGCGTGCCGAAGCTTTGTCTTGCGGGCGATCACGGCCCGGTGGGCCCCTTGGACCTGACCCGGCATTGGGCCGGCTACCTTGCCGTGCTGATTTTCTTCCTCGCCTATTTCCTCGCCATGGCCGAGGAAGTGACGGAACTTCGGAAGTCCAAGCCGATGGTGTTCGCCGCCAGCGTGATCTGGGGCCTGATCGCGGCGGTTTATGTGGGCGGCGGAATGCCGGAGCAGGCTGGCGTGGCGTTCCGCGCCTCCCTGCTGACCTATGCGGAACTCTTGCTGTTCATCCTGGTGTCGATGACCTACCTCAACGCCATGGAAGACCTAGACGTGTTCGAGGCCCTGCGCTGCTGGCTGCTGGGCAAGGGATACAGTTACCGGCAACTGTTCTGGCTGACCGGCATCCTCGCCTTCATGATTTCCTCGGTCTGCAACAACCTGACCACGGCGCTCCTGATGGGCGCAGTCGTCATGGCGCTGGGCAAGGACTGTCCGCGCTTCGTCACGCTTTCCTGCATCAACATTGTCATCGCGGCCAACGCCGGCGGATCGTTCAGCCCCTTCGGCGACATCACGACACTGCTGGTGTGGCAGAAGGAAAAAGTACCCTTCATCAGCTTCTTTCATCTGCTGGTCCCGTCGATCGTCAATTTCGCCTTGCCCGCGGCCTGCATGTTCCTGTTCCTCCCCCGGCACCGGCCGGCCGCGGTGGACAAGTCCATCCCCATCAAAAAAGGCGGAAAGCCCATCATCTTGCTGTTCCTGCTGACCATCGTCACGGCGGTGTGCTTCGAAAACTTCCTGCATCTCCCGCCCGCGGCCGGCATGATGGCGGGACTGACGTATCTGAAGTTCTACAGCTTCTACCTGCAAAAGAAGATGGCCCGTATGGTAGCCGAAGCAGAACCGGACGAGCGCGTCGCCGAAGATGAATCATTGACCGGGAACGACGAGTTCGACATCTTCAAGAAGGTGTCCCGGCTGGAATGGGACACCTTGCTGTTCTTCTACGGCGTGATGTTGAGCATGGGTGGGCTGAGTTTCATCGGCTATCTGGAATACATCTCCGAATTCCTCTACGCCGATCCGGACCGGACCACCTTTGCCAACATTCTCGTCGGCATCGCCTCGGCCTTCATCGACAACGGCACCATCATGCTGGCGGTACTCTCCATGGACCCGCACATCTCGCAGGGCCAATGGCTCCTGGTGACCCTCACGGCCGGCGTGGGAGGCAGCCTCCTCGCCATCGGCTCGGCCGCCGGGGTCGGCTTGCTCGGCCAAACCAAGGGTTACTACTCCTTCGGCGCCCACCTGAAATGGGGACCGGTGATCCTGCTGGGCTATTTCGCCAGCATCGGCGCGCACTTCTTGATCAACCGGTCGTACTTCTAGGACGGTGAGCCTAGATTATTTCACCCTCGACCTGCTGCGCCAGAATCAGGCGAGACGGATGATATAACGCCACACCGCAAACGAAATTCGGCGCCGATCCGCGGCAAATGGGCAACGGAGGTTTTGAAACCTCCAGCTGCCGATAGTCCGAAAAGAAATTGGAGAGCGGCGAAGCTCGGCTCTGAAACCACTTTCAGAACCCGGCTTTCGTGTCGTGAAGATACCATCACTGGACGCTCTCAGGATGGCGATCACCAGGGACAGCCTTTGTCCGCACCCTTGAATTCCGCCGGCTCATTCTCCTGGCACCGTTCTTTTCGGCGCCCCCAACACCGCTTGACGGCGGCTCATGCCGAGCGCACCATTTTGCTCGAAACAGGCAGCCAACCCTATCGAGTCTCTTGGCTTCGTTATGAAGCTTTGCAAAATCGCGGGGTTTATTGCCCTACCGGCCTATGTCCCCCTTATACAGGCCAACGAGGCATGCCATGAAAGCTTTCCGGCCAGAATTCCCCTTTTATGCGCTGATAGCCTGCACGGCGCTAATAACTGCTTGCACCAGTCCGGGCTACAACAACAATCCCTCCCAGCAGATTACAAACGCCAGGGTCGGCTGCCTCGGGGCCACGGATTTTTTTTCGGTTTATTTCAGCTTGCATGTCCAACCGTCCGGTCAATCAGGGGATACAAGAATAACAAGGGAGCTGTTTCAGTCTTACTGCAATGACATACCAGCACCAGGCAAGATATTTTTTACAGCCGACCTGATTGGTAACGAGCTCAGAAAATCTCCCATTGTAATCAGTGTCACCGAGCAGCAGTCCGCAGACAGCGGTGGAGACGCAGGGAGCCTAAAGGAGCAACGCACGGTGGTGACAGTACCACCCACAATTTATTCCAAAGGCATCATCGAATCGAATTTTGAACTTAACAAAAATGGGTATTACTCCATTTACTTGATTAGAGGTGGTGCAGACTCAACCTCAGAAGAAGACAAACTGAAAATACCACTTAGCGTAGGCGTCGACTCTGGCGCAAGACTTTCGATCAAACAAATCACGGCCATACTCAGCATACCATTTAGCCTGGCACTAACCGGCTTCGTGGCCTTCCGATATTTACGAGGGCGCATGGTTATTTAGTTGGCCCAGATGTGGCATTGAAGAGCCTGTCGCGGGCAACTTCGCGCTCCTCAGCCAGCTCCGACTCGCCCTGGTCAAGTAAATTTGGAGTCCGCCACGGGCTCAGCCGTGTGGAAAGCTTGCCAGAACTCCCGCTCCAGTTCGAACTCGCGCCCCTGGTAGACCGGCGAAAAATGAAACGGCGTCGGGAACTTGACGCCGGCCCTACGTGCGATGGTTCCGGCCTGGCGGGCGGTGAGGTGGTACTTCCGGGCCGCGCGCTCCTTGAGTTCGTCGCCGAACACCGCCTCGATGAAGCACTGGTCGGCACCCGATGCCAGTGCCACTATACGCCCTGCGTTCGCCTCGTGATAGACGGCGTCGGTGACGTAGGCCGCTTTCTGCCCTGCCGAGACATGCACGATGGATCGGGCCAGTTCCCCCAGGCGATAGTCCGCCTCCCCCAAACAGCCTCCGTCACGCCTCACCGCCCGGATCGGCGTGTCTTCGTGCTGCCCCGTCAGCAAGGCGTGCTTGAGGTCGCGCACCCAGGCGCCCGGCTCCAAGCCGCGTTCCGCCAAGCGGTTTTTCCACACGTTGAGGTGGCGTTTCTCCCGCAGGGCGAACGCGAGGCAGGGCGTCGCATGGTCCAGGACCGCAAATTCGACCGCCAGATTGAGCTCGTCCAGCAGCCGGCGATTTTCTATCGGAAATTCGGTTTCCGCCTCCCGGCGAAAGGCGGTGCGGCAGCGAAACGACGCCCTGCGCCCGAGGGTTTCGGTCAGCACCTCGGTCACTTCGAGGGAGAAATCGGTGGCGTAGTTTCCTACCAGATTCCAGGTATAAGCCGAGAGTTTGTGCTCGACCTGGGCCAGGAAACCCACCGGCCCGAACAGGCGGATGCGGAGATCGCGCCCCAGGCACAGCCGTAGCAGCCAGTCGAATCCGAAGAAGTGATCCATGTGGGCATGGGATACGAACACATCGCTCAGGCGCAGAATCTTGCGGACCGGCAACGCGCATATATCGCCGAGATCGAACAACACCGCGCGCTTCTCGAATAGGAAATCCACATAGACCGCCGGGTCCCCACAGGGGCCGTTCACCAGGGCGGGATGGAAGACCGGTTTCACGGCGGTGTTTCTCGAGTTCGGTTCCTGTCAGCGCAGGAGCAAGAGCACGATCGAGCCCAGGTTGGAAAGCCGCAGGCTATTCGTCTTCCGAATAGGCGGTTCCGCCTCCCTTCGCCCGCTCCTCTTCCTCGGTTTTTTCGGGCGCCTCCGCCGAAGGCTCGGTCTCCAGCGGTATCGTCTCGGGCCCTTCTTCCTCGAACAGGGCTTCTTCTTCCCCGGCTTCGTCCGAAATCTCTTCCGTCGGCCGCTCTTCCTGTTTGACCACTTCTTCCAGCGGTTCCGACCAGTCCTCGGGGCGCGTGTCGGTAATCTCGGTGCCGCCGAGATCGTCCAGTTCGGCGACGTCCATCGGGCCGCTCCAGTTTTCGGGTTCTTCGATGAGTTCGATCGGAAGCAGGTACCAGGTGTCGAGGTCGATCTCTTCCAGGTCGCCGTCGAAATGCTGGATTTCGACGGTGCGGGCGTCGTCGTCGATGGCGACGACGGTAAACGACTGCCCCTTGTCCAGATGCCGGTACCAGTTGCCGACGATCGGATCAGCTTCGGAGTTCATTGCGTACCTCCTATTACCGCGCTTTGAAACGCGAAAAGGCTTGGCTGGCAGATACACGTTAGCACCGCCCCAAGGCCATGGCGACACTCGCCCCCAAAGAAAACGGGCCGGCGTGAAAGCCGGCCCCCCATCGAATCGCGGCTGGATGCCAGAACCCCAAGACCTATTCCAGATTGGCGTGGCGCGTCCGCATCTGCTCTTCCGGGATCTTCTTGGTATGGATGATGTGGGAGATCGTGGCTTCGAGCAGCACCAGGGTGGAAAGCTCGAAAGTGGTGCCCATCGGCATGCCGACGACCTTCCCGTACTGCTCGGGGGTGCCGATCCGGAACACCATGTCCGCCATATCGCCGATCGTGGATTTGTCGCGGGTGGAGATAAGGGCGATGTTGGCGCCCTGTTCCTTGGCTTTCTTGGTGTAGGCGATCATGGTCTCGGTTTCGCCCGAACCGGAGATCACGATCAGGAGATCACCCTTCTGGATGCTGGGAGTGACGATTTCACCGACGAGGTAGGCCTGATAGCCCCCGTGCATCAGGCGCATGGCGAAGAAACGGCCGACCAGCCCCGAACGCCCGGCGCCGGCGACGAAGACGCGGCGCGAACGTTCGAGCAAGCCGGTCAGGCGCGCCTCGTGGGTCTTGTCGGTCGCGCCGAGCACGCCGCCGATCTTCGACATGATGAACTTGTGGTGGGCGCCGTCCAGCAGCTCGCGGATCGTGCGCGCGGCCGTGGCCGGACAAGGCGCCCCGTAAATCGCCGCGCCGACCACGACGATGTCTGCACCCGCCTTGGCGACCCGCGAAGCGGTGTTCTGGTTGATGCCG
The DNA here is from genome assembly GCF_026247885.1 of Methylococcus mesophilus. NCBI lineage: Bacteria > Pseudomonadati > Pseudomonadota > Gammaproteobacteria > Methylococcales > Methylococcaceae > Methylococcus > Methylococcus mesophilus. Next base: position 3,091,709 of record NZ_CP110921.1, on the reverse strand, counting down.
CCGGCGACGGAGATCCTGACCGGCAGCTTCAGGCGGGCGATGCTCTCGAGGTCGGCGAACGGCGTCTGGCCTTGGGCCTGGGCGTCGAGGCCAGTATGCACGCCGATGATCTGGGCGCCGAGCCGGGCGGCCTCTCGCGCGCAGGCGGCCTTGTCCGGCACGTTGATGAGATCGACCTGGACTTCCGCGTTATGCGCCTGAGCCGCCTTGACCACCCCGGCAATGGTCGCCGGTCCCGACACCCCGAGCACGGTGCAGATGTCTGCGCCCGCAGCATAGAATGGCGCGGCCTCGTATTCGCCGGCGTCCATGGTCTTGAGATCGACCAGAATGAGCCGGTCCGGATGACGACGCTTGAGCTCGCGGACGATTTCGATGCCGTTGTGCTTGATGCAGGGCGTGCCGATCTCGAAGATGTCGACGTATGGCGCCGTGAGGCGCGCAAGTTCGAGGGTCTGGTTGCGATCCAGCGAATCCAGGGCCAACTGAATGAGTGGTCTTGCCATGAGCGATCCTCCAATAGACTTTTGGTGTGAACTGGGGCGATGCCCGGAACGCCGGGATCGAGCCGTCCGCTTCCGGACGGCAAGTTTGCCAAGCGGTTAAAGCCCGGTCCAGAACCCTCGGGTCTCCCCTCAGGGCACGGCGCCCATTCCCGCCTCGACGCTGGCGCGGAAGCCGGCGCGGATTTCCTGCACGCGGGGACTTGCGCACAGCTCACGGCCGAGGCTCGACCGGCGGCAGCGGATGTCGAGGAAAACCGTTTCTTCTTTGGACCCGGCGATGCGGGCCAGCGTCAAGGCAATTTCCTGGTCCGACAACGGAACCGAAGTGTACACCAGGCGTTCGGTTTCCATCGCCAGCGGCGTAGCGGTCTTGCTGAGCACGTAGTTGAGCACGTAGCTGCTAGCCAGCGCCCAGGCCTTGGCGCAGATCGCCTCGGAAGAGCAGGCCACCGCACTGAGCACGCCGCTGTCGCCGTAGGCCGCGAACACCTCGCCGAGGGCGCCGTGGCTGGCACGCGCCTGTTCCGCCTTGAGCGAGCGGAAACGCTCGATGTCGCGGCCGAAACGGTCGGCGATGATGCGTTTCTTGTTTTCCAGGACCCGGATTTTGTCTTCGTAATCGGCAATCCGGCGGCGCTCGTCCTCAATGGCCTTCAAGACCTGCGCAGCGACGGCCTGGCCCTGGCGTTCCATATCGGCAGCGCGCTTTTCCTGGGTCCGCAGAATGTCCGCATGCCGCGCCCGGTATTTTTCCAGAATATGGACGGATGCGTCGCTCTGGGCGATCTGGTCGTTCAAGGCCAGCCGCATGTCTTCTTCGCTGGCGTAGGTTCGCAGCAACGCCGTGTCGCGGTTGCGCTGCTCTTCGACGAGACCCGCCGTTTCCGCTCTGAGGCGGCTCAGCATCTGTTCCCGCTGCAGCATTTCCGGACTCTTCGCGCCCTCGATGACCTCGATCTGGCGTCCCTGCACATCGAGCCGGAAATGTTTCTGCCGGGTCTGTTCCGGCGGAACGCTGTCCGAATAATGCGCATTCCCTTGCTCGTCCACCCATTTGTAGGTTGCCGCCGTTGCGGCCCAAGGCAGGGCGAGTGCTCCGCACAGCGCCCAGCCCAGCGCCCGCGCGGGAAGCGTGTTCCCGGTGCGGGCGATGGGATGCGCGCCGCGGACCATGGGTTCAGGCGGTGCCGTATCGGTTGCGGTAGACCTCCAGCGCCCCCAGCTCCTCGGCCCGGCCGGAGCTGCGCAGGTAGTCGATGAGGTGGCGGAAACCGACGATGGCGTGGACGGGAATTCCGAGGCTGTCCCGCACTTCCTGCACGGCGGACTTGCCCGACTGGCCGATCTCCTCGCGGTCCAAAGCGATCAAGACGCCGCACGGCGTGGCACCGGCGCCGCGAATGATCTCGATCGACTCCCGCACCGATGTGCCGGCGGTGATGACGTCGTCGACGATCAGCACGTCGCCGTGCAGCGGTGCGCCGACCAGGGTGCCGCCTTCGCCGTGGTCTTTCGGCTCCTTGCGGTTGAAGGCGTAGGGGATTTCCTCGCCGCTGGCCCTGGCCAGGGCGATCGCCGTGGCAGCAACCAGGGGGATCCCTTTGTAGGCCGGGCCATACAGCACGTCGGCCCGGATGCCGCCCGAGGTCAGGGTCTGGGCGTAGAACTCGCCCAGCCTGCCCAGCCGGGCGCCCGTGTTGAACAATCCGGCGTTGAAGAAATAAGGACTCTGCCGGCCGGATTTGAGGGTGAAATCGCCGAAACGGAGCACCTCGCAGCCGAGGACGAAATCGATGAACTCTTTCTGATAGGTTTGCATGAAACGGATAATGAAAGTCAGATTTCAGGGCACGGCCACCCGCCGCAGTAGGTCCTTGACGACGTGGTCGGTGGAGATGCCTTCGGCTTCCGCCTCGTAGCTAAGAATCAAGCGGTGGCGCAGGATGCACGGCGCCAGGGCATGGATGTCGTCGGGAGTCACGTAGTCGCGGCCGTCGAGCCAGGCGCGGGCACGGGCGCAGCGGTCCAGGGCCAGCGTCGCGCGCGGGCTGGCGCCATAGAGTATCCAGCGCGCCAGGGAATCGCCGTAGCGGGCCGGCTCGCGCGTGGCAAGAATGAGCTGCAGCAGGTAATCCTCCAGCGCCTCGGTCATGTAGACGCCGAGCACTTCCTCCCGCGCAGCGAACAGTGTCTGCTGGCTCACCGGCACCATCGCGTCGGCGGTCTTGCGCTCCGGCTGGCGGGCCTCGCCCCGCACCAGGTGCAGGATGGCCTTTTCCTGGTCCGCGCTGGGATAGCCGATGCGCACATACATCAGGAAACGGTCGAGCTGCGCCTCCGGCAAGGGATAGGTACCCTCCTGCTCGATCGGGTTCTGGGTCGCCATCACCAGGAACAGTCCGGGCAGCGGATAGGTCTTGCTGCCCACCGTGATCTGCCGTTCCGCCATGGCTTCGAGCAGGGCCGACTGCACCTTGGCCGGGGAGCGGTTGATTTCGTCGGCCAGCACCAGGTTGTGGAACAGCGGACCCGGCTGGAAATGGAACGAACCCTCCTGGGGGCGGTAGATTTCGGTGCCGGTCAGGTCTGCCGGCAGCAGGTCGGGCGTGAACTGGATGCGCTGGAAATCGGCTTCCACGCCGCGGCTCAAGACGTGGATGGCCCGCGTCTTCGCCAGGCCCGGCGCGCCTTCGACCAGCATGTGGCCGTCCGCCAGCAGGGCGATGAGCATGGCGTCGACCAGATCGCTTTGACCGATGATCTGGGCGTTGAGATAGGTCCGGAGCCGCTGAAGGTCCCGCCGCGCGTTGGAAACCGGCGCCGCAGAGGATTGGGGAGTAGCATTCATGCGTTTGGGATTTGCTGGCTGGTAGATCGGGACGGACATTATAAAGCGTGTCCGCGGCCCCGCATTCACGCCAGCCGGTTACACGCAGCCTTAACCTTGGCACTCTAGAATTCGAACGTTTAAGCTACCAGGCAGATGCGCCCCGTATGTCTTTCGAATCGCTGATAACCGAGTACGGCTTCCCGGCCCTCATCGCCGGGCTGCTCTTGGAGGGCGAAACCGTCCTGTTGATCGCGGGATTTTTGGTGGGACGCGGCTATTTTTCCTTCCACCATATTGTGCTGCTGGCCTTCGTCGTGACGCTCGCGGCGGATCAAGGCTACTTCTGGCTGGGTTACAAGCACGGAGATGCGCTGCTGCGCCGCTTCCCGTCCCTGGCGCCGGCGGTGGAACGGGCATCGACGCTGTTCCATCGCTACCATTCCTACTTCATCTTCGGCTTCCGCTTCTTCTACGGCCTGCGGGTGGTGACGCCCATCCTGATCGGCATGAGCCGGTTCTCGCCGGCCCGCTATGCCACGGTCAACGTGATCGCCGTGGGGGTCTGGGCGGTGGTAACGACGGGGCTGGGACTGGTGTTCGGGAAAGCCATCGCCGGCATGATCGACGATCTGCGCCAGTACGAATCCCTGCTGGTCGGCGGGCTGTTCATCATCGGTTCGGGCCTGGCTCTCTACCGATGGCGGCATATCGGCGACCGCAACCGGAACGATGCGGATCACACCCCGGACACCTGATCGTGTCCGGCGCGGGAATTCCACGCGTCGTGCGGACTGCGAGCCGGGTTTGGAGCGATGGGACCGCATGGATTATGCTATCCGCCCCCTGGCCCGGAGCCGGCAAGGCAGGCTTTTCAGTATAACGCGAGCTTATTGTCGTGATTATGACAATTTAGTTCCGTTTATGGATGCCAGCGCTTATAGTGCCTCGCGAAAAGGGATCGACCCGATGCCGGCTAGGGAACGGCGGTTCATTGCCACAGCGCTCTGCTAAACGAGTAGGAGAAAACCATGGCTGTCAAAACTTATAACGCGGGCGTCAAGGAATACCGCGAAACCTACTGGGACCCGAACTACACCCCCGCCGACACCGATCTGCTGGCGGTCTTCAAGATCACCCCGCAGCCGGGTGTGCCGCGCGAAGAAGCCGCCGCCGCCGTGGCTGCGGAATCCTCGACCGGCACCTGGACCACCGTCTGGACCGACCTGCTGACCGACCTCGACTATTACAAGGGCCGCGCCTACCGGATCGAAGACGTGCCCGGCCAGGACGAACAGTTCTACGCCTTCATCGCCTATCCAATCGACCTGTTCGAGGAAGGCTCGGTCGTCAACGTGTTCACCTCGCTGGTGGGCAACGTCTTCGGCTTCAAGGCCGTGCGCGGCTTGCGCCTGGAAGACATCCGCTTCCCCATCGCCTACGTGATGACCTGCGGCGGCCCGCCGAACGGCATCCAAGTCGAGCGCGACATCATGAACAAGTACGGCCGTCCGCTGCTCGGCTGCACCATCAAGCCCAAGCTGGGCCTGTCGGCAAAGAACTACGGCCGCGCCGTGTACGAGTGCCTCAGAGGCGGTCTGGACTTCACCAAGGACGACGAGAACGTCAACAGCCAGCCGTTCATGCGCTGGCGCCAGCGCTTCGACTTCGTCATGGAAGCCACCGAAAAGGCCGAGATCGAAACCGGCGAGCGCAAGGGCCACTATTTGAACGTGACCGCGCCGACCCCGGAAGAGATGTACAAGCGCGCGGAATACGCCAAGGAAATCGGCGCGCCCATCATCATGCACGACTTCATCACCGGCGGCTTCTGCGCCAACACGGGCCTGGCCAACTGGTGCCGCGAGAACGGCATGCTGCTGCATATCCACCGCGCCATGCACGCGGTGATGGACCGCAACCCCAACCACGGCATCCACTTCCGCGTCTTCACCAAGCTGCTGCGCCTGTCCGGCGGCGACCACCTGCACACCGGTACCGTCGTCGGCAAGTTGGAAGGCGACCGCCAGGCCACCCTGGGCTGGATCGACCTGCTGCGCGAGCGCACCATCAAGGAAGACCGCAGCCGCGGCATCTTCTTCGACCAGGAATGGGGCTCCATGCCCGGCGCATTCGCGGTCGCCTCCGGCGGGATTCACGTCTGGCACATGCCGGCACTGCTTTCGATCTTCGGCGACGACGCGGTGTTCCAGTTCGGCGGCGGCACCCTGGGCCATCCCTGGGGCAACGCAGCCGGCGCCGCAGCCAACCGCGTGGCGCTGGAAGCCTGTGTCGAGGCGCGCAACGAAGGCCGCCAGCTTGAGAAGGAAGGCAAGGAAATCCTGACCGAAGCCGCCAAGAGCAGCCCGGAACTCAAGGCCGCGATGGAAACCTGGAAGGAAATCAAGTTCGAGTTCGACACCGTCGACAAGCTCGACGTGGCCCACCGGTAAGCTTCAAGAGGATTCGGGGAATACCATGAGCGATATGCAAGACTACAAATCCAGCCTGTCCGACACCGGCTCACGCAAATTCGAGACCTTTTCGTACCTGCCGCCGATGGACCCGGCGAAGATCCGCCGCCAGGTGGAATACATCGTCAGCCGCGGCTGGAACCCGGCCGTGGAGCACACCGAGCCGGAGAACGCGTTCGATCACTATTGGTACATGTGGAAACTGCCGATGTTCGGCGAGACCGACGTCGACGCCATCCTGGCCGAAGCCGAAGCCTGCCACAAGGCGCATCCGCACAACCACGTCCGCCTGGTCGGCTACGACAACTTCAAGCAGAGCCAGGGCGCCGCCATGGTGATCTACAGGGGACCGTCGGTCTGATTCGCCTCTAGCCTGCAAGACTGAAATGAAAAGCCCCTGGCGGGAAACCGGCAGGGGCTTTCGTTTGTTCCGTCCATGTCGAATGGCCGCCAAGGGCCGAGAAATCAATCGGACTGCGATAGAGCCTGATCCGTTTCGCGCAGCCAAGCCCAAGCCTGCTCGGTCTCCACCGCATCGAAATATCTCACCGCAGCCTGGGTGAACGGTATGCTCAGCTTGGCCATCCATTCCTGCCATCGGCTCTCTCCTACCATAGCGATGCGCTCGAAATCGCCGTAGTGCCGCGTCGCGAATTTAAGATCCTCCCATGCGGCACCGAGATCCCAACCATGGAAATCCTCAAACCGAATAAACAGAGATAGCTTGCCCGCGGTCGCAAGTGCGTTCTCGACCAACGGCATGAATATCTTGTAGTCCTCCTCACGCAGTTTGCCGCTCAATTTCACACCCAGTATCTTGCTGCTACCTGTCTCGATCGATTCAATCATGATCTTGCCTCCCGAGTAGGTTGCGGTTTCACGCCCAGCAGGCGTGTCCAGACTTGAGCATACCCCGTCGGGCTTGATCATAACGACTCGTTAACGAAATATTCGGTGGTGAGCTAACGGGGACCCGCGCTCTGATCCTCCTCCGGCGCACAAGACCGCAAGAAAAAGCCCCTGCACGGCAAACCGGGCAGGGGCTTTTTTCAGACCATTGCGCCCGAGGGTCATAGTGCGCATAATTTCTGCGCACGAATAGCACGCAAGAGACACGCCATGTCCTTCCCCAACGCCAGCAAAAAAGCCGTCAACCTCTCGGCCAACGCCGAGCTGTTGCGCGAAGCCAAAGCCCTGAACATCAATCTTTCGCAAGCCTTCGAAACCCATCTGGCCGAACTGATCAGGGCCCGAAAGCAAGAGCAATGGCTCGCGGAAAATCTCAGCGCCATCGAAGCCTACAATCGGCGCATCGAAGAAACCGGAGTATTCGGCGACGGCTGGCGCAGTTTCTGATGGCTCAATTCGATGTCTATCCCAACCCGGACCGGCAAACGAACCTACGCATTCCGTATCTGCTGGAAATACAAAGCGACCTCCTGGCCGTCTTGAAAACGACCGTTCTCATTCCCCTCTACGATCCCGCCGAAGTCGACGTGCCTCCGGTTCGCGGCCTGATGCCGGTATTGGAATTCGAAGGCCGGTCCCTGGTGCTGGTGACGCCGGAACTGACAGGCGTCCCCAGAAAACGACTCCCGCTCAAAATCGGCGATTTACGCCAAGCGCGGGAAACCGTCCTCGCCGCGTTGGACATCCTGCTGACGGGAATCTGAACGCCGACTTCCCGGTCCGGTTCATCTGCACGCTTATCCCTTTTTTCCGGACAATCGGGCATCGACGCGCCGAAGCCTGCCACACATAATCATGTCCGTCTGGTCGGCTGCGACAACTTCAAGCAGAGCCAAGGCGCGGCCATGGTCTGATCATCCTCCGGCGCAAGATGCCGCAAGAAAAAGCCCCTGTGACCTGCTCCCCGAGATTAGTCCGGTCGTGATGTAGAGTCTGCCTCGATAGGAGGCAGCATGAAGAAGCGTTTCACCGAAGAACAGATCATTGGCATCCTGAAGGAAGCCGAAGCCGGCCTAAAAGTAGCGGAGCTGTGCCGCAAGCACGGGCTCAGCGAGGCGACGTACTACAACTGGAAAGCGAAATACGGCGGCCTGACAGTGTCGGATGCGCAGCGGCTCAAGGCACTGGAGACCGAGAATGCCCGGCTCAAGCGCCTGCTGGCGGAGGCGATGCTGGACAATGCTGCGTTGAAAGAGGTTGTAGGCCGAAAGTGGTAAGCCCACAAGCCAAGAGGGTGGCGGTCTCCCATCTGATGACAAAGCACCAGATGGGCGTCACGCGGGCTTGTGGGCTGATCGGTATTTCTCGGTCGCTGTATCGCTACGAAGCTAAGCGGCCAGCAGACCAGGAGCTCAAGGAACGACTGTGCGAATTGGCAGCGCAGAAGCGGCGCTATGGGTATCGCCGGCTGCACGTGCTACTTTGCCGAGAGGGTTGGGAAATCAACCGAAAGCGCACCTATCGCGTGTATCACGAGGCCGGCCTGATGGTCCGCAAACGAAAGCGGAAGCGCATTGCCGGCGTGGAGCGCCAAATCAAGGTCGCGCCATCGGCGCCTAACGAGAGTTGGTCTATGGACTATGTTTCGGACGGTTTGGCCGATGGTCGGCGGCTGCGGTGCCTGAATATCGTCGATGACTTCACGAAGCAGTGCTTGGCCATCGAAGTCGATACTTCGCTGCCTGGCAGACGTGTAGTCGGTGTGCTGCAACGGCTGGCAGAGATCCGCGGATTGCCCAAATCAGTCACCGTCGACAACGGCCCCGAGTTTGCCGGCAAGGCTTTGGATGAATGGGCCGATAGCCAAGGACTGTGCTTGAGCTTCATCCAGCCAGGTAAGCCACAGCAGAACGCCTACATCGAAAGCTTCAACGGCAAATTCCGGGATGAATGCCTGAACGAGCATTGGTTCGTCTCGATGTGCCATGCTCGCCAAGTCATTGAGGAGTGGCGTCGGGAATACAATGAGCAACGCCCCCACAGTTCGTTGGCTTACCTGACGCCAGATCAGTTTGCAGACACATTTTTAACCGCAGACTCTATGTCCGTTTCGGACTAAATCGGGGAGCAGGTCACCTGCACGGGAAACCGGGCAGGGGCTTTTTTCAATATCTGCTGGATACCAAGAGAGGATACGGGAACGGCGCCCGGAACACGGACGCCGCATACTTTTGCATGCCCACGAATCAGGCAACTATGAGAACACGCCAGATTACGGGCTAGGGCATGGACTGGGGCTAGGCACGGTGGACACACCGGTAGTCAACTGCGCTGATGAGCCGGCTAGGTACCCGGGAATACAGACGCAGGCCAATCCAGGAGAACCGTTGATGGGCATCGCGACCACTCCGCCGGTGGCATTGATATCGGACACGCATTGATTATAGTCCAGCGACGGTCCGCTGCTACTGCTAACCAAGTTCGGATTTGGGGTCGCGCATTCCAAGGACACGCTTGAAACGACTGGGCTAAATTGATTCGTCGCACTTGGCGGCACCACGTCGACACCAAACTGTACGGCTGACCCTTCCGTACAGGTCGCCATATTCAGCATTGCCGTAGCTTGCCCTTCCCAAGTTTCTCCCGACGGCTTGTTGCATACCGCAGACCACCCCGACACTGTTAGCACACCTGATGTGGGAGTGTAGGAAACGCCTGTAGGGCTAAAAGTCATAGAAGAACAATCTGAGGTAATGGGATACGGATAAGTATAGGATTCTATCGTCGGTGCCGCGCTCGGCGGATTCGTGTACGCGTAAGCGTCCGTGAGCGACAAAGAACCGCTGCTCAGATTGAAGTTCGTCGTCACGGCTGAGTAGGTAACGCCATCACTGTCGCTGGCGATCTGCGTCGGCGGCTGAAAGGACGCTGTCAGCGGATTGGCCAACACCAGCATGCCGTTCGCTTCACTGCTCGTGCTCGTCTGATTGGTCGCTGCGGTCACGTTCGAGCCGGTAAGTATGGCGTCCCAGATGTTGAGTTGGGAACTGTTACTACCAGCCGTTGTTGTGTAGACGTTGTTATAGGTAGGCGGCGGGGACAAACTCGATTGTTCTGTTTTCTGACAAGTAATTGACGATGAAAACTGATTGGCGCTCACCTGCAAATTACTACATAGGCTCTCGGTATAGATCGAGAAGTTCGCCCACAACGGATTGGCAGCCTCGTTAAACGGCTGAACGCCTAGCACCTGAACCCAGGACTGTACAGCATAGTTCGCCAGCAGCATGCCCAACAGGTTAGAGGCGCTATAGGTGGAATTGACGACGAGCGGCGCCGTCTGATAGGTCGGCGTGGGCTGGGCGAACGTATTGCTTATGCCGTTATCGACCACCGAGGTAAGACTACCCGTCGTCGCACTTACAGCGGTGATCGCAGCTATCTGGGCCGCTGCGGAAGCGCCGCCGGTCTCCACTGCAGCGGCCGCATCCAGAGCGATAGCCGTCGCCGACCATAATCCCTCGAAGAGCTTGCCCCAGAAAGTCAGGGTCGGAGAGTTGGCTGCTTTAAAGGACTGTACAACCTCATACGCGGCTTGATGGGGCGCGTAAATCAGCCATTTGGTGTAGGCTTCCGCGTTGGTGCTGCTCCCAAACACGGGGGTGCATCCCGAACAAGTGCCGTTCAAGGCGGCCAAGATCAACTGGTTTCCGGCCGACGTTGACGTTTTACTGAATGGAAACGAGCTGTCGTTCCATTGGAATGCGGGATCGCCACTTGGAGAGCCGATCGATGCGGCGAGAAACCACAGGATTTTCGCATTGAAGCTGCTGACGATGAAGGGGTCTCCGATCGCCAGCGTGAAAAAGCCTCCGAAGATCGGGTTATAGTTCGTCGACACGCCGTTGCTGGATTCGCTGGTGGTATAGGACGCCAGATTGATGGGATACATGGCCGCGCTAATCGCGTTTACTGCCGGGAAACCGGAGGCGGGTGTGTTCAGCGTGGAAGGCTGCAGGCCGGACCAAAGCCCCCCGGTGGCCTGATAGTAGCTCGCACCGCTGTCGACGTTGAAGTTGAAAACGGCGTTGGCGCTGTTCACGAATCCCGCGCCACCCGGATTGCTGTCGCTTGCGGTGAATGGCGGGTCGATCTGGCTGTTATCGAACACAGTATCGTTATCAATAATATTCGAGAATCCGCTTCCCGCCGAGGCCATATTGGCCATAACCATGTAGGTATACGAATCCTGAGTTCCAGGAATCAGGCAAGGCACCAGCCAACTGTCGGCTATCGCGATAGCATTGCCACCGGCCTTGAATTCCTGACTGGTTTCGAAAGTCTGAGCGCTCGCAAAGGCCGGGATCAACGTCCCTGTTTGTGACTGATTCGGGGGATTTATCGGATCGGGGTCCAAAAAACCAGTAAGTGGATTGAGGAAGAAACTCAGGACAGAACCCGAGCTGTTCCAGCCCACGGCCTGAGCCGGGCTGCCGGAGGGCGCATAGCCATTGGCGCCGGCAGTATACGGATCCATGTTGCAATCATTGCCCGACAGGTTGAATACGCTATAGGCCAGCCGTCCGGCCCCCTCCTGCCACGTGTAATTGGATCCGTCGGCACTGCCGAGGATGCATGTTTGCGCGATAGCGCAGACCAAAAGTTTGCGTTTCATGTCAGTTCCCCTTGGGCAGCTTGAAGTTGACGTTTTCCACCGTGAAGGCGTTGCGGATGTTGTTGGCTGCGATGCCGGGTATCCCGTACATGTTGTGGTAGGTGAAGTAGCTGCCTTTGTTCACGGTGAAACCGCTGAGCCGTCCCTGCTTGAAGGTGCAGCCGGTCAGCAGTTTGGCCTCCGGCATCAGCCCTTGCGCCAGTGACAGACCGCAGGCTTTCGCGTCGCGGCGGAACCGGAACGGCACGATGTAGGTGTAATTGCCGGGCCCGTAGAAAGCCAAGGCCGCATGCGGCTTGGCATCGGGGTTGGGAATACCTTGATGGGAACCCCAATTCGTGAGCCAGCCGATCTTGGAAATACCGTGCATGGCAGGAGCGATGGAAGTCAGTGCACTGACCTTGTTCGGGTGTACGTAGGTTTCCGCCTCGGTCAGCACCTGCTCGGTCACTTGTCCGGGCTTGACGGTATAGCCTTGGCCGGACACGGCGTTGAAGGTGACGCCGCCGAGCTCGCATTTCGGGTTGACCTGCTCGCCGCCGTTGGTGGGGTTGATCAGGAAATTGCCCGGCAGGTAGGCATGTGCGCCCGCGTTCACGAATTCGGCCAGACAGCCGCCGTTGTTGGTGCCGGGCACCGCCTGGAAGCGCTGGATTTTATAGGTGACCGTCGGCTTGGTTTTCTTGAAACGCAGGGTCATGGTCGTTACCGTGGCGACCCGGTTCTCCCGCACCGTGACCTTGGCCACGTTTTGGCTGTCTATGCCGGTGGCTTTGAAAATCTCGTAGTCGCCGGGGGGAAGCGCCAGAACGGTGTTGACGGGCATGGGCACATCCGCTGCCGGCTTTCCCGACCTGGGATCCTTGTACGGGCGCACACGGAAATCGCCGCTCACCTTGGGATTGATGCTGACCAAGAGGCATAGCCCGGTGGCGCCGGTATTGCCCGCCATGGGGCGCTTGCACTGCTGCGGATAATGCGCGTTCAGATCCTGCAGTAACACGGTGTCGCGCGGCGCCGGATCGGCGGCGCCGGCGGACGGCCACATACCCGCGGCCAGCAAGACCGCGGCCCCCGCTCCCAAATCCCGCCGGTTCCAAAACCCCGGCCGTTTCGTACCTGCTCTCATGCGTCACCTCTTCGTGTGAGTGCTGCCCCAACCGGGGCTGGTTCCTGTACCGCCCGAATCCCGACGCTCTTCTGCCGGTTGACATAGAAGCCTGCCCGCGCCCTTTGCGGCGCGCGCTGCGGGTTCGTCTATGCCTGCTTAATAGCGGGCGGGAACGAACCGAGAATAGAGCAAACTCAAGCCTTTTTGGCTCTCAATAACTCTCAGTATGAGAGCGTTTGGAAGGCGAGCGGCAAACCGCTCTGAGGCTCAGACAGCACCGGGGAAGGTTGAGAAGGGCAGACGGATGGCAAACACCGCGCCGTGCGGCGCGTTGTCGCGGACCAGGGCTTCGCCGCCGTGCAGGCGGGCGATGGTGCGGACGATGGAGAGGCCCAGGCCGCTGCCGGGGCCGGCGTCGCGGCGGTAGAAGCGCTCGAACACGGCCTCCTTGTCCGCGTCCGGCACGCCGGGCCCGCGGTCGGCGACGGCGATTTCCAGCAGGTCTCCCCGCCTTTCGAGCCGGACTTCGGGCGGCCCGCCGGCGGCGCTGTGGCGCAGGGCGTTGTCGATCAGGTTGTGCAGGGCGATCGCCAGCAGTTCGGCGTCCACCGCCACGCGCGCCGCGCCGTCCAGGCCGCGCCAGGGGATGGGCGGGGCATAGCGCTCCGCCACCTGGGCCGCCACGGCGTTGAGGTCGGCCTCCTGCCGCACCAGGCCGAAGCGCAGTTCGCGCAGCCGGTCCTGGGCGATCAGGGTGTTGGCGAGATGGGTGAGGCGCTGGGTGGCTTTGCCGATGTTGTCCAGCCGCCCGGCGGCGGCCGGCGGAAGACTGACCGCCAATAGCTTCAAGGAGTCGAGCGAGGCCTGGATCATGGCGGCAGGGGTGCGGAATTCGTGCGAGGCCAGGGACAGCAATTGACGCTGCTCGGCTTCGGCCAGGGAGACGTCGGCCAGGGCCTCGCGCAGCTTGCGGTCGTCGTCCTGCTTGGACAAGAGCAGGAAGCCGAAGCCGTTGACGGTGACGATCAGATAGCCGACCACCCAGAGCAGGGTATGCAGAACCTTGTAGCTGTCGAGCGTATGGTCGCCGATCCAGACCAGATGCACGACGCGCAGCAAGAACAGCAGGCCCAGCACGGCATTGGTGAACGCCATCATCCGGGCCAGCCGGCCGTGCTGACGGCTGAGCAGCAGCACGGCCGCCATGGCCTCGAAATAGGCGGTGTTGATCGAGGAGAAATAGATCAGGTCGATGCGCCGCCCGACCTCGAAAGCGTGCAGGGCAAGCTGCACGGCCAGCGCCAGGGCGGTCAGTCCGATCAGCGGCCGGCGCCAGCCGCTAAGGCCGAGCAGGCCGGCATAGGCGGCGAACTCCAGCGCCCAGGCCGGCGGCAGCAGGAGGTGCGAAGCGGTCATCGACAGCCAGGCCGGGATCGCCGGCCGCAGCCAGATCAGCAGGAAGGCGACGCCGGCCACGGTGCGCGCCCAGCGCCAGATCGCCAGCGGCGGATTGGCATTACGGGCGGAGCGGGCATACACCGCGGCGAGAGCTGCGAAGGCGAGATTGCCCAGGCCCGCGGCCAAGGCTAGAGTAAGGACGTCGATCAATCCGTGTTCTCCCAAATGATTGAGAAAGCCCCGCCCTACACCGTGTCGATCGTCGAGGACGAGCCTGTCCTGCGCGAAGAGCTGGCGTTCCAGCTCGCACATCACGGCTTTGCCGTGGAGACCTTCGAAAATGCCGCGCAATTCTACCGTTACCTGGCCGTGCGGCCGAAAACGGTGGCCGTGCTGGACATTGGCCTCGCCGGAGAAGACGGCCTGTCGGTATGCCAGTACCTGCGCTCGCATGACACCGGCATGGGCATCGTGTTCGTGACGGCCCGCGGATTGCGCGACGACCGCCTTAGCGGCCTCGATGCAGGGGCGGATGCCTATTTGGTCAAGCCCGTCGACTTGGACGAACTGGTGCTGATCCTGCGCCGGCTGGGGCAACGTCTGACCACTGCAGCAACGGCGGAACCGCGGCCGGTGCGCGCCTCCATGGACGGGCAATGGGAGTTGGATAGCGGATTAGGCATGCTGGTTACGCCCAACGGCACGCGGATACGGCTTTCCTTGAGCGAGGCTCAGCTTCTGCATGCCCTCCTCGCCCACCAGGGCGAGCCGTGTACGCATGCCGAGCTGGCTGCCGCGTTGGGCTCGATGCCAGAGGACTACAACAAGCATCGGACGGAGGTAATTTTCAGCCGCCTGCGGGAACGCGTATACCGGCACAGCGGCCTGGCTCTGCCCATTCAAGCGGAGAGATGCGTGGGCTATCGCTTGCTGCCTTTCGCAACGGGAGCCCACCCGCAAGCGGCGATCGGCGAGCTGACAACGCCGCAAAGTTTGGGGTAATCTGACCGGCCGATCCCCCCAGAAAGAGCATGCACCGATGACCGCACAATCCGCGGACCAATACCTGATCGAGGGACAACCCTATTACCGCCCCACCGCCGACGAAGTGGAACTGTTCGAGGCCGCCTACGCCGCGCGCATGCCGGTGATGCTCAAGGGCCCGACCGGCTGCGGCAAGACCCGGTTCGTGGAGTACATGGC
Source organism: Methylococcus mesophilus (assembly GCF_026247885.1). Lineage (NCBI taxonomy): Bacteria > Pseudomonadati > Pseudomonadota > Gammaproteobacteria > Methylococcales > Methylococcaceae > Methylococcus > Methylococcus mesophilus. Next base: position 3,076,606 of record NZ_CP110921.1, on the reverse strand, counting down.
CTGGAAGCTGAAGCGCCCGCTGATCACGGTGGCCTGCAACGAGGACATGACGGCTTCGGACCTGGTCGGCCGCTTCCTGCTCGACGCCAGCGGCACCCGCTGGCAGGACGGTCCGCTGACTCTCGCCGCCCGTATCGGCGCCATCTGCTATCTCGACGAAGTCGTGGAGGCCCGCCAGGACACCACCGTGGTCATCCACCCGCTGACCGACCACCGCCGCACCCTGCCGCTGGACAAAAAGGGCGAACTGGTTCACGCACATCCGGATTTCCAGTTGGTGATTTCCTACAATCCCGGCTACCAGAACCTGCTGAAAGACCTCAAGCAATCGACCAAGCAGCGCTTCGGCGCACTGGATTTCGGCTATCCCGAAACCGCGGTCGAGGTCGATGTGGTGTCGCACGAGACCGGCATCGATCCCAAGATCGCCGAGAAGCTGGTGCAGATCGCCCATCGTGCCCGGAACCTCAAGGGCCACGGCTTGGACGAAGGCATCTCGACCCGGTTGCTGGTCTACGCCGGCCATCTCATCGCCAAGGGCATCGCCCCCCGGGCAGCCTGCATGATGGCGCTCGTCCGTCCCCTCACCGACGACCCGGATATACGCGATACCCTTGACGCCGCCGTAGCAACGTTTTTCTGACGCCTTGGCGGGAGGGCGCTACGCTGCCCTTCCGCACCCGAAAACCTGCGCCGCCCCCCGGAGGATTCACTCCTCCCCATTCTTCAATACATTATCTTCAGCAACACCGCAAAGAACGTATTGGTCCGGCCCGAATTGAGCGTACCGGCCACCTCACGCCGGCTGCGGCCTGCAGTGGGTTCGGCGTACGAAAAAATTGGGCCGGAGTAATAGTCAGGTGCAACAATTTAGCGTGCCCCATGTCATACGGCTGTGGCCAATGTCATGTAACCGCTCTCCGCTGCAGGACATATTAGCTTGTTACAGCTCTATCGCAGCCGCAATGGCCATCCGGCGTCATCGAACTTGGTGAGTCCAAGAAGGAGTTGAGCAAATGAACACAAGATTTCTTGCCCCCCTGTCCGGCCTGGTCCTCGTGGCTACGCTCGCGGAAGGAACACCGGCGCAGGCCGCCACGCTGCCCGCGCCGGTACCCAACGCGATCGTCAGCGCGTCTTCCTCCTGGGGCACCGCGAGCGATTCCTGGGCCGGCTACACCGGCGCCCTGCAAATCTGGGTACCCGACGCGGTCAGCGGCGGCTGGACCCTGACGTTCCAGTCGGCCGGCCTCGGCCGGCAGGCACAGGCCTCTTCCTTCTGGAACGCCAATGCCGTTTTCGACGCCGCAACCAACACGTTCACCCTCACTTCGCCTTCCTGGGGCAGCGACGTGGCCGCAAACAGCGTGCTGGACGTCGGCTTCAACGCCAATGGCGCGTTCGACACCTCTGTCGATCTGGCCAACTGCAAATTCAACGGCCAGCCCTGTGTGATCTCGGCCATGACGTCCCAGTCGGCCCAGCAGACCCTGGCCAACCTGAAAGCCGGCTACCAGGGCGGTGGATCGGCCACGCCGACACCCGCACCTTCGGTGACACCGTCCCCGTCTGCAACACCGGTTCCGATCGCAAGCCCGAAACTGGAAGTGCTGTTTTCCATCAGCAGCTCGTGGGATGGCGGCTACAGCGGCAACGTCGCAGTCAAGAACCTGTCCTCGAAGACTTTGAAGGCCGGAGCCAACGGCTGGCAGGCCCCGCTGCAATTTCCCGATGCAGCCACTGCCCAGGACGTGTTCAAGAGCGGACCTTGGAACTTTTCTGTCAACATCGCCGGCGACGGTACCGCAACGCTCAAGCCGAAATCCTGGGTGGCGGCCCTAGCACCCGGCGACGTGGCGGCAAGCGGCTTCAACGGTGGGTCGCCGGCCAACCTGCAGAAGGCAGCCGCTGCAGACTCCACGGTGACGGTGCTGTTCGCACCCTCGGTGCCGAATTCGAACCCGACGCCGACCCCGAATCCGACAGCCACTCCGAGCCCCACGGCTACCCCGAGCCCGACGCCGGGCGCATCGGCGACGCCGAGTCCGAGTCCGACGCCGGTACCGACCACCCCGCCGACCGGAGGCGCCGGCAGCCTGCTGTTCAGCCCCTACAAGGACGTCACGATCTCGATGAACTGGAACAGCAACGTCATGTCGACCGCGGTGACCGGCACGCTGTCGCCGCTCCTGAGCGTGCTGCCGGCTAAGGTATCCGCAGTGACCTGGGCCTTCGCGACCGGCGAGTGCGGCAAGGAGAACTGGGCCGGCATCCAGCCCGATGTTCTGGTCCAGGCCAACCTGCAAGCCTTCGTCGATGCCGGCATGGACTACGTCGTCTCAACCGGCGGCGCGGCAGGCGCTTTCACCTGTTCGAGCGAAGCCGGCATGCGGGCCTTCATCAACCGCTATGCCTCGAACCGTCTGGTGGGCATCGATTTCGACATCGAAGCCGGCCAAAGCCAGGCCGCCATCGCCAGTCTGGTCCAGCAGGTGGCCGCGGTGCAGTCGGACTATCCCAACCTGCGCTTCAGCTTCACCGTGGCCACCTTGGGATCGTCCAACGGGACCGTCACGTCGAACCCCTACGGCGACCTGAACGTCACGGGGCACAACGTGGTCAAGGCGGTTCAGCAATATGGCGTCGCCAACTACACCATCAACCTGATGGTCATGGACTACGGCACGGCCAACGCCGGAAACTGCGTCGTCGTGAACGGCCTGTGTGACATGGGTCAGACGGCCATCCAGGCGGCCAAGAACCTGAAGGCCAAGTACGGCATTCCTTACGCGCGGATCGAGCTGACCCCGATGATAGGCGTGAACGACGTTTCCGACGAGTTGTTCTCGCTGCAGGACACCGACACCATGGTGCAGTGGGCACTCGCCAACGGTATCGCCGGCATCCACTTCTGGTCGGCCGACCGCGACACGCCGTGCAGCCAAGCCTCGGCCTCGCCGACCTGCAGCTCGGTCCCCAGCGTGCCGGCCTGGGGCTACACCTACCGCTTCATCAGCGATCTGGGCCTGTAACGGCCGCCCCCGGTCGAAGCGCTGCCCCCAGGGGGAGCGGATGAAAGTCCGCTCCCCTTTTCATTTGCGACGACGCCACCCAAACTGGTGAAAGGGGGGTTAGCCCGCGTAGGTCCGATTAGCGCAGCGCAATCGGACAAATGTCATTCGCCGCCACCCGCCGAAACACCTACATCGCCGCACCAGTCCGCCGGATAAACCCCTTTTGCAACGTACCGGTGAAAGGCGGAATAGGGCCAATCCTGTGTACGCAGGACATGGCCATGTTTCAGCGGATTCAAGTGCACATAATCCACATGCCGTTGGTAGTCGGCATCGTCTCGGATCAAGTGCTCCCAATAGTGACGCTGCCATACTCCACGCTCCCCGGCAGCTTTGCGGATGTCCGACCGGGGTTCGGCTTTGGGCAATGCACGCGAGAACCCGCTCTTGATCAATCGCCATCGCAGGCTGAAATCGCTATCATCGGGCGGCAAGGTCCACACGCAATGCAAGTGATCCGGCAACACCACCCAAGCATCGATTCGGAAAGGGTGACGCGAACGTACCCGCCTCACCATGTCGCGTAACAAGCCGATCTCGCGGACCAGCAGATCGTTACCGTATCGTTGCAGCAGATTGACGTAAAGAACCAAGCACCGCCGGGCGCGAACGCGCGTCGATAGTTGGGCATGTCCTTCTCCCGTTCTTGAAGGTCATTCGTCCGATTACGCTGCGCTAATCGGACCTACGTGAACTGTCCTGTGGGATTACTCCAGGGACAGGATGAAGTTCCACTGATCCGGGCCGACCGGCATCACCGACAGCCGGTTGGCCTTGCGCACCAGCGCCAGTCCTTCCAGCTCCGGCCGGTCCCTCAATTCGCTCAGGGCGATGGTGCGGCGGAGCTTGCGCACGAAGCGGACGTCCACCATGAACCAGCGCGGATCGTCCGGCTTGCTGGCGGGATCGTAGTGCTTGTTGTCGGGGTCAAAGGCCGTGAAGTCCGGATAGGCTTCCCGCGCGATTTCGGCGATGCCGACCACGCCCGGCACGTCGCAGTTCGAGTGGTAGAACAGCACGCCGTCCCCTTCTTTCATTTCGTCCCGCATCATGTTGCGGGCCTGGTAGTTGCGGACCCCATCCCAGTGTTCGATCTGGCCCGGACGTGCCGCCAGATCGTCGATCCCGAACTCGCCGGGCTCGGTTTTCATCAGCCAGTAGCGCATGCTTTCTCCCTCGTTTACAAACATTTTCCGCAGACTCAAGGACTTTGCCGAGTCTTCTCTACACCGCTCGTATTATCTTCAAACCTGACCCGCCCCGACACGTGGTAACAGCTCGACTTTTTACATTCACAGCGCCGTCACGGGACGCTCCTATCATGCGTTCACACCCCAGCAATGGGATGAACCCCGAACCATGACTCGAGAATTCCTTTATGACATCAATCCACAACCACTCCCATATCTCGGCCCTGCTGGCACTGGCAGCGGCTGTAAGCGCGCCGGTGCTTGCCGTCGAGGAACACCTGCAATTGGAACCGCACGCGGAGCATAGACGGACGGCCAAACCTCCCTCCGAGCAGTGGCAATTGGTCGACGAAAAACAGTTCTTCTTGCAAGATCCGCCTAACTCGTTCACCGGCTTATATCGCTCCCAAGGCATCGCCACCGATGGTCAGCAATGGTTTTTCTCCTGGCAGTACGGACTGGAGATCGCCGACGAAAATTTCACCTCGGTCCTGCGCAATTCGTCGTTCCAGCTGCCGATGAATCTCGTCCCTGGCATTCCGCCGGCGCTACTGCAACAGGGCTTGAACCATATCGGCGACATCGATTACTACGACGGCATCATCTACGCCTCTCTCGACACCACCGCCGGCTACACCAATGGCCATGTCGCCCTCTACAACGCATCGGACCTGAGTTTTACCGGCATCGCCTACGAACTGACCGGCGCACCCAGCAATCCGAAGAAAGACATCGCCAGTTGGGTGGCGGTCGACGCAAAACGGCACGTCGGCTACGGCAAGGAATGGCAGAGCGGCAATACCATCAACGTCTATAACCTGCAGGACTGGAGCTTCGATCACACGCTGACGCTGGACATGGCGCTGGAAAACATTCAAGGCGCGAAAGTCCACGGCAACTGGCTGTACATGTCGTCCAACAACGCTACGCAGTCGGTGTATCGTGCCAATCTCAAAAACGGTCATGTAGAAGAGCTGTTCCGCCTGCCTACCCCCGACGGCGACCGGGAAGTGGAAGGCATTGCCGTCCGCGAAGGAGAGGATGACGAATTGGACTTGTATGTAGAAATGATCGTCGATCCCGACAAATCCGGCCAGAACCTCTCCAATCCGCATTTGAACGTTACGCTTTACCACTACAAGCGGATCGAGACCAAAGGGCAAGGCAAGCGTCGCCGATAACGAGGCGATCCTGCTCAGTGATTACACTCTCGATCGTTGGCTCAGAGTGCGCGAGGCGAAGCGACTATCTCCCATGGCCCGCAAGGGCGTAAAGTCTGATCCCGTAAACGGCGCATTGAAAGAACATCACAGGCCGACGGGAGTAGCGCGGTGGAAATCGTCAGCAACGATCTTGTCGTCGCCAAGGGACTGGAAATTTTCCGGCTGATGAGCTCCGAGCCGCCGGCGGTATTCGACCGGAGATTCTGGGAAGGGAAGCTCATGCAGGCGGCGATGGAACATCCGGAACTCAAACTTCCGCTGTTCCATTTCATCGACGTGCTGCCCAGCCTCGCGACGAGCGGGCAGGTAGTGGGGCATCTCAAGGAATATTTCCTGGCCGGGGACACAAGGCTCTCCGGCCTCCCCAAGTTCCTGATTTCCAGTGCCGGTGCCGCGCTCCCTGCGGGACTGGCTGCCGGCCTCCTGCGGCGGAATGTCCGCCGTCTGGCCGCCGGTTTCATCATCGGCGAAACCCCGGAGGCGGCGCTGGGGAAGCTGAAAGCCCTCTGGAGCCGGGGCGGCGCCTTCACCGTCGACCTGCTCGGTGAAGCCGCGATTTCCGAAAGCGAGGCCGACAGATACCGGGACCGATACCTCAGGACGATCGACGTCCTGGCGGAGGAACTGCCGGGCTGGCCGGCCCACGACGCCGCACGGGAGCGGTTTTTTCCGCGCCTCAATCTGTCGATCAAGCTCAGCTCGCTGTATTCCCGGATCGGTCCGTCGAATTACGAGGACAGCCTGCTGCAGGTCAAGACGAGGCTGCGCCCGATCTGCCGCAAGCTGATGCGGGCCGGCGGCCAGGTGTTCATCGACATGGAGACCGTGAGCCTCAAGGAACTCACCATCGAAGCGTTCACCAGCCTGCTGGAGGAACCGGAGTTCCAGGAATGGGAGCACGCGGGGATCGCCCTTCAGGCTTATTTGAAGAGCGCGGAGGACGACGTTCGGCGGCTCGTCCACTGGGCAAGACGGCGTAAACGCAGGATACACATCCGCTTGGTCAAAGGGGCCTACTGGGAGTACGAAAGAGCCGTCGCCGCCCAGAAAGGCTGGCCGCTGCCGGTGTTTGAGAGGAAATCGGATACCGACGCCAGCTATGAACGGTGCGTCGGGCTTCTGCTGGCCCATCACGCCGACGTCAGCCTGGCGGCGGCCACCCATAACGTACGTTCGATCGCCTGGACCCTGGCGGCGGCCGAAACGCTGGGCGTGCCGCCGGAGCACTTCGAATTCCAGGCGCTCTACGGCATGGCCGGTCCGGTCCGGCAGGCGCTCCAGATTCTGGGCTTTCCCGTCCGCGAATACGTGCCGATCGGCGAACTGTTGCCGGGCATGGCCTACCTGGTGCGCCGCCTGCTGGAAAACACCTCGAACGAAAGCTTCCTGCGCAAGACGTTCGCCGCCGGTTTGGCACCGGAGGTTCTGCTGGCGGATCCCCGGGCCGAGGCCGGCGCGCTCGAGGCCCCTCCCCCGGAAACCAACGCCTTCGCCAATGAACCGCCGCTGGACTTTCCCCGGCGGGACAATCGGGAGACGTTTGCGGCAGCGATCCGGGCGGTGCGAGACCAAATGGGCCGGCATGTCTCCATCGTGTACGGCGGCAAGGAATACACGACCACCGAGCGCCTGGTGTCGCTGAATCCGGCGGCTCCCGGCGAGGTGGTCTGCACGGCTTCCGCCCTCGACCGCGACATGGCCGACCGGGCGCTGGCGGCGGCACGGACCGCCCAGGCGGACTGGGGGCAACGCCCTCCCGCGGAGCGCGCCGAACTCCTTTTCCGGGCGGCGGCCATCGCCCGGCGAAGACGTTTCGAGCTGGCGGCCTGGGAACTGCTGGAAGTCGGCAAGAACCGGGTGGAGGCCGATGCGGACGTCTGCGAGGCGATCGATTTTCTCGAGTATTACGGCCGCGAAATGCTCCGCCTGGGCGCACCGCAGAAGCTGGGCAAGGTTCCCGGCGAGGAGAACCGCTACTGGTACGAACCCCGCGGCGTCGGGCTGGTCGTCGCTCCTTGGAACTTTCCCATCGCCATTTCTGCGGGAATGGTCTCTGCCGCCCTCGTCACCGGCAACGCCGTGCTCTACAAGCCGTCCAGCCTGTCGCCGATGTCGGGGCGGCTGGTGTACGAGATATTCGCCGCGGCGGGAATACCTGAAGGCGTCCTCAACTTTGTTCCCGGCTCGGGCTCCACCGTGGGCGATTACCTGGTGCAACACCCTTCGACCGATTTCATTCTCTTTACCGGCTCGCTCCAGGTGGGCCTGGGAATCGTGGAAAAAGCCGGCAGGACCGGGCCCGGCCAGGCGGGGCCGAAAAAGGTGGTGATCGAAACCGGCGGCAAGAACGCCATCATCGTCGATGCGGACGCGGACCTCGACCAGGCGGTGCCCGGCGTCATCCAGTCCGCCTTCGGTTTCCAGGGACAGAAATGCTCGGCCTGCTCGCGGGTGATCGTGTTGCGGGAGACCTACGATCGCTTCTGCGAACGCTTGGCCGAAGCGGTGAGGGACCTGCCTGCCGGCAGCCCCGAGGACCCGAAGAACTTCATCGGCCCGGTGGTGGATGGTGCGGCACAGGAAAGAATTCTCGAATACATCGAACTCGGGAAACGGGAAGGCCGCGTGCTGGCCCAGGCACCCGTCCCCGCCGATGGATACTACGCGCCTCCCACCGTCTTCGCCGATCTGCCGGCGGATTCCAGAATCCTTCGCGAGGAAATCTTCGGGCCCGTGCTCGCCGTGATCAGGGCCGAGAACATCGGCGAAGCCATCGCTGCCGCCAATGCCTCGGCCTATGCCCTGACCGGAGGCCTGTACTCGCGCAGCCCCGGCAACGTCCGGAAAACGGCCCGGGCTTTCCAGGCCGGCAACCTCTACGTCAACCGCCCCATCACCGGAGCCCTGGTCGGCCGGCAGCCCTTCGGCGGGTTCAAGATGTCGGGGATGGGCTCGAAGGCCGGCGGCCCGGATTATCTGCAACAGTTCATAGTGCCGAGAACGCTGACCGAAAACACCTTGCGCCGCGGCTTCACGCCGCAGGACGTGTCCTAGGGTAACGTCCCAACAAAGCTTTAGTAATCGACGTTCGGGTGGCAAAGAGTCCCGTATGCCGCGCCCGAGCGCCAAGGCTTTTACCGGGAATAGCCCGAAGGGGAGCCGCAGGGACGCGGCTCGGCGATCGAGGGGAAGGAGGCCCCTTCGATCGCCCCCTGGTAAAAGCCTTGGCACTCGGGGGCTCTCGCGGCAGTCGGGCGGCCTTTTCTTTGGTTACTTTCTTTTGGCCGAGCAAAAGAAAGTAACCCGCCTTCGGGTGCGGAAACCCGATTCAAAAAAATCTCGTCGCGGTAGCGACTCTTCGCTGATCCTCTCGCGCCTACAAATCGCCACCGTTCAGAAAGTAAAGAAATGTTGGGGACGGTACATTAGCCCCGGCGAGCGAGGTAGCGGGACATCAGAACGCGATGTTCCGGTCGCGTTCCAGCACGGTCGCGATGTAGTCGGGCATTCCCTTGATCGCCGCCCCGCCGATCAAATCGGCTTCGCCTACCTGGCGCGCCACCGCGCAGGCGCCGCAGACCCAGATCGGAATTCCCGCCGCCTGAACGGCGGCCAGCAGGTCCTTGAGAGGCGTCAGGTTGACGCCAACGACGTGATCGGCGGTTCCTCTGCGGGCCAGCGTGACGGCCTCGTTCCACAGCCAAAGGATCACGTCGTGGCCTTGTTCATGAGCCGCCTTGGCCGCAATGAACGGAAGGGTCGCCATCGTCGGATCGTCGGTTCCCCGACTGCCGGAAATGATCAAAGTCTTCATAGCTCCTCCTGCACCTCGGTTAACGTGAATTCAGCTTCCGCCGAACGCATCGGGCAACGCCGCGCCGGTTTCAGTCCTTGCCTTCGCCAAAGACATCCTGAGCCCAACTCAGCGCCGCGCTGACGGTCGGAAATCCTATCGTACTGGTCAGCAAGATGATGGCATGGTTGATTTCCTCGCGCGAGGCGCCCGCTGCCAACGCTCTTCTTACGTGACTGTGAACCGAGCCCTCCGAATGTATCGCGACGGCTGCCGCAAGTTGGACGAGGTGTGCCGTCTTGTCGTCAATGGGACCTTGCTCCCTCAAGACCGCTCCCAGCCGCTCCACGGCCGCAATGAAACCCGGATGTTCCTTTTGCAGCAGCACATAATTCTTCGGAAGCCTGTCTTTGTTCATAATGATCTCCCCGTATTGGGTTGCGGACTTCGTTCGGGGCGCTTCGGCGCTCGATCCTTCCCCGGCCGGCACGCCGGTGCCCATACTACGCTCCGCTGAGGAAGACCCCCAACCCCACGGCTGCGAGGACACGACACCATGGGCAAACACACCGCACTCCACGAAGAACACCTGGCGCTGGGAGCCCGGATGACCGAGTTCTCGGGCTGGGACTTGCCGCTCCATTACGGCTCGCAGATCGCCGAACACCATGCCGTACGCCGCGCCGCCGGCATGTTCGACGTTTCCCATCTGGGCGTGGTCGAGGTCGAGGGACTTCAGGCCGCCCCGTTCCTGCGCCGAATCCTCGCCAACGACATCGCCAGGCTCGCCGAGCCGGGACGGATGCTCTACGCCTGCATGCTCAACCAGGACGGCGGCATCATCGACGACCTCGTCGCGGGCATCGTCGACGATCGGCGCTTCCGCCTCATTCTCAATGCCGGAAGACGGGAAAAAGACCTGAGCTGGCTTCGCCGTCAGGCCACCCCCTTTTCAGCGACCGTCACTCCCCGCGACGATTTGGCCATGATAGCCCTCCAAGGCCCGGACTCCCCCCGCATCGCCGACGCCGTGATCGCCGCCGGGAGCTCTGGACTGAAACCCTTCACCGCCACGCAGCGAGGCGACCGCTTCATCGCCCGTACCGGCTATACCGGCGAGGACGGCTTCGAAATCATCCTGCCCCACGCCGAAGCAGGCTCGCTGTGGCGCCAGCTTCTGACGGCCGGCGTCCAGCCCTGCGGACTCGGCGCCCGCGACACCCTTCGGCTGGAAGCCGGCATGCGCCTCTACGGGCAAGACATGGACGAGACGGTCACGCCCCTCGCCTGCGGCCTCGGCTGGACGGTTGCCTGGGAACCCGAAGAGCGCGATTTCATCGGCCGCGCAGCCCTGGAACGGGAACGCATCGGGGGCTCGCCTTCCAAATTCGTCGGATTGATCCTGGAGGAAGCGGGAATCCTTCGCAGCGGGCAGAAGGTGGCCGTCGAGAATGTGGGCGAAGGCATCGTGACCAGCGGCGGCTTCTCCCCCACGCTGCGGCGCTCGATCGGCCTGGCCCGGGTACCCGCGGCGACCGGGCGCGAGTGCCGGGTGGAAATCCGCGGCAGCCTCAAGCGCGCAACGGTCGTGAAACCTCGCTTCGTCCGCCACGGCAAATCGCTGATCGATATCTGATAGCATCGCTACGAGGGGTGCCGGTCGAAAGAGTCCCAAGACCGGTCATCACGCGGGTACGAAACCGCCTGCTGAAACAGCGAGGAAACTTCGCCATGCCATTCATCCCCCACACCGAAACGGAAGTCCGCGACATGCTCGCGGCCATCGGCGCCGGATCGATCGACGAGCTGTTCGCCGAAATCCCGCCGGACCTGCGCTGCGGCGAGCTGAAAGACCTGCCCGAGGCGCTGTCGGAAATGGAGGTCTGCCGGCTGATGGAGGAACGCGCGGCCGAGAACCGCAGCGCCCTCTGCTTCGCGGGCGCCGGCGCCTACGAGCACTACATTCCAGCGGCGGTGTGGGAGATCGCCCTGCGCGGCGAGTTTTACAGCGCCTACACGCCTTACCAGGCCGAAGCGAGCCAGGGCAGCCTGCAGGTCTTCTACGAATACCAGTCCATGATGGCGGGCCTGATGGCCATGGACGTCTCCAATGCCTCGCTCTACGACGGCGCCTCCGCGCTGGGCGAGGCGATCCTGATGGCGCTGCGCACGAACCCGGATTCCCGTTCGTGCAAGATCCTGCTGCCGCGAAGCCTCAATCCGGTCTACAAGCGCGTCGCCCAGACCCTCACCCGCAACCAGCAGGTCGAACTGGTCGATCTGGACTACGACCGGAGCTTGGGACGGATTGCCGAAAACGCACTGGCAGCCTTCGAGGGGGAAGAGTTCGCCGCCGTGGTCATTCCGCAGCCCAACTACTTCGGCGTGCTCGAAGAGGTGGACATCCTCGCCGACTGGGCCCACCGCCACGGCGCCCGCAGCATCGCCGTGGTCAACCCGACCGCCATGGCCCTGCTGAAACCGCCGGGAGAATGGGGCGAGCACGGCGCCGACCTTGCCTGCGGCGAAGGCCAGCCCCTGGGAATTCCGCTTTCCGCCGGGGGCCCTTACTTCGGATTCCTCTGCAGCCGCCAGGCCTTCGTCCACCAGCTTCCCGGACGCCTGGTCGGACGCACCGTCGATGTGGACGGCCGCGAGGGCTTCACCCTCGCGCTGCAACCCCGCGAGCAGCACATCCGCCGCGGCAAGGCGACCTCCAACATCTGCACCAACCAGGGACTGATGGTGACGGCGGCAACCCTCTATATGGCATTGATGGGCCCCAAAGGACTGCGCAGCGTCGCCGCCGCCTGCCACGCCAACGCCTCGGCGCTGCTCGAGCGGCTGACCCGCATCGACGGCGTCGAACCGGTCTTCCCGGCTCCGTTCTTCCACGAAGCCGCGATCCGCCTGCCTCGGGCGGCGGACCGTGTGCTGGCCGCTCTGGCCGAGCGAGGGATACTCGGCGGCCATGGTCTTTCGGCCGATTATCCCGAGCTCGGCGACGCCCTCCTGATTTGCGTCACCGAAACCCGCAGTCCGGAGGACATGGACCGCTATGCAGCCACGCTGGCGGAGGTACTCAAATGCTGATTTTCGACCGCTCCCGCGAAGGCCGCGCCTGCGCCATCCTGTTTCCGCAAATCCCGGCCGACATCCGCGGCCTGCCCGGCCATCTGCTGCGCCAGACGCCGCCACCGCTGCCGGAAGTGACCGAGCTCGACGTGGTGAGGCACTACACCCGTTTGTCCCAGAAGAATTTCTCCATCGACACCCACTTCTATCCCTTGGGCTCCTGCACCATGAAATACAACCCCAAGGCGGCGAACGTGCTGGCGCGGCAGCCCGGCTTCGCAGCGGTCCATCCCCTCGGGGTCGAACGCTTCGGCCAAGGCACCATGAGCTGCCTTTACGAACTGCAGGAATATTTGAAAACGCTCACCGGCATGACCGCCGTCAGCCTCAGCCCGGCTGCCGGCGCCCAGGGCGAATTCTGCGGCGTCGCCATGATCCGCGCCTACCATGACGCCCGCAACGACCACGAGCGCAACGAAATCCTCGTCCCCGATGCGGCCCATGGCACCAATCCCGCCTCGGCCGCCATGTGCGGCTACCAAGTCAGGGAGATTCCCACCAACGCGGGCGGCGACGTCGATCTGGATGCACTGAAGCAGGCAGTGGGACCGAAAACCGCCGGCATCATGCTCACCAACCCCTCGACACTGGGGGTGTTCGAACACCGCATCCCCGAAATCGCGGCGCTGGTCCACGAGGCGGGCGGCCTGCTCTATTACGACGGCGCCAACCTCAACGCCATCCTGGGCAAGGTCCTCCCCGGCGACATGGGTTTCGACGTCATCCACCTGAACCTGCACAAGACCTTCTCGACTCCGCACGGCGGCGGCGGCCCCGGTGCCGGGCCGGTCGGCGTCAACGCCAGGCTGCAGCCGTTCCTGCCGCTGCCGATGGTGGCAAGAAGCGGGAACGGCTACCGCTGGCTCGCCGAAAGCGACTGCCCGCAAAGCATCGGGCGCCTGTCCGCCTTCGCCGGCAATATCGGCGTGCTGCTGCGGGCCTACGTTTACATCCGCCTGCTTGGATATCCAGGCCTGCGGCGAGTCGCCGAATACGCCGCCCTCAACGCCAACTATTTGCAGAAGAAACTGGTGGAGGCCGGATTCGACACCGCTTTTCCGGCCCGCCGCGCCGCCCACGAATTCATCATCAGCGTGCAGCGGCAGAAAAAGGAGCATCACGTCACCGCCCTCGATTTTGCCAAGCGGCTGCTCGATTACGGCTTCCACGCGCCGACCGTTTATTTTCCGCTGCTGATTCCCGAGTGCCTGATGATCGAGCCTACCGAGACCGAGAACAAAGAGACCCTGGACGCTTTCGCCGACGCCATGGCCGCGATCCTGAAGGAGGCCGCGGAGGAGCCGGAACGGCTCAAACAGGCGCCGCACCATGCCCCCGTCCGCCGGCTGGACGAGGTGCGCGCCGCCCGCCATCCGGATCTGGCCTGGAAACCGGCATCGGGGGCAACCCCCCCAGCGTTGACTTCGGAGCGGGCAGCAAAAAGCCCTTCCGACTCTCGGCCGGAAGGGCTCGTTGCTCAGAACGGGCGTAGCGCGATCAGCGATACATGAACTGATCGATGTCGCTGGAAGAGGGGTAGAAGTACCAAGTTTCCGGCGAGGTACAACCTTCCGGCAGCGGATTGCTGGCCGTATCACGCGCCACGGTCACGGACGGAGAGGCGCCGTTGGCATCACCCAGGGAGGAGGCGGGGAAGCTCGTGGTCGGCTCCAGCAGCCAAGCCTCGACCTTCTTCTTGCTGCAGTACTGGACTGTCGGCATGTAATACACCGCTTGATTGACGCAGGCGTCAGCGGGGAAGAGTTTCGTCTGCCAGCCGGCCTTGGCCCGGAACGGGAAACCGGCGTACTGGGTACCGGGAAGGTTGCCGTTCTTCCACGCCATTGCCCGAGTGCCATCGCCGCTCGGATGAATGGGGCCGTTACGGGTTTCGACCTTGCCGAACCCCGCGGTCATCGAGGGAAGCGCGGTTCCCCAGTCCCACATCATCGCATTCTCGATGACCTGGACGGGCTGGCCCGAAACCGGCTTGGCAATGCGGTTCAGAGTATGCCCCTGCGGCGGCATCACGACGACCTCGACGACCGGGAAGTGCTTCTCGCCTTCGCTGCAGTCATGGGGAATGATCGCCGTCGGATAGACGGTCTTGCCTTCGATGTACTTCACCGAGGAGCCGTCCGGGAAAGCCTGAAAACCGGCATGGCCGAACACCTGGCCGGTGCTCAAGGCGATTCCTGCGCTCAGCAGGGACAACGACAGAAATTTGTTCGTATTGGACATTGTTATTTCTCTCAACTATGCGTTCTCAAAAGGGCGAAGCCCACTGAATGAGACACTAAGCGTGCCACAGCCAACAATATTGCAACTACATGATAAAACGATACATTCCTATTACATGCAATGACGACATGCGGCATTTCACACATCTTATGCGTTATTCCCCTCACATCCAGGCGTGAATTCACTCACGACGGCAAGGCAATTCACATAGCCCGCGAGCCACGGCATCACTTGCGATTCCCATGGCCCCGCACTATCTTGGAGGTTCGCCGGTTCTGTATCGCAACCGTTTGACCATCCACACTCTGTTAATATCCCTGCGAACGGAAAATTCGCCCCCATGGCCACCCTCGCCTCCGCCAACGAAACCGTGTGAAACGCCCCAGCCGAGCAGCAATCGTCCGCGTCATCCTGGCCGCGCTCGTCCTGCTACCCATGGCGGCACTCTGGTCTGCCCTGGAGCCGAAACCGCTGGTGAACGCTCCGACCCCAGCCTCGCATGCCTATGACGGACAGGAATTGCTCAGGGCACGCAAGCGCGGAGGAGAAGCAAGAGCGGTTCAGTTGACTGCCAGCGACATCGAAGCCGCGGTCAACGATCTGATGGCCCGAAAGAAACTCGACGGCGCCATCCGCACCGACATGCAAGGCGGGTGTTTGACTGCGGCCGTCACCCTGCGGTCCCCTTACTTAGCGGACTGGTTTCTGAACATCCGGCTGACCGTCGAGGACGGAGATCCCTTGCCCGCCGTGACCGGCCTGCGCGTGGGGTCGCTCCCTCTGCCGCCCAAAGTGGTAAACGCCTTCGTGATTCACCAGATGGAAAGGAAGGGCTTGCTGCCGAACGTGCCGGGCGACCACGGCCTCATCCTGTCGGCGCATATACGCGACGGGAAGCTGGAACTGACTTTCACCGGCGAATCGCAGACGACCGAGCGCCTTCGCGCGCTGATTACCGAAGCCGCCGGCGCCGAACGGATTCGCTCCTACCATGACCGGCTCGCCAATGCGCTGAGCGAATCCAACACCCGTCACTTCGTCCGCCTGGGGATATTGATGCGGGCGCTGTTCACTCTGGCCGAACAGCGGTCCGAGGCAACCGATCCGGCGGCGGAAAACCGGGCGGTCATCCTGCTGCTCGCGGCCTACGTGAATGGCTACGATCTGATGGGCGCCGCGGGCGGCGATGCTGCCCCGCTGCCGGAACGGTCCGTGCTTCTGCAGGGACGCCAGGACCTCGGCAGGCATTTCATGACCTCCGCCGCCTTCGCCCTGGCAGGCCAGCGCACACTGGCCGACGCCATCGGACTGGCCAAGGAATTGAACGACACGCACAGCGGCAGCGGGTTCAGCTTTACCGACCTGGCTGCCGATCGCGCCGGCACGGTGTTCGGCAAGCGCGCGACCCAGCCACGTTACGCCCGCCGCATCCAGGGCATTCTGGCCGCCGGCACCGACGACGCGGTCTTCATGCCGAATGTCGGGGATCTGCCGGAGCGCCTTCGCGGCGCCGAATTTTTCGAGCGGTTCCGGGATGTCTACAGCCCGGAGTTCGAACGGCTGAAACAGCTCATCGACGAGCGTATCGACCGTCTTTCGCTTTACACCGCCCCTTGACTTTCCGATGCGCCCGGCGCAAAAAAGCCAGCCCCCGAGGGGCTGGCTCCGTACGCCGAGAACCGGGCGGACCGTTTAGTTGTAGTCGAAGGTCTTGTTCGGCAAGCCGGGCAGCTGCGGCATCTGCTGCTTGGGGAATTCGCCGGTCAACGCGTTCAGGAACGCGACCACGTCGGCGATCTGCTGATCGCTCAGGTCCTTGTTGAGCTGCAGCTTGGCCATCACCCGTACCGCCTCGTCCAGCGTCTTGACCTTGCCGTTGTGGAAATACGGGGCGGTCAGGGCGACGTTGCGCAGGGTCGGCACCTTGAACAAATGTTCGTCCTCGGCCTTCTTGGTGACCTCGGCGCGGCCCTTGTCCTGGGTGAAGCCGTATTTGGCCTCGAACATGCCGTTCTCGAAGGTCGGGAACTTCATGAAGAACGGCGTTCCCTCCGGCAGGGTGGGACCGTTGAACGCCGGCCCGCTATGGCAGTTCGAGCAGCCCGTCTCGGCGAAGGTGTTCATGCCCCGCACCTGCTGCTCGGTCAGGGCGGTCTTATCCCCGGTGACGTATTTGTCGTAGGCGCTGTTCGGCGTGATCAAAGTGCGCTCGTAGGCGGCGATGGCCTTGGCGGCGTTGTCCGCCGTCACCGCGTCCCCGCCGCCGAAGGCGGCGGCGAAGGCTTCCGGATACCCCGGAATGGCCTTGAGCCGGACCACGACGTCGTCCCAGCTCTTCATGCCCATCTCGATGGGGTTGGTCACGGGTCCCTTGGCCTGCGCTTCCAGGCTGGGTGCGCGGCCATCCCAGAACTGCACGGAGTTGAAGGCGGAATTCCAGACCGTCGGCGCGCTGCGTCCGCCGACCTGACCGTGGACGCCGACCGATCCGCCGCGGTTGTCTTCGCCGCCCAGCATCACGTTATGGCAGGAGTTGCACGAGACCGTGCCGGTCGAGGACAGGCGAGGGTCCAGGTAAAGCATCTTGCCCAGTTCCACCTTGGCCGCGGTGCTCGGATTGGCCGCGGGCTCGGGGGCCTTGGCGGGCAGCGCCTGCCAGTCGGCAACCGCCGCCGACGCTCCGGCCAGGGCCAGGGCGCAGGTCAGCAAACGTAGAATGAACATGGTGACTTCCTCCTCGGTGTGGTGTTGTTTTCAAACGGCGGCATCGCCGGGTCCAGCGCGTTCTTATAGGGAATTACGCGCTAGTTTGCAACCGCCCCACAGCCGGGTCAGTGCCGGGTCGGCGCCTGTCCCGCCCGCACCACCAGATCCTTGGGTATTGCGACCAGATCGAACGAGTCCAGATAGCGCGCTACCAGTTCCTCATTGACGTTGATCTCGACATGCGGCGGCGGCGCAGGCTCGCTCAGCCGCTGCATTCTCTTCTCCAGCCGCTGCGCAGACACGTTCAGGCTTACCACGACGCCCAGGCCGAAGCCGACCGCCAGAAACAGCAGATACATCGTGATTTCGATAGTCATCAGAATTCTCCTCGCCCGGAATCGCGGGCGCCTCATAGGTTTGACATGGTGCCCGAGGGGAGAATTTCAACGTCCTGCAACATTTCCGGCCGTAGACCGCGAGCGCCGTTCGGCGGATACTGCGGTTCAGGCATAATCGCCCCAAACATCCAAAGAATACGGAGAGGCGACATGCGAATCTTTCGAACCAAGGCGGTTTCCACGGACGACTGCACCGGCAGCGGCCTCAAGCGCTGCCTGGGGGCGCTCGACCTGACCCTGCTCGGGATCGGCGCGATCATCGGAACCGGCATCTTCGTGCTGACCGGCATCGCCGCCGCGACCCAGGCCGGCCCCGCCGTCGTCCTATCCTTCGTCTTCGCCGGAATCGCGTGCGCCTTCGCCGCCCTGGCGTACGCCGAGCTGGCGGCCTGCGTAGGCGGCTGCGGCAGCGCGTACGGCTACAGCTATGCGGCTTTCGGCGAACTGATCGCCTGGATCATCGGCTGGGACCTCATTCTGGAGTATGCGATCTCGGTGGCCGCGGTCGCCAACGGATGGTCGGGGTATTTCGCCAACGCCCTGACCGCAGCCGGTCTGGCATTGCCGGACTATCTGACCACGGCGCCGGAACAGGGGGGAATCATCAACTTGCCGGCTTCCGCGATCATCTTCCTGCTGATGGCCCTGCTCATCGTCGGCGTGAAGGAGAGCGCCCGCCTAAACACCGTCATGGTATCAATCAAGGTACTGGCCATCGCCGTGTTCGTCGCCGTCGCCAGCGCCCACGTCGATCCCACCCATTGGGACCCGTTCATGCCCTTCGGCTGGTTCGGCCACGATGTCGACGGTAAGCCGATCGGCGTGATGGCCGGGGCTTCGATCGTGTTCTTTGCCTACGTGGGATTCGATGCGGTCTCGACCGCCGCGGAGGAAGCGCGCAATCCGATGCGCGACGTGCCGATCGGCATTATCGGTTCACTGGTGTTCTGCACCCTGATCTACATCCTGGTGGCAGGACTCCTCACCGGCGTGGTGCCCTACACCGAACTCAACGTTTCCTCGCCGGTCGCCCATGCGCTGCAGCTGCTCGGCATCCGCTGGGCATCCGGGCTGGTCGCCACTGGGGTGATCGCAGGCCTGACCACGGTCATGCTGGTGCTCTACTACGCCCTGACGCGAATCATCTTCGCCATGTCCCGCGACGGGCTGATGTCGCCGTGGTTTTCCACGGTCAACCGCCGCACCCAGACGCCGGTGCGGGTCATCGTTCTGTGCGGGGTCTTTATTTCGGTGGTCGCCGGCTTGGTCCCCTTGGGGGAACTGGCCGAACTCGTCAACATCGGTACCCTGTTCGCCTTCGTCCTGGTCTGCCTTGGGGTCATCATGCTCCGCATCACCCGGCCGGATCTGGATCGGCCGTTCAAGACACCGGTCGTGCCCTGGTTTCCGATCCTGGGCGCCTTGTCCTGCGGTGCCCTCATGGCCTTTCTGCCAACCCTGACCTGGCTGCGCTTCGTGATCTGGCTGGTGGTGGGCATCATGATCTATTTCGCCTATTCCTACCGCCACAGCAAGTTGGCGGAACAGACAGCGGATTAACCCCGAAAACCGTCCTTCCTGCGCCGGATTTCAGCGAACACCTCGACATCCGGCGCTTGCACGATCCCCAGCCCCTGCCTGATCTCCGGACTTTCCGGCCGCAGGAAGGGGTTCGTCGCCAGCTCTTCGCCCAGGCTCGAAGGCACCGTGGCCAGCCCTTCACGCCGCAAGGCCTCGACCCGGCCCAGGCGTTCGCGCAAGGCGGTGTTGCCGGGCTCGATCGTAACGGCGAATCGGGCATTGGCCTGGGTGTATTCATGGGCGCAGAAGACCTTCGCCTTCGGCGGCAGCGCGCGCAGCCGCTCCAGGGAGCGCCACATCTGCTCTGCGCTGCCCTCCAACAGTCGGCCGCAGCCCAACGCGAACAACGTGTCCCCGCAGAACAGGGCGGCATCGTCCTCGAACCAGAAGGCGACATGGCCGGAGGTATGCCCCGGGACCTCCAGCATCCGGGCCGATGCGGAACCGAGCCGGAATTCCTCGCCGTCTTTCAACGCGACATCGATTCCCGGAATGCGGTGACGATCTCCTGCCGCACCGACGATGGCGCAGCCGGTCGCCGCCTTGAGTTCAAGGTTGCCGCCGACATGGTCGCCGTGGTGATGGGTGTTGAGTACGTGGCTGAGCCGCCAGCCCCTGGCATCGAGCGCCTCCAGCACCGGCCCGGCAACGGCCGGATCCACCGCCGCGGTGGCGCCGCTGTCGGGCTCGTGGAGAAGATAGACATAGTTGTCTTCAAGCACGGGGATTTGAAGAATTTCGAGCATCAGGGCTTGCCTTTCAGGTATCTGGCGATGTCTTCCTTGGAAAATCCGATCTTCCTGGCGATGCGGTCGGCATGGCTGACCCGCGATACGCCCTCGATCAATCGATAGGTCGGCTGTTCATTGCGGAATTCCACCTGCCGCGCCTGCCCGACCTTCTTCCCTTGGTAGACGTCTACCAGTTCGTGGTTGTGGGTGATGAGAACCGTGGTATTGCCCTTCTCCCGGAACCCGTCGAGGATCGCGACGGAGATGTCCATCTTTTCCTCGTTGGTCGTCCCCTCCGACAGCTCGTCCATGATGACCAAGCTGCGCGGCGTCGAGGCCAGGAAGATGTCCTTGGTCCGTTTGAGCTCGGTGCCGAAGCGGCCTTCGCCGTCCGCCAGATGGCTGATCTCGGGCACCTGGTAGAACACCCGGTCGGCGACGGTCAGCTCGGCCCGCTCCGCCGGCACGTGGCAGCCGGCCTGGGCCAGGATCTGGACCTGCGCCAGGGTCTTGCAGAACGCGGTCTTGCCGCCGCTGTTGGGACCGGTGATGAAAGTCAGCCGCTGCTCCGTCAGATCGATGTCGTTGGGCACGTAGAGCGGATTGTTCTTGGCCAGCACCGGATTGCGGACGCCATGCAGAGACATCCGATGCCGCTCCCCGTCCAGGATGCTCGGCAGTGTCATGAAATGCACGAAGGCCTCGCGGAACCGGATGAAGCTCATCAGTTCGTCGAGCTGGCCCAGCGTATCCAGCGTGGCTTGTACCTCCTCGGAGCGGCGGTAAACCTCGCGCAGAGGATAGATGATGCCGTCACGATCCATGCCGCCGACGATCGGCACGTAGACGAAGCCGATCGGCAGCAGGAACAGCCAGAACACCGGCGCGATGGAGGCGGCGATGTCCAGGGCGAAAGGCAGGAATTCCAGCGCCGCCAGGATCAGCAAGCCCGTGACGGTCAGCCCCACGGGCTTGAACAAGGACGACCGGAACCGGATGCCCGGCGTGAGCCAGCCCTTTTCGGCGCGGGTGCAGACCCGCTTCTCGGTCCGGTACACCGGCCCCTTCATCAGGGCGTAGGACCGTGACCGGGCGAAATCCCGGACTTCCTGTACCAGCGCCTTGAGATAGGCGCTGTCAGGTTCGGGCAAACGGTTGGCGCGCTCGACCAGGTCGAGCATGAAGCGCGTGCCTTTGATATAGGTGGCGTAGCCGTAGCCGTCGATTTCCAGCGGATGCGCAGGTGAACTGATCAGCCCCAGGAACTGGGCGTAGAGGAGATTGTAGAACTCCCCTTCCAGCTTGGCGGCTTCGGCCAACAGGACTTCGAGTCCCGCCCGCAGCTCTCCGTTCCGCTCCAGTTCCCGCACCGCCTCCTGCTTGGCGCGGATCAGCCCGGCATCGACCGGCGGCTGCGCGAGGGAGCGGTACAGGACAGCCCGCCCGATGGCCGTGGTGGCATGGTCGGCGGCCTCGAACAGCTTGTCGACCTCGATGACCCGGAAAACCTGCTCGTCCAGCGCCGCCTCGCCGGTCCGCCCCGGCGCGACCGATGGGATCTTGGGCGGTTCCTTGCTGTCGGACCTTAAAATCGTCGGGTAGCCCCGGACATTGATGGATTCCACTAAAGCCCCCTCGCTCAACTCATAAAATACGATTTTGTACCGGTTGGGCGGAGGAAAGCAAAAAGCGGCGACCGGGCCGTCATCGATTCAAGCATCAAACGATGTATGCTTTGTTGGATGGTTAACCATTGGAGGCGATTCGATGCGGACTACATTGAATATTGACGATCGCTTGTTGGCCGAAGCCCAGCGTATGACCGGTCTGGTGGAAAAATCGGTCTTGGTACGGGAGGGGCTCAAAGCCCTGGTCGAACGGGAAAGCGCGCGGCGCCTCGCGCTGCTGGCTGGCAGCGAACCCCAGTTGCAAAATATCCCCCGCCGCCAAACGGAACCGGCGTGATCCTGGTCGATACTTCGATCTGGATAGATCACTTTCGCGCCGGCGATCCGCTGTTGGCGGAATTGCTGAACGACCGCCGCGTCTTAGCCCATCCTTTCGTTGCCGGCGAGTTGGCATGTGGCAACCTCAAGAACCGGGCGTCGATCTTGTCCCTTTTCCGGTAAATGCCTGCCGCTCCCCTGGCAAGCGACGAGGAGGTGCTGTTCTTTATCGAACACCACGCACTCATCGGGCGCGGCATCGGTTATATCGACGCCCACCTGCTGGCCGCAACCTCCCTGGCGGGAACTGCACGGCTGTGGACACGGGACACGCGGCTCAATGCGGTAGCCGAATCCCTGAACTTGGCTTTCCGAACGGGATAACCCGAGCGTTTTCTCCACAGGGATTATTGGAAATCCTTTTGCCCCGTCGCAAGGGCGATCCGCTCCGCGTACCAAGGTTCCTGCCACGCCGATCCGAACTTGAGGCAACCCCCGGCTGCGCATACCATTAGCCGCCCGCATCCGGGCGCCGGAAAATCCGGCGAACCCTCGAAGAGCCCCTATGCAAAAAGCCTTGTTCAATCTCGTTCTGCGCGGCCTGGAAAAGCAGGTGCCGGCCACCGGCCTCGGCCTGTTCCGGATGGCGTTCGGTCTGGTCGCGTTCCAGGAAGTCTGCTTCCTGTATTACTTCCGCCAGCTGATCTTCGATCCGGTGCCCTATCTGGACATCGCCTCGCCTTCGGTCCACCTGTTCCTGGTGTTGTGGGGCATCGCCGCGCTGTGCCTGGCGCTGGGGCTCCACACGCGGCTCGCCGCCATCGCCAACTATTCGCTCTGGCTAGCCTTCACGGTGTTCACGCCGATGTGGAAGGACTTCGACGGCGGCTTCGACCAGCTCATGCTGGGATCGAGCCTTCTCTTGATCTTCCTGCCGTCGGAACGCGCCTGGTCGTTGGACCGGCTGCGCCTGGCTTGGCGCCATTCGACGGTGGATCGGCGCTACCTGCTGCCGCAGACGGTGCCGGTGCTGTGTTATTTCCTGCCGCTGGCGGTATCCCTCGGCTTCATCTACCTGGATTCGGTGATCCACAAGCTGTTCGCCGAATTCTGGCGCAACGGCTTGGGGCCCTGGCTGCCCTCCTCGCTGCCTTATTACATGTCGCCGCTGGACATGAGCTGGCTGCTGGAAATCGAGCCGTTGCAGCGGGCGATCGGCTACACGATCATCGCGTTCCAGTTCGCCTTCCTGTTCCTGCTCTATTTCCGCCGCTTCCGCGTGCCCCTGCTGCTGGTCGGCATGTCGCTGCACGCGGGCATCATCGTGTCGCTGAACATCTACCCGTTCGGTTTCGGCATGCTGGTGCATTATTTCCTGATGGTGCCGTTCCGTTGGTGGCGGGCCCTCGGGCGAACCCTGCGCCCGGCGGAGCCGGTGTTACAGGTGTTCTACGACGAACGCTGCCCGCTGTGCCTGAAGACCGTCCTCGCCGTCGAGCATTTCGACGTGTTCCGCGCCGTGGCTTTCCGCGGACTGCAGACCCACGCCGCGGCGGTATCCGCCCTCAAGGACATTCCCGAACAGGACTTGCTGGGCGATCTCTACGCCGTCGACCGGACGGGACGGACGCACTCGGGGGTGGCGACCTATGCCCGAATCTTGATCGCCATGCGCTATCCGGCACTCATCGGACTGGCGATGCTGCTGCCGGGCCTCAATGCGATCGCCAACCGGGTCTACCGGCGTATCGCCGACAGCCGCGTCCGGCTGGGCTGCGATGCGTCCTGCGCGCCGGCGCCGCGCCTGACGGAGCCCGACCTGGCCCAGCGCATCGCCCTGTGGGTCGGCGGCAGCCTGCGTCAGCGGGCAAACCGCATCAGCCGGATGCTGGTCGTCGTGCTGATCCTGCAGCTCAACTGCACCCTGCACTACGCCATCCTCTACCGGCTGGGCGTGGACACCAAGGCCAATGAAGCCGGACAGGTGTTGACGATGCTCAGCAATGCGCTGATTTCGGCCTCGCACACGTTCTTGGGCATCACCCCGCATCCGCTCTATCTGCACGACCATTTCCAGGGTTATGAGCACATCCTGGGGATCACCTATCTCGACGCCGACGGCAAGGAACACTGGCTCCCGTTCGTCGACGAGGAGGGCCGCATCGTTTCGCCAAACTGGGGACGGGTGCATTCCATGTGGGCCAACGTCGCGGTGACCAGGCACATGGATCAGCGCCGGCTCGACAAATTCGTGCGCAAGGTGACCGCGTTCTGGGGCGCCCGGCTTGGACTGGACCTGAACGGCACCACGTTCGTCCTGAAGCTCAAGACCATCAAGGCGCCGATGGACTGGGAGCCGGGCCTGCGCCGTTACAACCTCAGCCAGCCTTGGCAGGACGTCGGCCGGGCGGTGTGGCGCAATGGCGACATGCGGCTGGAACTGGACCGGGATCTCGAGACACTGAGCGCCGACTGAGCGCTCAGTCCGCCGCGGCCTCATCCGCCTCCCCGGCCTGAGGCAGCAGCCATCCCGCCTCCTGCGCCGGGATGGCCTCGACGTCCTTGAGTTTGCGGCTCAGCACGCGGGTGCGGGTTTCCGCCTTGTCGATGGAGCTGGTCGCCTCCTCAAGCTTCTTGCGGGTATAGGCCAGGGCATCGCCGAACTTGCCGAATTCGGTCTTGACCGCCCCCAGGATGGTCCACACCTCCGAGGAGCGCTGCTCGATGGCCAGGGTCCGGAACCCCATCTGCAGGCTGTTCAGCATGGCGGCCAGGGTAGTCGGGCCGGCCACCGTCACCCGGTAATCCCGCTGCAAGACCTCGGCCAACCCCGGCCGGCGTAGCGCCTCGGCGTACAGACCCTCGATCGGCAGGTAGAGGATGGCGAAGTCGGTGGTGTGGGGCGGCTCCACGTATTTGTCGCGAATGGTGCGGGCCTCGCTCTTCAAGCGCTGCTCCAGGGCCTTGCCGTTCGCCTCGATGCCGGCGTGATCCACGCTGTCCTGCGCATCCAGCAGCTTCTGGTAGTCCTCGACCGGAAACTTGGCGTCGATCGGCAGCCACACCGGCGCATCGCTGTCGCGCCCCGGCAGCCGGATCGCGAATTCGACCCGTTCCGCGCCGCTCGGCCGGGTCGCCACGTTCTTGCCGTACTGTTCGGGCGTCAGGATCTGCTCCAGCAGGGCATCGAGCTGCACCTCGCCCCAGGTGCCGCGGGTCTTGACGTTGGTGAGCACCCGCTTGAGATCGCCCACACCGGAAGCGAGGGTCTGCATCTCCCCCAGCCCCTTGTGCACCTGTTCCAGGCGCTCGCTGACCAGCTTGAACGATTCGCCCAGGCGCTGCTCCAGCGTATTGTGGAGCTTCTCGTCGACAGTCTGGCGCATCTGCTCAAGCTTCTGGCCGTTGTCGTTCTGCAGCGCCTGTAACCGCTCCTCGATGGTGAGACGCAAGCGTTCGATACTCTTTTCATTCGCCCCGGCGAGGGCTTCGAGCTGGTTTTTCAGCAGCAGGCCGACGCTGTCGAGTTGCTCCTTCTGCAACTCGCCAAAACGCTTCAACCCCAGCCCCATTTCCTCCCGCCCCTCGCGGGCGTCGGCCTGAACCCGCACGAGCTTTTCGTCCATCAGCAGTCGCATCCGCTCTGCCTGATCCTGCTGCGCCGCCTGGAACCGGCCGATCGCGCCGCCGATTTCCTCGCGGTTGTCGCGGGAAGCGCGGCCTATCTCGGCTCTAAGCTGGCTCAGCTCCTCGCGCAGCATGCGCTCCACGTGTTCGCGCTCCGATACGACGGACGCCAGCCGCCGTCCTTGGCGGAAACAGAGAAGCAAACACAGCCACAGCGGCAAAACGATACCGACGAGAACTGCAACAGCGACAAATGGAGCAAAGTCTTCGATCAATGACATTATCTTTTATTAATATAAAAATAGTCTAATCTTGAACGCGAGGGTGCGCGCTCCCCCGCCAGACCGTTTCCAAGCGGGGGACGCTCGACCACATTAGGAATTCCGAATAAATCTTTGACCGGGATCAATGCCGGAACATTGGATTCGGGGACATCCTGTCGGTGCATCGAAAACAAAACAGCGGGTTCCGCTCGTTCCTTGCGGCGGCACCCGAACGGATAAAGAAGGGGACCACACAATGTATACGACAAACCACCGTTTCAAACAGGGGATGGCGAGCTTACTCGCCGTCTCCATTGCCGCTTTTGCCGGCATGGTCCAGGCCAAGGACCTTACCATCACCTCGGCGTCCTGGAATGCGAAGACCAAGAACCTGAGCCTTGCCGGCACCAGCGAAGACCGGGCCACGGTCACCCTGTCCAACGCCAGGACCAATGCGAAACTCACCTCGGCAACGGCCACCAAGAAGGGCGCCTGGAGCAAGACGCTCTCGAAACCGGCGGCCGTACCGTGCCGCGTTCGCGCGACTTCCAAGGACTCGGCGACCGAACGCGACGTCTCCAACGCTCCCGCCAATTGCTCCGGCAGCGCCCCCAACCAGCCGCCGATCGCCAATGCCGGCCCGGACCAGTCCGTCACCCTCGCCCAGGGCCAGAGCAGTATCGCCGTGGCCCTCAACGGCGGCGGCTCCTCCGACCCGGACGGCAGCATCGCGTCCTACAAGTGGACCGGCAACCCCGATCCCGCCGATACGGTCAACCCCAGCGTCACCCTGACGGCGGGCACTTATGTATTCACACTCGCCGTCACCGACAACAAAGGCACGGCCGGCGCCGCCGACACGGTGCAGGTCACCGTCGCCGCACCGCCCGCCGCATCCGGTAGTTCGATCAATTCCACCAGCGTCGGCTCGCTGGCAAAGGTCACCACCCCAGTGCCCGAACAATCCAAGGTCGCCAGCAACAGCTACAGCGTGCTGGCCGTCAACGACCTGGGCATGCATTGCGTCGATCTCGACACCCGGATCGTCAATATCCTGCCGCCCTTCCAGGTGATGCTCGGACAGGTCATCCAAAAAGGCGCGAAACCGGTCATCAATCCCCAGGGGGTCGAGCTGTATTATTCGGCGGTGTCGAATCCCAAAGACCCCATCCTATCCCGGAGCGACCTGTTCGACGGCATCGCTGTCGACGGAACGACCTTCAAGACCAATTTCTGGGGCAGCCTCGCCAATGGCGCCTACGACGCATTCTACCCGCCACTGGATCAGCCGCCGCTGAACCTTCCCGCCGGGACGAAACTGAGCGACCTGGTACCGGCCGACAAGGGGTTGCCCGTGCCGAACGCGGAAAAGCTCTATATCGGCGGCGATGGCAAGGTCAACAGCGGCGACGAGCAGCTCACCGTCGCTCAGCACGGCATGCCGGGATTCTCCGGTCCGTACGCTGCCAACGTTCCGCAGCGCGTCGAAGAGCATTACACCAACAAGCCGATGTTCGTGAATTTCCCCTTCGGCTATGTGGCGAACGGCGTCAACTGGTTCGAGGCCGCCGGTATCCCGATGGCACCGTTCGACGACTTCGGTCGGCAGAACCCGTTCCCGCTGGTCAGGGTACAGGCCAAGAACGGCAACACGGTACTGGCCACGGTGGATGCGGTGCTCCCCGTATCGAGCGAAGCGAGCTGCACCAACTGCCACTCCGACCCCGCCGACGTCGCGAACAGCCGGGCGAGCTGGCCGACCGATGCACTGCGGGGAGCCGGCCTGGAAGTCGCCACCAGCGTCCAGGACCCAGACACCAACAATCCCCACAAGATCAGCGTGGAATACGCCGCCGACATCAACATCCTGCGGCTGCATGACCTCCGCCAGGGCACGAACTACGTCGATCCCACCGGTGCAAAAACACCTTGCGACATCAAGTCGGGCCTCCCCGCCAGTTCCAGCGGCGACGCCAACTGTCTGACATACAAGGCGGTGGTACAGAACAAGCCGGTGGTATGCCAGAGCTGCCACTACACCCCGGCCCTGGACCTGGCCCAGGCCGGACCGCAAGCCGGCGCCGTCGGCAGCCCGGCCAACGGCCGCAACCAGGTGGCGCACCAGAGCAACTCGCGGGTGATGCACAACCACCACGGCTCTTTCACCAACCTGTTCACGGCCATTCCAGCACCTGACCAGGATCCGGCAACCGGCGCCATCCGGAATCAGGCCGAACGCCTGACGGCACTGGAGCAGAACTGCTACCAGTGCCATCCGGGCAAGGAAACCAAGTGCCTGCGCGGCGCCATGTTCAACGGCAGCATGCTGTGCAGCGACTGCCACGGCGACATGAAACAGGTCGGCGCCGACTTCTCCACCGGCGTCTCCCCCAGCAACCCAGGCGCCTTCGTATTGAACCAGGGCAACTTCTACGACCCGGCCAGCAGTCAGCCCCGGGTACCCTGGGCCAACGAACCCGGCTGCGGCTCCTGCCATACGGGCGATGCCAACGGCAACCTCGCGGGTTCCGCCAACGTGATCGCCAACAAGGTCGATAGCAAAGGCAACAAGGACGGCATCCGCCTGCGCCAGGCCTTCCGCACGGGCGATGCCAAAGCCACGCCCATCGTGCCCACCAACAAGCGCTTCGCCGAGCCGGCCATTCCCGCCCAGTTCAACGGCTTCGACAACCCCGGCGCGGGCAACCCCAAGCTGTACCGGGTCAGCACCGGCCACGGCGGGGTGATGTGCGAAGGCTGTCACGGCGCGACCCACGCCGAGTGGCCGAACGCCACGGCAAACGCCAACGACAACCTGGCCGCCAACCAGTTGCAGGGCCACACCGGCACGATCGCCGAGTGCAGCACCTGCCACACCGCCGGCAGCCTGTCGAGCAGCACCCAGGGCGGGCCCCACGGCATGCACCTGGTCAACGACAGCCGCTTCTACGCGGACGCTCACGGCGATTTGGCGGAAAGCCAGAACGGCCAGGCCGGCGGCGGCACCTGCGGCTCCTGCCATGGCAGTGACCACCTCGGTACCGTACTGTCGCGTGCGGCGGCCGACCGGAGCTTCTCGGTGGAAGGCAAGACCGTCAGCGTCAAAGCCGGCCAGCCTGTGGCCTGCAATCTCTGCCACAGTTTGAGCAAGAGCTTCGAGCAGTAGAACTGCCGGGAGTGGCAACGTTCGCGGTCATTTCAAGAGCTGGCCGCGAACGATAAAACCTCCCAAAATATCTGCAGGGCGTTTCCGACTCGAGGTCGGAAACGCCTTAGTTTTTTTTCAGGCGACGAAAAAGCCCGTCTCATCACCCGCCAGCAGGGCGGCGATCCGCTCCGGCGGCAACGGTTCGCCGAACAGGCAGCCTTGTCCGAGGCAGCATCCGTGCTCCAGAAGAAAAGCCGCGTGCTCCGGCGTTTGCACGCCGGCGGCGGCGACATCCATCCGCAGGCTCTTGCCCATGGCGATCATCGCAGTAACAACGGCTGCATCGTCCGAATCGGAACTGAGGTCGCGGACGGATGACATATCGATCTTGAGTTCGTCGACCGGAAACCGCCGAAGGCCTCGCAGCGAAGCATGCCCGGTGCCGAAATCTCCCACCAAGAACCGGATGCCTGTATCGCTAAGTTCGCGCAGCATCGCCAAGGTACGTACCGTGCTCGCTACCAGCATGCGCTCGGTAAGCTCGAATTGCAGATTTTCCGGCTTCAGGCCGCAAGCATCCAAAACACCCAGGATGTTGTCCTTGAGCTGCGGGGCTTCGAGTTCGCGCGGAGACAGCCTCAAAGCGATCCGCAGACCGCGAAACCCCAGCCCAGCCCATTCGGCGGCGTGACCGCAAGCCGTCCGCAGAGCCCAGGCGCCGATCGGTAGGATGAGCCCGGTCTCCTCCGCCAATGCCAGGAAGTCATCCGGCGTGACGGAACCGAGCGCGGAACTGTTCCAACACAGTGATACTTCCAACGCGGCAACCCTGCCGCTGCGCAAATCCACCTGCGGCGCATAGCGCAGGCCGAACTCTCGCTTGGAGAGCGCAGACCGGAGGTTTCTCTCGAGTTCCTGCCGCCGATAGGCCTGGAGATTGAGGTCGGGCGAAAAGAACTGGTAGTTGTTCTTGCCCAATGACTTCGCGTGATACATCGCGGTGTCTGCATTGCCCAGCAATTGGTCCATCGTGTCTCCGTCCGTCGGGCACACGGCGATCCCGATGCTGACGCTGACGATGAACTCCAACTCACCGAACATGAAAGGCTGCGCCAGGCTATCGAGGATCTTTTGTGCAACCAAGGCCCCGTTTAGGCTTTCCTTCACTCCGTTCAAGAGAATGGTGAACTCGTCACCGCCGATCCGCGCTACCGTATCACTGTCGCGGACGGCCGCCTTGATCCGTCCGGCTGCGGCTTTCAACAGCTTGTCTCCGACAAGGTGGCCGAAACTGTCGTTGATGGATTTGAAGTTATCGATATCCAGAAAGAGAAGCTCGACCGGTCTGCCGTTCGGCTTCTGAGCGGCAATCACCCGCTGCAGCCGATCGCAAAACAGCTGGCGATTGGGTAATCCCGTCACGCTGTCGTAATGCGCCTTGGTATCCAGATGCTCGATCGCCCTGGCGGCTTTATTCAAGATGGCCGCGTTGAGTTCGCGGGTCTCCTGCAACCGTCGCCGCTCGGACTCCAACAGCACTTCGACGATGCTGTGCGGCGTAACCACACCGACGAAAGTTCCGTCCCGCGCCAATACCGCCAGCGGCGATCCAAAGACGCGCCGGCAATCATCGACCTCATCGATCAACTGCTCCAGGGTAACGTCCGAGGTCACAGGAGGCGGCACCCGCGGGTCGATCAGGTCGGCGAAAATACGTTGCGGAAACCGGGCGATCTGGTGCTCGGTCACGAGCCCCAGAAACAGGCTGTCGCCGCCCTGTTCCTCCGTGTGGAAAACCGCATAAATCGCCGGACTCCGACGGTCTCTGGGCGGACGGGCATCGGCCTCGACGCGGACGACGATCCTGCTGTCGCATAAGGCATCACCGGCGCGAACGGAGCTCACAGGGCTTCATCCTCGATTTGAATTTCAGCGTTGAGATCCAGCTGCATGATCTCCTCCGCGCCCATCAGGGGCTTGATCCGCTGGAGAACGAACTGGACCAGATAATTCCTGGGTACCCGGCGTAGAAACGCCCGCCGGACCAAGATGTCGCTGATCACTTCGTCGTCCAGCTCGATATGCTCGAACGGCGATACCACTAGAAGCTCCAACGCCTTCCGGAATGCAGCACAACCGATCGGCGCCTCACGTCCGAGCACCACCCCGCCGGAAATCGGGGGTATTCTGAACTCCTTGACCCGAACCTGGAGCAGCTGTTTGAAATTACGCTCGTGGCTCATCGACCAATCTCCCTAAGTACGAATCGGACGGCCCGCTACATGCCGCACCTGAGATTAGAGCCTGCCGACGGGCTGAAGTTCGCAGCACCTGCGGCAAAACATCGCGACGACGACAAACACCCTCGTCAAAGACGTGTGACCCAAAGTCCCCTCTAGGCGGCATGGCCTGGAACACGTTATTGTATTAAAGATTACCCACAGGAACATGCGCGATGAACGAGGCCGCCACGCCCAGACTGGGCATAACCGGTTTCAGCTACCCCGACCTCTACGAACCCGAAAAGCTTCGGCATCTGCATGAAGTTTTCGAGGACTGGACTCGGCAGCGGGACCCCGATCTGATCACCGCCTTTCAGGCCTACCGCGCCTCGAACGGCTTGAACATGGCGCCCGAGGCCATCTCGGAGCTTCTGGTAAAAATGGCTCCGCATGTGGGAGAGTTCGTCGCCCGCCTGTTCGGCGTGGAGGCGGAGCGCCAACGGCAGATGGCGGAAATTCGGGGCAGCTTCGCCACGATCTTGGCCTTCCGTACGGAAATCGTGGCGAAATTGCCCAGCCGCTTCAAGAACGTGGCCACTGCGGACTGGGATGTCGCCGGGCTGACGGAGAAGATCGACGTTCTCGTCGAAGCCTATGCTCCGGAATATGCGGCTTCCGACCGCGAGGCGGCGCTATCCAGGCTCGGCTTGGCATTGCGCGATCTCCAGGCGCATTACGACGCAGAAGCGAAACAGCCGGGAGGCGGCCCGCTCGCCGAGCCTGAAGTCCGCATCGCCAAACTTCGTGCCCAGATCGGCGCCCATCCGCGGGCCACCGCCTGGAAGGATGTGGTCTCCATGGGCGATGCCGATTTCGCCGCCGGCCTGTTCGGGGAATTCGAGCGCTGGTGCTTCGCCGCCAGCCGCGACGACCGGCTCAGGCCTCAGGTCAAAGATTGGGTGAGCTTCAAGGTCCCGGCAAAGACCGACTTCGAGCACTTGGTCCACCACGTCGTGGAAAATCGCAAGGGCTATGGCGTCTGGGCCGCCCAAGCCGGCCATCACCGCCGCCGCGACGGCTTCGGCCTGACCGATCCGCGCTTCCCGGAGCGCAAGGTCCTGTACGAGGTCGACCACTGCATCTACTGCCATGACCGGGACACCGACTCCTGCTCCAAGGGCATGCGCAACAAGAAGGACGGCAGCTTCAAGGCCAATCCGCTGGGCGTCCACATCACCGGCTGTCCGCTGGAAGAAAAGATCTCGGAGATGCACTGGCTCAAGCGCCAGGGCGACAACATCGGCGCCCTGGCCCTGGTCACGGTGGACAACCCGCTCTGCCCCGGCACCGGCCACCGCATCTGCAACGACTGCATGAAGGGTTGCATCTACCAGAAGACCGAGCCGGTCAACATTCCGCAGATCGAGACCAACGTCCTCACCGACGTACTGTTCATGCCCTACGGCTTCGAGATCTACAGCCTGCTGACGCGCTGGAATCCGCTCAACGTCAAGCGCCCGTATGCCCTGCCCTACAACGGCAGGAACGTGCTGGTGGCCGGCATGGGACCGGCCGGCTACACCCTCTCGCACTATTTGGTGAATGAGGGCTTCGGCGTCGTGGGCATCGACGGACTCAAGATCGAGCCGCTGCCGCCGGAGCTGGTCGGCGACGAGCACCGTCCGCCGGAACCGATCCGCGACTTCGGCGCACTCTATGAACGGCTGGACCGGCGCATCATGCTCGGCTTCGGCGGCGTCGCCGAATACGGGATCACGGTCCGTTGGGACAAGAACTTCCTCAAGGTGATTTACCTGAACCTGCTGCGACGCCGGAATTTCCGTTGCTACGGCGGCGTGCGCTTTGGCGGGGCGATCACGATCAACGAGGCCTGGGACTTAGGGTTCGACCACATCGCCATCGCTTCGGGCGCCGGCAAGCCGACCCTGATCGACTTGAAGCACAACCTGATCCGCGGCATCCGCAAGGCTTCCGATTTCCTGATGGCCTTGCAGCTCACCGGCGCGGCCAAGGAATCCTCGCTGGCGAACCTGCAGGTCCGGCTGCCGGCGGGCGTCATCGGCGGCGGACTCACCGCCATCGACACCGCTACCGAACTGCTGGCCTATTATCCCGTCCAAGTCGAGAAGATCCTGCACCGCTACCAAAAGCTCTGCGTGGCCTATGGCGAGCCGGCCGTGCGTGCCCGCTATGACGCCGAGGAGATCGGAATACTCGACGAATTCCTCGCGCACGGGCGGGCGATCCAGGCCGAGCGGCAGCGCGCCGAGGCCGCAGGCGAGACGCCGGATTTCCTGCCGCTGCTGAATCAATGGGGCGGCGCCACCTTGTTCTACCGCAAGGGCATCAAGGATTCGCCCGCTTACCGCCAGAACCATGAGGAAATCAAGGAAGCCATGGACGAAGGCATCGTGCTGGCGGAAGGCTTGAGCCCGCTGGTCGCGCTGGAAGACGACCACGGCCACCTGCGAGCGGTGCGCTTCGAAAAACTTGAAGAGCAGGAAGGGCGCTGGAAACCAACGGGCGAAATCGAGGTGCCGATAAGGAGCCTCTTCATCGCCGCCGGCACTTCGCCCAACACCATCTACGAATCGGAGCACCCCGAGACCTTCGAGATGGACCACAAGTTCTACAAGCGCCACGAACCCGAATGGGTCGGCGAGATACCCGATCTCGTGCCGGTGCAGGACGAGGCCTGGCCCAAGATCGGCAAGCCCGCGCCATTCACTTCCTATCACCGCAGCGGCAAGTTCATCACCTTCTACGGCGACAACCATCCGGTCTACGCCGGCAACGTGGTGAAAGCCATGGCCAGCGCGAAGGACGGGTATCCTTACATCGTCCGCTTGTTCGAACAGGAGCTGAACCGGCTCGACCCCGCGGAACAGCCCCACCGCGACCGGAACCTGCAGGCATTCCAGGCGGTCATCGACGATGCCCTGACTGCCCGTATCGTGGCGGTGAACCGGCTGACGCCGACCATCATCGAAGTGGTCGTCCGCGCCCCCGCCGCGGCTAAGCACTTCCAGCCCGGCCAGTTCTACCGTGTGCAGAACTACGAGGCGCTGGCCCCGGTGGTGGAAGGCACGGTGCTCGCCACCGAGGGCATCGCCCTCACCGGCGCCTGGGTGGACAAGGACAACGGCCTGATCTCGCTAATCGCGCTGGAAATGGGCAGCTCTTCGCGGCTGTGCGCGCAATGGAAACCCGGCGATCCGCTGGTGGTGATGGGTGTCACCGGCGCGCCGACCGAGATTCCCTCCGGCCAGACCATCGCCCTCATCGGCGGAGGCTTAGGCAACGCGGTGCTGTTCTCGATCGGCAAGGCGTTGCGAAGCGCCGGCAACCAAGTGATCTATTTCGCCGGTTACCGCAACAGCTCGGACGTATTCAAGATTGAAGAAATCGAAGCGGCGTCGGATCTGCTCGTCTGGACCGTGGACAAGCGCGAGGGCAACACCCCGATCCCGGTGACCCGTCCGGACGACAAATCCTTCGTGGGCAACATCGTCGAAGCCATGCTGGCCTACGCCAAGGGCGAGCTCGGCTCTACCCCCATCCATCTCGACGACGTCGACCACATGATCGTGATCGGCTCGGACCGGATGATGGAGGCGGTCAAGCATGCCCGCCACGGACTGCTGGCGCCCTACCTCAAGCCTCACCATGCCGCCATCGGCTCCATCAATTCGCCGATGCAGTGCATGATGAAAGGCGTATGCGCGCAATGCCTGTGCAAACACGTCGACCCGGAAACGGGACGCGAGTATTTCGTGTATTCCTGCTACAACCAGGACCAGGAACTGGACCGCGTGGATTTCCCGAATCTCCAGGCGAGGCTGCGGCAGAATTCGGTGCAGGAGAAGTTGTCGGCGCTCTGGCTGGAGCGGCTCATGAGCCGGTAGGTCATGGAAAGCCTCGCGGCGACCGCCGCGAGGCTTTCAAGTCCGGCTGGAATCCAGCGCCAATCTCAGCAATCCCGCCGCACTGATGGCATCGGTGATTTCCCCGGACATGACCATGTTGACAGCATCGGCCAGCGGGAGCTTCCAGATACGCAGGTCTTCGGTCTCCTCGAACTCCGGCTCGCCTTCTTCCAGGTCCTCCGCGACGAACACGAAGCCCTCCTCGTCGGTGACGGAATTCGAGGTGTGGAGCCGCATGAGGAGCCGCCAGGAGGCGGCGGAAAGGCCGGTTTCCTCCTTCAGCTCGCGCCGAGCCGATTCCAATATGGATTCGCCTGCGGGCGAACCGCCCATCGGTATCTCCCAGGACCAGGCATCGGGCACATAGCGGTACTGGCCGACCAGCCAGGTATTACCCTGGCCGTCGAGGGGGATGATACCGATCGCCTGGTTCTTGAAGTGGATGCGGCCGTACAGGCTGATGCCGCCGCCGGGATTGACGACTTGGTCCTCGTCGAGGTGAATCCAGGGATTGTCGTAGATCTCCCGCCGACTCAGGAGGCGCCAGGGATTCGACTCCGGCACGGGATCAAGTCCGGTGGAACGCCGGGCTGAATTCGTGCACCGCCTCGATCATCGCGCCGACGTGGTCGGGCTTGATGTCCGGCGTGACCCCGTGGCCGAGATTGAACACATGGCCGCTGCCGGTACCGTAACGCTCCAGGATCTTCCGGACTTCCCCGCGGATGACTTCGGGCTTGGCGTAGAGCGCCACCGGATCGAGGTTGCCCTGCAAAGCCACACGATCGCCGACCCGCTGCCGCGCCGACCCGATGTCCGTGGTCCAGTCCAGACCGAGCGCGTCATAGCCGGCGTCCGCCATCGCCTCCAGCCATTGCCCGCCGCCCTTGGTGAAGAAGATCGCGGGGATACGGCCCCGCTCCGTCAGCCGAAGCTGCTGGCGCACGCGCTCGGCGTAGCGCAGCGAAAACTCCAGATAGTGCTCCGTATCCAGATTGCCGCCCCAGGTGTCGAACACCATCACCGCATCGACCCCGGCGGCGATCTGGGCATTCAGGTACAGGGCGACCGCATCGGCGAGCTTGCTCAGCAATTCATGCATCAAGGCCGGCTCCTCGTACATGAGGCATTTGACCTTGCGGAACTCCCGGCTGCTGCCGCCCTCCACCATGTAGGTCGCCAGGGTCCAGGGGCTGCCCGAGAAACCGATCAACGGCGCTCTGTCGCCCAGGCGCTGCTTGATCAGCCGCACCGCGGCCGGCACATAGGCCAGCTCCGCTTCCGGATCCGGCACGCCCAGCCGGTGGATGTCCGCAGCCCCCTGGATCGGGTTGCGGAACCTCGGCCCCTCGCCCTCGACGAATTCCAGCCCCAGCCCCATGGCATCGGGGATGGTCAGAATGTCGGAGAACAGGATCGCCGCATCCAGCCGGTAGCGATCCAGCGGCTGCAAGGTCACCTCGCACGCCAAGTCGGGCGTGGTGCACAGGTTCATGAAGCTGCCAGCCTGTTCCCGCACTTTGCGGTATTCCGGCAGGTAGCGGCCCGCTTGGCGCATCATCCAGACCGGGGTCCTGTCGACCGGCTGGCGCAGCAGGGCGCGAATGAAACAATGAGTCATGGCGTGTCCTTTGTCGGTTCGAGGCCTCAACGGCCGTAGCTTTCCAGAGTGGCGCGCAGCGGTCCGGCATCCACCGCCACCGGCAGCGTCGCCTCGCCCAGAGTCTTGAGCAGAATCAGGCGCAGGCCGCCGTCGACGTTTTTCTTGTCGACCGCCATGTGCTCGAGGAAGGCATCCGCATCCAGCTCGCGCGGGGGAACGACCGGCAACCCTGCCCGCTCCAACAGGCGGACTACCCTCGCCGCTTCGCCGTCGCCGATCCAGCCCAGGCGGCGAGACAGGTCGGCCGCCTGGCACATGCCGATGGCCACCGCCTCGCCGTGCAGATAGACGCCGTAACCCATGCCGGTTTCGACGGCGTGGCCGAAGCTGTGGCCCAGGTTCAGCGTCGCCCGCACACCGGTTTCGGTCTCGTCTTCCGCCACGACTTGCGCCTTGTTGATGCAAGAATGCTCGATGGCATAGGCGAGCGCTTCGGGATCGCGCTGCAGCAAGCGCTCGACGTTCTCTTCGAGCCAGGCCAGGAATTCCGGGTCGCGAATGAAGCCGTACTTGATGACCTCGGCCAGACCCGCGCTCAGCTCGCGGTCGGGCAGGGTGTTCAGCGTGTCGGTATCGGCCAGGACGCAGCGCGGCTGGTAGAAGGCGCCGATCATGTTCTTGCCGCGCGGATGGTTGACCGCGGTCTTGCCGCCCACCGAGGAATCGACCTGGGACAGCAGGGTGGTGGGCACCTGGATGAATGGCACGCCGCGCTGATAGCAGGCTGCCGCGAAACCGGCCAGATCGCCGATCACCCCGCCGCCCAGCGCCACGATGCCGGCGTTGCGGCCGAAGCGCCGGGCCAGCAAGGCATCGAACACGGCCATCGCCGAGTCCATGGTCTTGTAGGCCTCGCCGTCGGGAAGCACGACACTGCCCGTGTCCTTGCCGGCCAGGGATGCAAGCATGCGGTCGAGGTACAGCGGCGCCACCACTTCGTTGGTCACGACCATGACCTGCTTGCCCGGCAGGTGCGGCTGTATCAGGTCCGCGCGGCCCAGCAGGCCGCGCCCGATGTAAACGGGGTAGCTGCGCTCTCCCAGTTCGACGTGTAAGGTTTTCATTCCGTCCGCAGTCTGGTTCCGGATTTCTCGTAGGCGTTGATGATGCGGCGGACGGCACTGCGGCTCGAATGCTGGCCGGTATCGACGACGTAGTCGGCGAGCTCGCGGTAGATGGGATCCCGCCCCCGCAGCAGCTCTTCCAGCCTTTGCCTGGGATTCTCCGTCTGCAGCAAGGGCCGGTTGATGTCCTTGTGCGTCCGCTCCAACTGCTTCTGGACAGAACACTGCAAGTAAATTACCAGCCCCCGTGCCGCCAGATATTCCTGGTTTTCCGGAATCAGCACCGAACCGCCGCCGGTGGCCAGCACGATCCCTTCCTTGCCCGTCAGGTCGGCGATGACTTCCGATTCGCGGCGCCGGAATCCGGCCTCGCCCTCGTATTCGAAAATCATCGGCACCGTGACGCCGGTCCGGCGTTCGATTTCCTTGTCGCTGTCCCAGAACTCCATCCCCAGTGCCCTGGCAAGCAGGCGGCCCACGGTGGTCTTGCCCGCACCCATCGGGCCTATCAGGAAGATGTTTCGACGGTTCCTCATCGTTTCCCGCCCTAAATCAAGCAGGAAATGATAACACGCGGCAAGACGGCATCCCCGGCGGCCTCAAGGATTCATCGTCGTCTGCTTGACGATCTTCGGCGTGATGAAGATGAGGAGTTCCTTTTTCTTGTCCTCGACCGCATTGCGCCGGAACATGAAGCCGATCCCGGGAAGATCGCCGAAAAACGGAACCTTGTCGGTGTTGTTCCGCCGCGTGCCTTCATATACGCCGCCCAGAACCACCGTTTCGCCGTTGGCCACCTGCGCCACGGTATCGATTTCGCGCTTGTCGATCGCGAAATTGCCGCTGGGCGTGAGTTCGCCCTTGTCGTCCTTCTTGATCATGAGGTCCATCAGAATGTGATCGTCCGGCGTGATGTGCGGCGTCACGTCGAGCTCCAGCACGGCGGGCTTGAACGCTACGTTCTGCACCGGCGTGCCGCCGCCGGTGCCCTGCTGAGTGATCTGGTAGGGCAGCTCCACGCCCTGCATGATCTTGGCCTTGGACTGGTCGGCCGTGAGCACCCGCGGATTGGCGACGATCTCTCCGCGGCCCTCCTTCTGGGCCGCCGACAGTTCGAGATCCAGCAGGTAGTCGCCCATGGAAACCACGTACTGCGCCGTGCCGTAAGGCGAGAGCGTGGTCAGCCGCGCCAGATCGACCCCCAGGTCCGTCATGCTGCCGGTGGGCGGCAGCGCACTGTTCGTCCAGTCCTTAGGGCGGAAATCCAGCTTGGCGCCCAGTTCGCGCAGAAAATCCACGTTGGCGATCACCACCCGCGACTCGATCATCACCTGCCGGACCGGTTTGTCGAGCTGCCGCACCAGGTCCCGGATACGTTCGAGATTCCGCGGTGTATCCTGGACGATGAGCTGGTTGGTACGAGGATCGGTGGTCACGTTGCCGCGACTGGAGAGGATCGACTGGGTGACGTCGTAGGCTTCGGTGGAAGTCACACCCGGCCCGCCGGTCAGCGCCTCCGGTCGCGTGATGGCTTTTTCCGCCTTTTCGGTCGTGCCCATGATGACCTTCTTGATGTCGTCGGCCTTGGTGTAGTTGATCTGGATGATTTCGGTACGCAGCGGCTCCAGATCCTCCACGACTTTCATCGCTTCCAGCTCGTCGCGCTCGAGCCGGCTGATCTCGGCCATCGGAGCCACGCGGATGATGTTGCTGTTCGCTTCCTGCCGCTTGCCCAGGCCCTTGGCCTTGAGCACCAGATCCAGCGCCTCGTCCCAGGGAACCTCATTGAGTCTCAAGGTGACGTTTCCCTCGACGGAATCGGAAGCCACGATGTTCAGATTGGTGAAGTCCGCCAAAATCTGCAGGACATTCCGCACCGGAATGTCCTGAAAATTCAGGGAAAGGCGATCCCCGGTAAAGACCCGCCGCCGCTTCTTGGCCTCCTCCTTTTCCGCACGGCTCAAGGGGCGCAGTTCCACGGTGAGCAGTTTGCCGGACTGGTAAGACGAGTAATCGTATTCGTCCGAAACCGGGGTGATCAGCAGCCTCGTGCCCCGGCCGACCGGCATCGCCTCGATCCATTTCACCGGCGTGGCGAAATCGAGCACTTCGAGCCTGCGCGCCAGCCGGCCCGGCAGGCTGGTACCGGGAAGGTCGGCGACGACGCTGCGCCCTTCTTCACGGAGGCTCACGAGGGAATTCGGATCGCTCAGCGTGACCAGCAACCTTCCCTCCCCCTTCTCGCCGCGCCGGAAGTCGACGCTCTCGACCTGCGACCCCGAGACCACCGGCCGTTCGGTCACCACGATAGGCGCCGACACGGAATTGCCGGCCACGCTCCCGACCTTCCCGCTCTGCAGGGTCACATACAGGTATCGCCCCGCGACACGGGTGGTGTATGGAACCGCGGAGGCCAGATTCATGATCACCCGCGTCCTGCCACCGGCCGCAATCGCCTGGACCGTTTCGACACCGGCCTGAT
Organism: Methylococcus mesophilus; assembly: GCF_026247885.1. Taxonomy (NCBI): domain Bacteria; kingdom Pseudomonadati; phylum Pseudomonadota; class Gammaproteobacteria; order Methylococcales; family Methylococcaceae; genus Methylococcus; species Methylococcus mesophilus. Next base: position 3,036,172 of record NZ_CP110921.1, on the reverse strand, counting down.
GCACCGGGATCGGCTTCTTGTCCAGGCTGCTTCGGACACCGGCCAGATCCAGCGCGATCCGGGCAGGGTGTTCCGTGGTGAAGGACTGAGGCTCCGGCACCGGGCCGTCGAAACTGAGGCGAAGCTGAAAATTTTCGCCGGGCAGTGCCGTGAAATCGACGGCTTGCAAAGCAGGCCCCGCCGCCAACGCCGCCCAGCCCCAACACAGGGCGAAGAGGCCCGTGATCCAGCACAGCGGAATTCGCTCCCCCGCCAACTCTCGAATGACAAACCGTCTCACGCGACCCTCTTCACTTTTTTTCACCCCCCGCCTCGATCAGCGTCATCGTAGCGGCACGCTCCAACCATCCGCCCTGTGCATCCGGAACGATTTCGACCAGCTCCACCCCGCTTTCGCTGATCCGTGTAACCCTGCCGAAATTCCTGCCCATGTGATTGCCGGTCCGAACCCGGTGTATCGTGCCATCGGCGGCGCGCACCAGCGCCCACAGATTCCCGGACATCCGGACCGTCCCGACCATTTTCAAGGTGTCCAGTTCATAGCTCTCGAGCTGCTCCTTGCGGCGGGACAGATCGGGACGAATGCCGTTGTCCGCAGCCGCGGCCTCGGCTTCGTCGGGCTTGTCAATGGGCTTGAATGGGTCGTGAAGATCAGCCGGATTGAACAGGAACGGCGACACTGTCTTGATTTCCGGCAATGGCTCGACGTTGACTTTCTGGCGCGCTTTGATTTCGGCCACATAGCTCCTGAGGTCGGCCAATTCGTCCTCGGCGCAGCCGGACAAGAAGCCCAGCACCGCCAGCGCCGCGACGCTCTTCATCGGGACGGCCGAACCCGCCATCAACGCCGCCTGCGTTCGGCCGCCGACGAGGGCGGTACGGCGCCGTCGTCGAGATAGCGATAGGTCTTCACCAGCGCGGTCATGACCAATTCGGCATCCCCGGGCTTGGGGCCGCCGCCGTCGGCGGAACGCGAAGCGATCTTCACGTTATGGACGGTGACGATGCGGGGAAGCGAGGCCAAGCCACTGACGAAAGCGCCGAACTCCATGTAGGTCCCGACCACCCGGATCTCGATGGGGAGTTCGGCGTAGAAATCCTTCGAAACCTCCCCATCGGGCTTGAACAGTTCAAATTCGAGGCCGCTCGCCAGTCCGGTCTGGGACACGTCCACCAGCAGATCGGGTACCTGGGTGCGGTCGGGAAGCTGCCGCAGGAGATCGCCGAACGTCTTCTCGATGTCCGAAAGCTGCAGCTTGTATTCTTCGAGATTGACCGCCTTTTTCTGCTTGATCTCGAAAGTCTCCTTGAGTTCCTGCTCCCGGTGCTGCTGAGCATCCAGTTCGGCCAACTGGGCGCTGGTGTCGAGGTAATACCAGACGCCGGCAAGCACAGTGCTCAGCATAGCGATGACGGCAAGCTTGACCGGTGTCGGCCAGGACCCGGCATACTCGAGGTCCCAATTGATCTTCGCGAGATTCACGGCGCCTTATTGTCCGCCGGCAGAGAGTCTTCGCCAGTCCGGGTCTTGGGGCCCTGTTTCATCCGCAGGGTGAACCGGCTGCCCCTGTCCCTTTCCTTACCCCTCGCCTGTCCGTCCTGCTTGTTTTCAATGACCTCCAGAACCGGCTCGTACAGCCACTCCGATCCTTCCAGGTTGCGCATATAGGCGGAAACCCGGGCGTTGGACTGTGCCATGCCGTTGACCGTAACGGCGCGGTCCTCCTGGGTCAGATCCTGCAGGCGGACCCCCTCCGGCACCGTCCGCGCGATTTCGTCGAACAGATGCACTTCTTCCGGCCGGCTCAACTGCAATTGCTGGATGATTTCCATCTTGGCCACGAGCCGGCTCTTCTTGGTTTCCAAGTCCCGGATTTCGGCGATCTGGCGCTCCAGCGCGCCGATTTCCCCTTCGAGATACTGGTTCCGCCGGCTCTGGCTGTCGATGGCGGCGCCGATCTGCGTTCGGACCAGCAGCAGCATCGCCGCGGTCAGGGCAAGACCGAGCCCGGTCCAGATGGCGAACGCCTTTTGCCGTTCGCGCCTGAGAGCAGCACGCCAGGGCAGAAGGTTGATACGCGCCATCAGTCGAAGCTCCGCAACGCCAGACCGCACGCCAGCATCAAGGCCGAGGAATCGTAATTCAGGCGCTCCTGCCGCGCCCTCCCTGAAAAACTCATGTTACGGAAGGGATTTGCAACGACGGTTGGAACCTGCAACGCCGCCTCTACATAACGGTCGATTTCCTGAATCATGGCACAGCCTCCGGCCAGCACCACCGCATCGAAGCCGCACTGCGCCGTGGACGACAGATAAAACTGAAACGAGCGGCTGATCTGCTGCACGAGGGCATGCTTGAACGGCTCCAGCACTTCCTCGGCATAGTTGCCGGGAAGGCTCCCTTCCTTCTTCGCCAGACCGGCCTCCTCGTAGGTCAGGCCGTAACGGCGCTGAATCTCGTCGGTCAACTGCATGCCGCCGAAACCCTGTTCGCGGGTGTAGATGATGGAACCGCCGTGAATGACGTTGAGCGTGGTGGCCACGGCGCCCACATCGGCCACGGCTATCGCGCGGTCGCGCATGGACGGCGGAAGCTGGTCCCTGACCAGCTTGAAGGCGCGCTCGATGGCATAGGACTCCACGTCGACGATCTCGACACCGAGGCCCGCATTTTCCAGTACCGAAACCCGGTCTTCCACGTTTTCCCGGCGCGTAGCCACCAGCAGCACGTCCATCAGATCGGGATTCTTCAGGCTCTTTCCCAGCACCTCGAAATCCAGGCTGACCTCCTCCCTCGCATGAGGGATGTACTGGTCCGCCTCCAGCTCGATCTGCGCCTCGAGTTCGTCGCCCTCCAGGTTGGCGGGCAGGGTAAGGTGCTTGGTGATGACTACGGAGCCGGGCACCGCGACCACCGCGTGCCTGAGCGGGGTCCCCGACTGTTTGACCACGGCCCGAACCGCCGCCGACACGTTGTCCGGCTCGGCGATCGTATTGTCGACCACCGTGTTCCGGGGCAACGGCACGACGCCGTAGCTTTCCACCTGGTAGCCGCCGTCTTTTCTGCTCAACTCGAGCAGTTTGACCGCCGCCGCGCTGATGTCGATCCCCAGCAGGAGCGGTTTCTTCCTTCCGAAGCCCCACATGTCTGACAGTCACCCTAAAATTGAACGGGGCTCAGAAAGCCGCGGCATGCTACGGGAAAATACTACTGTTGATAATCAAGAATACCCAAAAACGGCACCTGCCGGAGTACAGAGCATGGCGATCGTCCGAAGCAGCCTGACGGGGCGGTTCGCTCCCTTGGGACAACTGGGGTATGATGCAGACCTTAATATAAAACCGTTCTTCATACAAAATCCTCTCCGGTGAAGGCCCGCCGTGCGCCGACGGGCCCCGCTGCCATCGCCGAAACCAACACTGTGGCAATTTTATCCCGAAAGCCCACAAGGCCCCGCTACTGGCTGGTGACGTTCGAAGTCCTTTTGGTCGCCACCCTGGTCATCGGCCTGGGACTGTTCGGCCTCTACCGCCACCTCGAGCCGCAACTGCCGGACATCGCGGTGTTGAAGGAAGTGCGCTATCAGATCCCGATGTCGGTTTATAGCCGGGACGGCAAGCTGATAGCACAGTTCGGCGAGAAGAAGCGCAGTCCGGTCGCCATCGGCGACGTGCCCCAGGACCTGGCCCACGCGTTCATCGCCGCCGAAGACGACCGCTTCTACGACCACGTCGGCGTAGACTACCAAGGCATCCTGCGTGCCGTGCTCACCTTCGCCAGGACTGGCGAAAAACGCCAGGGCGGCAGTACGATCACCATGCAGGTCGCGCGCAACTTCTTCCTGAGCAGCGAGAAGACCTTTCTCCGCAAGGTCAAGGAAATCATGCTGGCGGTCCGGATCGATTCCGAACTGCCCAAAGACCAGATTCTCGAACTCTATCTGAACAAGATCTATTTCGGCCAGCATGCCTACGGCATCGAGGCGGCGGCCCAGGTGTACTACGGCAAACACGTGGGTGAACTGGCCCTCGGCGAGATGGCTATGATAGCCGGCCTTCCCAAGGCGCCGTCCGCCTTCAACCCCGTCGCCAATCCCGAGCGGGCGCAGATTCGGCGCAACTACGTGCTGCGCCGAATGCGCAAGCTGCGTTTCATAACTGACGAGGCCTACCAGAAAGCCCTGAACGAGCCGATCACCGCCCGCATCCACACCCGCGCCATCGAGCTGGATGCCCCCTACGTCGCCGAGATGGTGCGGGCAGAGATGTACCAGCAATATGGCGAAGATGCCTACGAGAGCGGATACGCGGTATACACCACCATCGACAGCCATGCCCAGCAGGCAGCGGAATCGGCCCTGCAGTCGGGTCTGCGAAGCTACGACGAACGGCATGGCTACCGCAAGGCCAAGGTCCACATCGATCTCAAGCAGATCAAAGCCAAGTCCGCATGGAACCAAGTGCTGGAAGACGCGGGTCCTGCCGGAGACACCGTGCCGGCACTGGTGCTCACCGCCACCGACACGGCCGCGGGCCTCTACACGGCGAACCACGGCGAACCCGAACTGTCCTACGACGCCATCCGCTGGGCCAAGCCGTTCATCAGCGTGGACGCCCATGGAGCGCCGCCCAGATCGGTCAAGGAAGTGCTCAAACCCGGCGACGTCATCCGGATCCGCAAGGACGCCGAAGGCCGCTGGGTGCTGACCCAGATACCCAAGGTCCAGGGCGCGCTCGTCGAGTTGGACGCCGATAGCGGCGCCATCATCGCCGTCGCAGGCGGATTCGACTATCGTCTCAGCAAGTTCAACCGCGCCAGCCAGGGCCAGCGCCAGCCCGGCTCAGGCTTCAAACCCGTGGTGTATTCCGCCGCCCTGGATTCAGGCTTCACCCCTGCGAGCGTGGTCAACGATTCCCCCGTGTCCTTCCCAGATCCCGCCTCGCCCGGCGGGATCTGGAGGCCGCACAACTACTCGATGAAATATGCCGGCCCCACCCCGTTGAGGGAAGCCCTGGCCAAATCGCGCAATATGGTGTCCATCCGCCTCCTGCGCGCAGTAGGCTTGCCTAAAGTGATCGAGCTCGCCGAGAAATTCGGCTTCGCGCCGGACGAACTGCCCCGGTCGTTCACGCTCGCGCTGGGTTCCGGCACCGCCTCCCCGCTACGGATGGCCCAGGTCTATGCCGTTTTCGCCAACGGGGGCTACCGGGTCGACCCGTTCATCATCAGCCGCATCGAAACCCAGAACGGCCGGCTGCTGTATCAGGCCACACCAGCCATCGCCTGCCTGGACTGCGCCGACGGCAAATCCACGGCGAAGCGGGTGATCTCGGAAGAAGTGCATTACATGATGCACTCCATGCTGCAGGATGTGGTTCGCCGAGGCACTGCAACTAAGGCCCTCGAGCTCGGCCGGAGCGACTTGGCGGGCAAAACCGGCACCACCAATCAATATCGCGACGCCTGGTTCAACGGCTACGTGCCAGGCATCGTGACGATAGCCTGGGTCGGATTCGATTCGTACAAGACGCTTGGCGACAAAGAAACCGGCGGGCAGACAGCACTGCCCATCTGGACGGAGTTCATGAAGGAAATGCTGCGCGACGTTCCCGAGCGCAAATTTCCTCAACCTGCCGGGATCATGGCCGCACGGATCGACCCCGCGACGGGTAACAGGCTGCCCGCCAGCATCGCCGGCGGCATCGTGGACATGGTGCCACGGCCGACACCGCAACCCAACTTCGAAGCCACAATCGAAGAGCCCGAAGCAGCGTCGACTGAATCCCGGACCGATGCCTCAGACGGGACGGCACCGGAATCGGCCCCACCGGAAGATGAAGAAGTGGATGAAGCTCCGTCCCCTCCTCAGGCCGTGCGGCCGGCGGAGACGCCGAAGCCGATGGAATCCTTGTTTTGAAGACCGGAACCGAACGTGAAAACCAGGCAAAAGGCACGCTCTCATCTGGCATGGGCGGCCGCCCGGCTGATGGCCGAACAGGGCATCGACAACCCCCGGCAAGCGCTGGAGAAGGCTGCCGCAAGGCTCGGCCCGGCCGATAAGCGCCAGTTGCCGGAACCGGAGGAAGTCGACGCCGCCCTGATCGAATACAACAGGCTGTTCCGGCCCGCCGCTCAGAACGCCGAACTGGAGAGTCAGCGCGCTCTAGCGCTTGAGGCCATGGAGTTTCTCGCGGAATTCGATCCGCGCCTGACCGGCGCTGCACTGGATGGAACCGCCGGCCGGCACAGTGCAATCACGCTGCACGTGTTTGCGGATGCGCCGGAAGAAGTCATGCGCAAACTGCTCGACGCCCACGTGCCGTTCCGGGAAACCTCGTGCCGCTGCCGGATCCGGGGCGAGAACACGACGTTCCCCGCCCTGTCGTTCTTCGTGGACGAAACGCCGATGGATCTGTGCATCTTCCCGGCTACGGCGGCAGGGCGGGCGGCCTCCGCAGGAAACAGGGAAACCGCGGCGTCGATACGTGAGCTGCGCGCCATGCTCGGGAAACCCGCCGGCACAAGAAACTAAGGGGACGGGAGAAGCCGCCCCGCGAGAAGCGGCGGGCCGCCTGCCGCAATCAGGCGAACCGCCCTGCCCACTTTATTTTCAGCCGCGACCGTATTTACGGCGGAATTTGTCGACGCGGCCGGCGGTATCGACGATCTTCTGCTTGCCCGTATAGAATGGATGGCAGGCCGAGCAGACTTCCACCTGGAAATCCTTGCCGATCGTGGATTTGGTTTCAAAGGTGTTTCCGCAACTGCAGCTTACGGTCACTGTCGCGTATTCGGGATGAATGTCAGGCTTCATGGTACGAGGCTACTCCAAGGGGCTCGATCAGACGAAATCTGGCATGGTACTGTAATCGGACCACCGCAGCAAGCCGCAATCCCGGAACGCTCGCCTGACACTCCCATATCCCGTCGAACATCCCGACTCCACCTATGAAAATCATCACGCTGAATGCGAACGGCATCCGTTCTGCCGCGCGCAAGGGCTTCTTCGACTGGCTGCCGCGGCAAAACGCCGACGTGGTCTGCCTGCAGGAAATCAAAGCGCAGACCGCCCAGCTCAACGACGAACTGTTCTGGCCGGCAAACTATTCCTGCTATTACCTGGAGGCCGAGAAAAAGGGCTACAGTGGCGTGGCCCTGTATGCCCGCAAGGAACCGGACGAAGTGATCCAGGGCCTGGGCTGGGAAGACATGGATGCGGAAGGCCGTTATCTGGAAGCGCGGTTCGGCAATCTGAGCGTGGTTTCCCTCTACATCCCTTCCGGTTCGTCGAGCGAAGAACGCCAGGCCGTCAAGTTCAGCTTCCTGGACCGCTTTCTTCCCTTTTTGGACGACTGCGCCCGCTCCGGCCGGCAATACGTCTTCTGCGGCGACTGGAACATCGCGCACAAACCCATCGATCTGAAGAACTGGCGCTCGAACCAGAAAAACTCGGGATTCCTGCCGGAAGAGCGCGCCTGGCTGGACCGGGTGTTCGACGACAACGGCTGGGTGGACGCATTCCGCACCGTCAATCCCGAGCCCGAGCAATACACCTGGTGGTCCAACCGGGGCCAGGCCTGGGCCAAAAACGTGGGGTGGCGCATCGACTACCACGTCGTCAGCCCCGCCCTGCGCGACCTGATCCGCTCCGTAGCGATCTACAAGGACGAACGCTTCTCCGACCACGCCCCGCTCACCATCGATTATGACCTCGCCTTCTGAACCGGTTGTGCGCAGCATCCTGAGCGGCCGCATGCTGGCCGCGTTCGCCATGGGCTTCTACGGCGGTGCGCCCCTGCTGCTGACGGGCTCGGTATTGCTGGCCTGGATGAAGGACCGCGGTATCGATCTGACCACCATCGGCCTGTTCGCCCTGGTGGGCCTGCCGTACACCCTGAAATTCCTGTGGGCGCCGGTGTTCGACCGCTTCCACTGGCCACGGCTGGGCCGGCGGCGCGGTTGGCTGCTGCTGATGCAGCTTCTGCTGGCGGTGGCGATCGCCAGCCTCGCCGTATACGGCCCCGGCGCTTCCGCCCTCATGCTGGCGGGACTGGCGCTGGCCGTCGCCTTCTTCTCCGCGTCGCAAGACACCCTGATCGATGCCTACCGGCGGGAGAGCCTGCACGACCGTGAGCAGGGCCTGGGCGCCTCGCTCTACGTCAACGGCTACCGTCTGGGGATGCTGTTGGCCTCGGGCGGCGGCCTGATCCTGGCCGACTGGATCGGTTTTCCGGACATGTACGGCCTGATGGCCATCGTCATGGCCTCCGGCATCATGGTCACGCTCCTGCTGCCGGAGGCCGCCGCCGGGGAAGCCCACCCGAACAGCCTGAAGGACGCGGTGGTGCTGCCTTTCGTCGAGTTCTTCCGGCGCAGCGAGGCCATGTGGGTACTACTGTTCATCCTGCTGTACAAGCTGGGCGATACCGTGGCCGGGCAGATGACCACGCCGTTCTATTTGGAAATGGGCTTCAGCAAGACCGAGATCGGCGCGGTGGTCAAGCTGTTCGGCTTCTGGGCCACGGTGCTCGGCGGCCTAGCCGGCGGCGCGCTGATCCTGCGCTACGGCATCTACCGCACGCTGTGGCAGTTCGGCCTGCTGCAGCTCCTTTCCACTGCCGCCTTCGCCGTACTAGTGCACACCGGCCCGCAGTTGCCGGCCCTGACCGCGGTGATCAGCTTCGAGAACCTGTCCGCAGGCATGGGCACGGCAGCCTTCGTCGCCTTCATGGCCAACCAGACCGACCGCCGCTTCACCGCCACCCAATATGCGCTACTGTCCAGCCTGATGGGCGTGCCGCGCGTGATCGCCGCCGCCCCCTCCGGCTGGCTGGCCACGACCGTCGGCTGGCAGAACTTCTTCATCCTCTGCGCCCTGTTCGCCATCCCTGGACTGCTGGTCCTGCCCCGGTTCCGGACTTGGCTGGCCGACTGAAAACGCCTACCCCGGCCGTATCCGGAACCGCTCCAGACCGGCCATGCCTCCCCATTGCGGCAACCGGACCTCGGGCCCCTCGATGACGGCCAAAGGCGGGTCGCGGTCCGCCAGCGCGTTGATCCGCGCCCACAGGGTGATGTCGGTCCAGAACTGGGGCGGCGAATCAGCGGCTGCCGTGGCGGCGAAAATCGCCGCCGGGGTTTCGCAACCGGCACGGATCGCCTCGAGGGCCAGCCGCTCCAGACGCCCCAGCCCCGTCTCGTCCGGCTGTTCCGCGAGCCAGCGCCGCACTGCCGCCGGCACCCAGGGCAGCGGCGCATCGGCCTCCCGCCCCAACGCCTCGAACGCTTGCCGGTCCTGCAAAGCGAAGGCGCGACCGACCCGCTCGGCGAAGTCGAACTGGTCCGGCGTCACGGGCCGGCGCCGGGGATAGACCGAAGCCATCTGCTCCGGAGAAAGCTGGCCGAGCCCGTGATAGGGCTCGATGCCGGGAAACGCATCGACGCAGATCAACTCCGCAGCCCCCACTCCAGCAATGCGCAAGCAGGTCAGCACGTGGCAGAGCATGGACTGGTCGAACAAACAGGCATCGAACCAGAGCACCACGTGCATGGACAGCAGGGTTTTCAGCCTCGCATATTGCGTTTTCAGCGTCGGCAGGATGACAGCGCGGCTCAAGCCGCCACCGGTCGCGGCTTCGAGATAAGCCGCCCTGGCAGTCAGAATCTCTTCGTCCGGCCACCCAGGCAGGCGCGGGCCGTCGTAGAGAATGTCATGCCAGACGAAGACTTCGCCGGGGATGCCGCTCCTGGCGATCAGGTCCCCGGCGAGGTCGCCGCTGGTGATATGGAGAATAGCTGTCATCGGCTTTGTCTACGAAGGAGTTAGGCCGCAAGTATATGCCGTACCCTGCCCCCAGTTCAGTGCCGATCCCCCACCGGCGCCGCGAACGCATCCGACACCAGGGTCTGATTGTCCCCGCCGGTGAGGCTGGCGAGAAACTCGACGAGGGCATCCATTTCCTGCGCCGACAGCCCCAGCGGCCGGATCAGCGGGTCGAGGTTTTCGTTGGGCTCGCCGCCCTGGTTGTAGAACTCGACGACATCCCTCAGGCTGGCGAAGACGCCGTTGTGCATGTACGGCGCGGTGAGGGCGACGTTGCGCAGGGTGGGCGTACGGTATTTCCAGCGGTCGGCCGGGTTCTGGGTGATTTCGTAGCGCCCGAGGTCGCCGGGGGCGGGCTCGGCGACCTGGGCGAGGATTTTCGCGTCCACCTCGAAGGATACGCCCGGCGCCACCTGGACGCGCCGGCTGGCGGGCTCCTTGTTCATGCTGGCGCGGTAGCCGACGCCGGTGTTGTGCAGGGCGTCATCGGTGAACAAAGCATAGCGGTCTCCCTCCGTATGGCAGGCCGCGCAGCCGGCCTTGCCGGTGAACAGTTCGAATCCCTTGCGTGCGGCTTCCGACAGCGCCCCGCTTTCGTGTCCATAGCGCCAGCGGTCGAACGGCGAATCGCCCGATACCAGGACGCGCTCGTAGCCGGCCAAGGCCTGGCCGACGGTTTCCATGCCCGGACCGCGGCCGAAGGCCTGTTCGAACAGGCCGCGGTAATCCGGCAGCGACTTGAGCCTGTCCACCACGAAGCCGACGGAAGGGTTGCCCATCTCGTTGGCCGCCAGGAAAGGCCCCCAGACCTGGTTTTCCAGCGAAGATTCGCGGCCGTCGTGGAACAGTTTCGTCAGATAGGCGACGTTGTAGAGCGTCGGCGCATTGCGCCGGACCGTGCGCCCCTCGATGCCGATCGCCGTGGCCTGCTCCTGGCTGGTGAATCCCTGCTCGGGGATATGGCACATGGCGCAGGAGAAGGTCTGGTTGAGCGAGAGGCGGCGGTCGTAGAACAGCTTGCGCCCCAGGGCGATCCGGGCGGGAGTCAGCGGGTCGTCTGCCGGCACGGGCAGTTTCGGCAGTCCCAGCACCGGCCGTTGCGCCCGCTGGAACAGATCGGCCGGCCGGCCACGGCGCGCGTCCAAGGCCAAGGCGTGGGTCTCATAAGCCGGGCTGGCATAGCCGGTCTTGTCATCGCCGGCCCGAAGCGGCGGGGATGCCACCTGTCTGCCTCCGGCCACCGGCGCCGGGGCTTCCTGCAGCAGGGTCTTCACATCCGCCAGCACCAAATCCGGATGCAGCACCGAAACCGTATAGATGTTGCGAATCCGTTTTTGCCCATCGATCAGGAACACCCGCAGCAGATGGGAATACTTGCCGGTGGAGCGTCCATCCGCGTCGTATTCCTTCTGCACAGACTGGCCGTAGGCTTCCAGAATCGGCTGAAGTTCGGCCTCAGAGCGCGTGGTGAGGAAATGCCAGTCCACCCCTCCGTCGCGGAAGCCCTCGCCGTAGCGACGCATGGCCTCGGGCGTGTCGTGCTCCGGATTGAAGCTCAGGGTGAGAAGGCGAAGCCGGCCGGCCAGCTCCGGCTCCGATTTCAAGGCATTCCTGAGCTTCTGGAACACCGCCGTCGCCAAGGGGCAGCCGTTGACGTCGTCACAGGTGGAATAGATGAAGCCGAGCAGGACGATGCGGCCGTCGTACAGAGCATTAAGCCTGACCGGCTGCCCGTCGGAATCCAACGCCGCGCCGTCCGCCGCCGAACCCAAAACTGGGAGCTTGTAGCTGCCCGGTTCTGGCGCGGAGAACGGCAGGTCGCGGTAGCCAGGCGCCAGTTCGCCGGCGAGAACCGGCGCCGCCGACAGCAGCGCTGGAACCAGCCAGGCCAGGAGCCGGCACGAAAGGGGAATAAGGTTCACGCCGGAAACTTCCGGTGACGAAGACTCATTCCGCCCTGGCCTGCACCACGCGGTTTCCGTCGCCCGCCGGCCCCGCATAAAGCGCCCGCGCCCCGAACCTCATCTGGTGCGGACGCCCCAGCTTCTCGGCGTAAAAGTCGATGGCGAACTGCTCCTTCAGCTCCTTGCCGTCCCAGTGGTAAAGCTTCAGGAATTGCTCGTTGTCCTTGCCCTTCTTGTCCCAGTTGGCCAGGAGCGAGGAGGTGTAGTACAGCCGCTGGCCGTCCCAGCTCGAGGACACCATGTTGACCTGGGCGCCGATGGTTTTTTCGTAGACCTGCCTGGGGTGGTGCGGATCGCTGATGTCGAACAAACGGGTCTTGCCGTCCATGAAGGTATTCACCCACAGCCGGGTGTCGTCATTGGAGATGGAGATGTCGACCGGCAGCGGCACCTTTGCCGGCTCGCCGATGTCGGCGACGGCCTTGGCCTGCCACTCGCCCTTGGCATCCTCGTAAATCAGCCAGATCTGCGAGGTGAGCGCCGTGCTGGTGAAGCAGTAATTGTGGGCTTCGCCCCAGGCGCAGCGGATTTCCAGCGGCGCGCCGGGCACGTCGAAGACCTTCTTCGGCTGCTTGGTGAGCAGATCCCAGGCCACCACGGTGTTGCCGAAATGCTTCATGGCCTCGGGGTCCGCCAGCATCTTGCCGAAGTCCATCATGTAATTGTTCCAGCCGGTGAAAGATGAGGTCACCAGCAAATTCTTGCGAGGCAGAGCGCGTACGTCGTAGTTGTAGCCATCGGCATGCTTGCCGGTCTTGATCGCCCCGCGCAGGTCGCCGTCGGTCGGGATCCAATGGGTGGCGGCGTATTCGCCGGCATTGGTGTATTCCACCAGCGCCGTGCGGCCGCCGTGGTCCTTGTTGTTGGAAAGCCCCGTGATGAGCATGCGTCCCGGCAGGGCGTACAAGGTGTGCGGCCCGACCACGCCGCCGCTCTTTTCCACGAAGTCGGTGATGGTCTTCGAGAGGACAGGCTTGGCAGAATCGCTGTGCACGTCGAACACGAAGATCTTGCTGGTATCGAGCCCGCCGGCCCAGAGGTACCGGCGGTCGTCGGTGAAGTCCGAATGATGGGCCTCGTTGCGTCCGCCCACCGATAGCGTGCTCACCACCTTGCCGTACTGAGGCGATTTCGGGTTGGCGTCGACGGTGACCAGTTTGTCCTGCTCGTCACCGATGCCTTCCGCCCCCAGGGTCCAGACGTAGACGTAATCCTCCTGGCCGGTGATTTTCTTCATGTAGGGCGAGGCGCAGGTTTCATCGGCCCTCACGCCGGCCGGTGCCGCGAGCGCCAAGGCCAAACCCGAAACCAGGGCTCGCAAAGCGAAGCGCGCAGATGTTGTTGAAAAAACGGATGTCTTCATGGCATAACCTCATTCTTCTCTGTTATATGACCGGTCGTCTCGAAATGGCTCAAAAAATTTTTCAGGCTCGGAAATAACCCTCCAACAGGTTGCGGCAACATTCTTCCAGCGGGCGGACGGACTGTTCGACCTTCATCCGCAGCAAGGCGCCCTGCCAGGCGTCGACGAGGCAATCGGCCAGGTCTTCGGCAGCCCGATCGCGCCGGAACGCGCCTTCGCTCTGGGCACGGGCGATGCCTTGCGCCAGCTTGTCCCGATAACGGTGCAGCACCTCCCGCAGTGCCTCACGGCAGGTATCGCTGGTGTCCCCGATCTCGCCCATCAGGTTGCCCAGCAGGCAGCCTCCCTTGAACTGCCGGCGGCCGGCTTCTTCGATCAGTGCACGGAAATACGCCTGCAGGGCTTGGGCGCCGTTCAGTGCGGAATTCCGGAGATGGCCGTCGAGTTGCAGGATGAAAGGCTCGATATAGTGCCGGATCACCTCGGCGCCGAATTCTTCCTTGCTGGCAAAGTAGTTGTAGAACGACCCCTTCGGCACACCCACGCTGTTCAGTATGTCCTGCAGTCCGGTGCCGTGGTAGCCTTGCTCCATGAGCAAAGCCACGCCTTCGTTCAGCAGCCTTTCCCGGGTGAGTTGTTTGGTCGCGGTTTTCGCCATGGCAAAATAATACGACCGGTCGTCTTAATTTGGCAAGCATGCAGACTTGACCCGATGCCGCAATTTGCCTGCCTGAGAATGTGGCGATCCTTGCACACCACAGCGAAAAAATTCACCACTACAGGAGTCAGAACCTCGTGAATCACCTCATCAAGAGTACCCTCAAACTCTGCATCTTCCTGGCGATGGCCTTCGGCACCGCCGCCCGCGCGGACGACTTCGACCAGCTCAAAGCGACGACGCCGGTCCAGCGAGCCTCGGCCCAGACCGAGTACATGAAGAGCCATCTGGCCCTGACGGATGCCCAGATGCCCAAGATCGCCGCCATCAATCAAAAATTCGCCGAACAGATGGAACCCGTGATTAAGAGCGCCGACGGCGGCCTCGGCAAAATGCTCAAAGCCAAGGCGATCCAGGAAAACAAGGATGCCGAGCTGCAGCAGGTACTGACGCCCGATCAGTTCGAGCGCTTTATTTCGTCCAAGGACGAAATGCGCGAGGCGGTGAAGCGGGTTCTGCTGAAAGACTGAACAACCGTTCTGCGACTTTTGGCCACCGATGCCGATTCCACGGCGCCCGTCATCCGGCCCATTCGAGTCTTATCGTTGGCGTTGGCGCTTGCGCATCAAGGCTTCCGCTCCGCCTCGATACGCTTGAGCAAAGAAAACAGGTCGCTGCGGGTGGATAGGACGATGGTGGCGTCGCGGTCGATGATCCTGCGGTAGGTCTCCATGCTCTTGAGGAAACGGTAGAACTCGGCGGCCTCGGGGCGCTGGGTGTAGGCCTTGGCGTAGATCTCGGTGGCCTTGGCATCGGCTTCGCCGACGATCTCCTGGACCCGTTTGTAGGCGGTGGACGCGATCTCGTTGATGTCGCGCTCCTTGTTGCCGGCGATGCGGGCGGCCTCGCCTTCCCCTTCCGACCGGAAACGCTGGGCGATCTGCAGGCGCTCGCTGATCATGCGCTGGTGGATGCGCTCCAGCACCTCCGGATTGTAGTTGAGGCGCTTGAAGCGCACGTCGAGCAGCTCGATGCCGAATTCCGCCAGCTTGGGGGCCGCACTCTCGAACACGTCTTTCTCGATCTGCTGCCGCCCGACTCGGATCGGGCGCAGCCCCACCTCCGGCAACTGGGCGGCCAGGCCTTCGTCCCGCAAAGGCTGGCGCTCCTTGTCGCTGCGCACGACTTCGATCAGCTCGTGCCGCGCGATGGCGGTGCGGGTTTCGCTGCCGAGGATGTCTTCCAGCCGCGACTGGGCGCTGCGTTCGTCCCGCAGCCGCAGGTAGTAGCGCATGGCGTCGGTGATCCGCCAGCGGGCGAAGGTGTCGACCTGGATGTAGGTCTTATCCTTGGTGGACATCTCGACCATGGGGCCGTCCCAGGCCAGGTAGCGCTTGTCGAAGCGGTTGACCTGCTGGACGAAGGGCAGCTTGAAGTGGAGGCCGGGTTCGGTGATCGGCTCGCCCACCGGACGGCCGAACTGGGTGACTATGACCTGCTCGGTCTGGTCGACGGTGTAAGCGGACAGATACAGCGCCAGCAGCACCAGCGCGGCCACGAGGGAAACCCAGTGTCTTGCGGCGATCATCGCTTTTCCTCCTGCATGGCGGTCGGCAGGGGCAGCATCGGCAATATCTGCTGCACTGTTTCGTCGACCACGATCGACTGCTTGGCTTGGGGCAGCACATCGCCCATGGTTTCGAGGTAGAGCCGGGTGCGCGTCACCTCCGGCGCCTTGACGTACTGCTCCAGCACGGCACTGAAGGCCGCAACATCGCCTTCCGCCTCGTTGATCCGCTTGAAACGGTAGCCTTCCGCCGCCCGGATCTGCTGGTCGGCCTCGCCGCGGGCACGGGGCACCGCCTTGTTGTATTCGCCGTTGGCGAGGTTGATGACGTTTTCGCGGTCCTGCTGGGCCCGGTTGACTTCGTTGAAGGAAGGCTGGACCGGCTCCGGCGGATTGACGTTCTTGAGCTGCACCTGGCTGATGGAGACGCCCAGGTGATAAAGCTCGGCCAGCGCACGCATTCGCTGGAGCGAGGTTTCTTCGATCTCCTGCCGGCCGATGGTGATGATTTCGTCCACCGTACGGTCACCGACCACGGCACGCATGACGGACTCTGAAATATCGCGCAGGGTGAGGCCGGGATCGCGCACCGCGAACAGGTAGTCCTGCGGCTCGGTGATACGGTACTGAACGATCCACTCCACCAGCGCCGCATTCAAATCGCCGGTGACCATGGAGCGCTCCTTGCCGGGCTCCAGGCCGACCTGGTCCGGATTGGTCGCGCCCGTCGTGGCGAACCCGAACTCCAGCTTGAGCTGGCGCTGTGTCGGCACGGCGATGACGCTGTCGATGCCGTAAGGCAGCTTGAAATGGAGACCCGGCGGAACCTTGTGGATGTACTTGCCGAACCGGAGCACCACGCCTTCGGATTCGGCCGGGATCGTGTAGTAGGCGGTCCACAGCCCCATGAGCGCCAAGACGATCAGGACGATGCGGGCGGGAGAAGCCGGCAGCGAGTTGGGGAGTGGCTTGGCGATACGCCCCCAGGGTGAGTTCGAATTTTCCATATCGGCTCCTTGTCTATTCGAGCAGCCGGGCAAACGGCTCGAGTCAGTCCGCTTGAAGCTCGATGGCACCGCTCACGTTGACTTCAACCTTCTGCGTGCCGGCCTCGATCGGTACCGGCGCAGCGGCGTCCGCAGCCATGGCGCGCATGCCCAGCGCCATCGGCCGGACCGGCGGACCGCCGGTATCGACCCGCAGGGCGACGATCCGGTAGCGGCTGCGGCCCAGTTCCCGGGTCACCAGTTCGGCCCGTTGGCGGAACGCCCCCAGCGCTTCTTTGATCAAGCCGTCTTCGGCTTCTTTCCGCTTCTGGGGGGAGGTTTCGTAACCGACGGATTCGAGATGAAGCTGCTGTTGAAGCTCCCCCAGCAGGCCGCCGAGCTTGCCGGCATCGGTGCTTTCCAGCCGGATCGACTGCTTCACCCGCCAGCCGCTGATGCGCTCCTTCTGGTAGACCGGCGACGTCTGGTAACCGACGGTTTGCACCTTGATCTCCGGCACCTGCTTGACCCGCTCGACCGCCCTGGCGACGGCACTGTTGACCTCGGCGGCCAGGGCCGCGGCTTTGGGGCCTTCCATCTCGCTGGACAGCACGGCGAAGAGGATGTCGTTCTGCACATCGCCCTCAGCCTCGGACGATATATCGATTCGGTCGTAAGTCAATGGCGCCCGCTCGTCCGCATGCACGGCGGACAGGGCCGACAACGCCAGCAGAAAACCCAAAACCCGGATTCGCGCATTCACGGCAAGTTCCCCCTTGAACAGGTTTCGATCACGACGCCCCCGCAGGTTCGGGGAAAGGCAGTATGCTGCAAGACACCGCGGATTGCACCGCTTGCCTCCCGCGGACCGTTTAAGGGATCATCGAACCCCACCCTCACCCACTTCCGGAAGTGACGCTATGAAGCAACTCCTGCGTGGCATGACACGCGCCCTGCTGCCGGTTGCACTCGGCCTGATCCTGGCCGCCTGCGAAAACAAAGTGACCCGCGAGAACTACGACAAGCTCGCCATCGGCATGGAATATTCTAAGGTCGTCGAACTGCTGGGCGAGCCGGAGAACTGCCAGTCCGTGGTTTCGGTCAAGAGCTGCGTCTGGGGCAAGGAACCCAAAACCATCAGCGTGCAGTTCATGGGCGAGAAAATACTGTTCTACTCGAACACCGGCCTCTGAATGGCTTGCCCCAAAGACCCATGGCCGGGAATCGCCCGGCCGTATCTGCTCGCATGCGCGATCTTCGGGCTGTGGCCGGCTGGCGCTGAAGCGGCCGGGCTGGCGGAACAGCTCGCCGCATTGGCGCAGGAACACGGATTCTCGATCGAAGGGCTCGACCGTTTGAGCGCCGAACCGGGCCGCATCGCCGAAGGCGACATCAAAGACAGCCTCAAGGCGCTATTGCAGGGTTACAATTACATCCTGATGGAGAGCCGGCCGGGGCAGATCGAGCGGGTGGTCATCACCGGCACCGCACGCAGCGGAGGGAAACCGCCGCCGAGTTCGACCATCCCCACTCTTCGCATCGGCGTCCATCACCAGGTGGAAGCCATCCTCGTCGGCCCGAACGGGGTTCCTCAGACGGTATCCGTCCTGGTCGACACAGGCGCATCGACCGTAGTGCTGCCGACCTCGATGATCACCACCCTGGGATTCGACGCCGAAAGGCTTGCCGCAGGCATCAGCCAGACCGCGAGCGGCCAGGTCCACACCAAGACCGGCATGCTTCCCTCCGTCACCGTCGGCCCCGCCTCCGCCGAGAACGTCCCGGTCAGTTTCATCGCCGACAAACGACTGAACGGCGCGATGCTGCTGGGTATGAGCTATCTGAACCGATTCCGCGTCACCATCGACGACGAACACAACGAGATCGTGCTGCTGGCAAAATAGCCCGCCTCACTGGCCGGAGCGCGCCATCGCCAACAGGGCCGCCCTCACTTCGGCCGGCGTCGACGCCGGGGCGGGAAAGGCGAAACGCACCACCCTGGAACCCACCCGGAGATGGAATCCCTCCCCGTCGATCCCGACCATGGCCGGTTCGGTGCCGGCTTCGACGGCAACGCTGGCCGCATCGCAATACCGGCACATCGCCTGGCGGTGGTCGGCGTTCATATGCTCCAGCATCGCCCTTTCCTCCTCCGCACCGAAGGGGTTGGACAGCAGCACCCGTTCCGGCGACAGCCAATGAATCCGGCCGAAGCCGCCGATATAGCGCAGGCGCACCGGCGCCAGCCGGTAGAAGGCGAAGGAATGGGTGTTTTGGAAACGGCGGGCGTCCGGGAAAAAGGAGAAATAACGCTCGGCGGCATCCACTTCGTCCTCGGGCACGGGCTGCGCGTCGGCGAGCAGGGTCAACCGGCCGTTTGTCTGCACGTCCCCGACGCTGCGGTCGAGCACGATCAGCGAGACCTTCGGGTTCGCCTGGATGTTCCGGGTGTGCTGGGCGATGCTGGCAATGTAGATGACTGGCGCACCGCCCCGATCCAGGCAGTACGGCATCACCGAGCCGAAGGGATATCCCGGCATGTCTGCCGAATGCGTGGAAAGCACGCCGTCATATGCCTGATTCAGCAGCGCGCGCGCTTCCGTTCCGATTTCGTCCAATTCCGCCATGTTTTTCCTCGATCAATCCTGTCGCTCACCCATTTTCACAAGGTAAGGATAACTCTGTGCGAGATCTACGAAAGCATGCCCCGTATCACCCGCTCGTATTCCGGGAAATAACGCCCGATCAGGGAAAGCTCGAACTGGCGGAGGATGCTGAGATTCGGCTCGCGTTCGAGCAGGAAGTCGAAGGAGCGGCGCACCAGCATCTCGACCGGCACCCCGCCCGCCAGCTTGGCCGCATAGGACGGGTCCACCGTCACGGTGTGCGAAGTCATAGCGGCGTCCTCCACCACCACTTCGAAGGTCGAATCGTCGCATCGGGTAACGGTCACTTTAGCCATGAGACTCCACAAATCGGTTCGACGCCAAAAGTCCCAACGATAGCAGAAAGGCCACGCCTGCCGAAAGCGCAGCCCATATAGTACAATGCAAGGTTTTCAACGGATTACCGCCATGCGCGAACTCAATCCTCTCTACAATCAAATCAAAGACCTCAAGAGCCGCCAGGATGCTCTTAGGGGGTATCTTTGACTTCGACATCAAGCAGGAACGCCTGACCGAAGTCCTGCGCGAACTGGAAGACCCAAAGATCTGGGACAACCCGGAACGCGCCCAGGCGCTCGGCAAAGAGCGCACCCAACTGGAAGGCGTGGTCAACCGGCTGAACGAGATTGCGGCCGGCGTCAGCGATGCGGAGGAGCTGCTCCAGCTCGCGGTCGAGGAAGACGACGAGGACAGCGTCGAATCGGTCGCCACGGACCTGGCTCACTATGAGGATGTCGTCGCCGAAATGGAGTTCCGCCGCATGTT
Source organism: Methylococcus mesophilus (assembly GCF_026247885.1). NCBI lineage: Bacteria > Pseudomonadati > Pseudomonadota > Gammaproteobacteria > Methylococcales > Methylococcaceae > Methylococcus > Methylococcus mesophilus. The sequence goes on along the minus strand of NZ_CP110921.1, from coordinate 3,016,379 downwards.
CTCCGGCGAAATGGACCCGAACAGCGCGTTCCTGGACATCCAGGCCGGTTCCGGCGGCACCGAGGCCCAGGACTGGGCCCAGATGCTGGAACGCATGTACCTGCGCTGGGGCGAACGCAAAGGCTTCAGGACCGAACTGGTGGAAGAATCCGCCGGCGACGTCGCCGGCATCAAGAGCGCGACCATCCGCTTCGAGGGCGAATACGCCTATGGCTGGCTGCGCACCGAAACCGGGGTGCACCGGCTGGTGCGGAAATCGCCGTTCGACTCCGGCAACCGCCGCCACACCTCGTTTTCCTCGGTGTTCGTCTCGCCTGAAATCGACGACAACATCGACATCGACATCAACCCGGCCGACCTGCGCACCGACGTTTACCGCGCCAGCGGCGCCGGCGGCCAGCACGTCAACCGGACAGAGTCGGCAGTGCGCATCACCCACGTCCCCTCCGGTGTCGTGGTGCAATGCCAAAGCCAGCGTTCCCAGCACGCCAACCGCGACTGGTGCATGAAGCAGTTGCGCGCCAAGCTGTACGAAATGGAGATACAGAAGCGCAATACCGAGAAGCAGAAGCTGGAAGATTCCAAGTCCGACATCGGCTGGGGCAGCCAGATCCGGTCCTACGTGCTGGACCAGTCCCGCATCAAGGATCTGCGCACCAACGTGGAAACCGGCAATCCCCAGGCAGTGCTCGACGGCGACCTGGACCTGTTCATCGAAGCCAGCCTGAAGAGCGGCCTGTAAAGACATGAGCGAACTGCAAGACGAAAACAAACTGATCGCGCTGCGCCGGGAAAAGCTCGCTGAACGGCGGCAGGCCGGCGTCGCCTTCCCCAACGACTTCCGCCGCGACACTCTGGCTGCAGAGCTGCACGAGCGTTTCGGCGAGGAAACGGCGGAAGCGCTGGAGAGCCTTCCCGTGACGGCAAAGCTGGCGGGCCGGCTGATGGGCAAACGCATCATGGGCAAGGCCAGCTTCGCCCATATCCAGGACATGTCCGGCCGCATGCAGATATTCCTGCAGCGGGACGCCCTGGCGGAAGGCGTCTACGAGGACTTCAAGGGCTGGGACATCGGCGACGTGGTTGGCGTGGAAGGCACGGTGTTCCGCACCAAGACCGGCGAGCTGTCGGTGAAAGCCACTGGCATCCGCCTGCTCACCAAGTCGCTGCGCCCACTGCCCGAGAAGTTTCACGGACTGACTGATGCCGAGACCTGCTACCGCCAGCGCTACGTGGACCTCATCATGAACGAGGACTCGCGCCGGGTGTTTCAGCTCCGCAGCGCCATCGTGCGCTATATCCGCGAATTCCTGAGCGAGCGCGGCTTCATCGAGGCCGAAACGCCGATGATGCAGGTGATCCCCGGCGGTGCCCGCGCCAAGCCCTTCGTCACCCATCACAACGCCTTGGGGTTGGACCTGTACCTGCGGATCGCCCCGGAGCTTTACCTCAAGCGGCTGGTGGTGGGCGGCTTCGAGAAAGTATTCGAGATCAACCGCAGCTTCCGCAACGAGGGCTTGTCCACCCGGCACAATCCCGAGTTCACGATGATCGAGTTCTATCAGGCCTATGCCGATTACCGCGACCTGATGGACCTGACCGAAACGCTGATGCGGGGGATTGCGCTGAGCCTGCTGGGCGGCACCGTCGTTACCCATCAAGGCAAGGATTACGACCTGGGACAGCCGTTCCGGCGCATGACGGTGCTGGAATCGATCCTGCATCACAACCCGGATATTCGGGCTGAAGAGCTGGCCGATCGCGAAAACGCCGCCTGCATCGCAGCGCGACTGGGCATCCCAGTCGCCGCAGGCGACGGACTCGGCAAGATCCAGACCGAAATCTTCGAGAAAACCGTGGAAGACCGGCTGGACGAACCGACCTTCATCACCGCCTATCCGGCCGAGGTCTCTCCTCTGGCCCGGCGCAACGACGACAACCCGTTCGTCACCGACCGCTTCGAATTCTTCGTAGGCGGGCGCGAGCTGGCGAACGGATTTTCCGAGCTCAACGATCCGGAAGACCAGGCCGAGCGCTTCCGCAAGCAGGTGGAGGACAAGGCCGCGGGCGACGAAGAAGCCATGCACTACGACGCCGACTACATCCGCGCGCTCGAATACGGCTTGCCGCCCACCGCCGGCGAAGGCATCGGCATCGACCGCTTGGTGATGTTCTTCACCGACTCGCCTTCCATCCGCGACGTGATCCTGTTTCCCCACATGCGGCCGGAATCAAATCAAACCATTCGGGTTGATGACTCCAGGAGGCCTGAAGCCGAGTCGGCAAATCAAATAGTGAGCTCTTGATCTACGGGCCTAAAGCCGTAGCAGTTCTCCATCCCACCCAATCAGGCACAAGCCTAAGCACACTAAGAGCCCCGAAATATCAGGGGCTCTTTCAGCTTTACGTCACCGGCCCACCGCTACCGACCACAGAACGCCGACTCTAACTGGACGAGCGAACTACTCCTCGGCCGGAGTCAGCAGCTTTCCGTCCTTGTCCAGCAGCGGGACGTGGTATTTCTTGAGCAGCGCTTCGATGTCTGTGGCCTTCTTGTCGATAAGCGCTTCCAGCTGCTCTTTCCGCGCCTTATCTGGAATCCGGACCCCTATCGACATCGGAAAATCGAAGCGCACCCCCTCCTCGGACTGCATGGGAATCATGGCGAAGGTGCCCGCCTTGTTGTGATAAACCAGGTAGCCCGCCATCGGCCCCCAGACGATCGCCATGTCAATCTTGCCGGCGAGCAGTTCCTTCTCTACCGTCTGCGTGGTGTTGATTGTTGCGTCCGCAGTCATCGACTGGTAAGGGACACCTTGCTCCACCAGCTTGTGCTTGAGTAGCCATGTCGTAGCCGGCGAGCCGTCGAACATCGCGATCCGAAGTTTCGCCTTTCGCTCCGGAGGCAGCGCATCCAGATGCGCGGCTGAATGAATGTCGTCCCAACCCTTCTTCTTGACGTAAACCAAGGCATAGGTAGATCGGTAGTACGGCTTGGTGGTTGCGGCCTGATCGTAACCCGCAGGCAAGCCCATCACCACGTCGCACTTGTATTCTTCCGAGTCCGGCTCCTTGGCCTTCAGCGTGTTGCGGATGAACCCCATCCGCTGCGGAAACCAAGTGTAGACGAGGTTCTTGTCCAGTTCCTTGGCGAACAACTCGGCAATCTTGTTCTCGAACCCGCCGCCCTTCTGATCGGAATACGGCGGGTTGTTGGGATCGGCACATACTTTGAACGCGTCGCCGCCCGCCTGCGCGGTGGCGGTTGTGACGAGCCAGGCAAACCCGGCCAAAATCAGACCTGTCTTTTTCATCATATCGTCGTGACCCGAAATAAGAGCTCGTGGCCGAGCGGCCACCTAGGCGATTGTGTCACCGTTTGCATCCGGCACAAACAAAAATGCCCCGGATCGGGTGACCGATCCGGGGCATTCATCCGCCGGCCGAAGCCGGCGCTCAGCTCATGGAACCAGACCGGTTCTTAGGGCAGAGTGAACACGGTGAACACACCGCCCAGCTTGGTATGGCTGCTCAGGCCCTTGTAGGCGCCGACTGCGCCCAGACCTTCGGTGTCGCCTTCCAGCCCGGCTGCCATGCCCACACCGGCCCAACCACCGATGCCGGACAGAACACCTATGTACTGCTTGCCGTTGTAGGTCCAGGTGTTGACGTTGCCGATGACACCCGACGGCGTCTTGAACCGGTACAGTTCTTCACCGGTCTTGGCGTCACGCACCTTCAGGTAACCTTCCAGGGTACCGTAGACGACGACGTCGCCAGCGGTCGAGAGCATGCCGCTCCACAGGGAGAACGGTTCGTCGATCTGCCAGGCGATGTTGCCGGTCGCCGGGTCCCAGGCGGTGAAGGAACCCATGTGGTTGCCAGACTCCTTCTCGCCGGTCTTCACGTTGGCCTTCGCCGGGAAGATGTTCAGCGTAGCGCCGACATACGGCTGACCCGCAGTGTATTCGACCTCGAACGGCTCATAGTTCATGCAGGTATGGTTACCCGGAATGTAGATGAGCTTGGTCCGCGGCGAATAGGTAACCGGCGGCTCGTTCTTGGCACCCATTGCCGAGGGGCAGATGCCTTTGGTGTCGACATCCTGGCCGCCGTGCTGGGTGGAATACTTCGGATTGACCTGCGGACGGCCGGTCTTCATGTCGACGTGAGTCGCCCAGTTGACGGCCTTGTCGAACTTCTCGGCCACCAACAACTCGCCGGTGACACGGTCCAGGGTGTAGCCGAAGCCGTTACGGTCGAAGTGGGTCAGCAGCTTGGAGTGCTTGGAACCGTCCTTCGCGGTCATTTCCTGGTCGACCAGCATCATTTCGTTGATACCGTCGTAGTCCCATTCGTCGTGCGGGGTCATCTGGTAGACCCACTTGGCTTCGCCGGTATCGACGTCGCGGGCCCAGATGGTCATCGACCACTTGTTGTCGCCGGGACGCTGCACGGGGTTCCAGGTGCTCGGGTTACCCGAACCGTAATAGACCAGGTTCAGGTCCGGATCGTAGCTGTACCAGCCCCAGGTGGTGCCGCCGCCAATCTTCCACTGGTCGCCCTGCCAGGTCTTCAGCGACGAGTCCTTGCCGACCGGCGCCATCTTGCCGTCGGTCCAGGTCATGGTGGTTGCGGGATCCAGGCCCACTTCGTCGTCCGGCCCCATGCTGAACTTCTTCCAGGCCAGACTCCCATCCTTGATGTTGTAAGCGGCCAGGAAGCCGCGCACGCCGAATTCACCGCCGGAGATACCCGTCAGGACCTTGTCCTTGACGACCAGCGGTGCGTTGGTGGAAGTCATGCCCAACTTCGGATCGCCATTCTTGACTTTCCAGACGACCTTGCCGGTCTTGGCGTCGAGGGCGACCAAGGTGGCGTCGCCTTGTCCCAGGAAGATCTTGCCGTCGCCATACGCCAGACCGCGGTTGACCACGTCGCAGCACATCACGGAAATGACCTGCGACTGATCGGTGCCCTTATCGGCCGAATAGACGTATTCCCACAGCACGGACTGGGTCGCCTGATCCAAGGCGTAGACCTTGTGAGGATACCCGGTGTGAATGTAAATCACGTCGTTGACGACGAGCGGACCGCCTTCATGGCCGCGCAGCATGCCGGTGGAGAACGTCCAGACCGGCTGCAGGTGCTTGGCGTTCTTGAAATTAATCTGGTCCAGCGTGCTGTAACGCGTGCCCGCGTAGTTGCCACCCCAAGTCGCAAAGTTCTTCGGATCCTTGGTGAGTGCTTCCACTTCGGCGTTCGCGAAAGAGACCCCGGGTACTGCCAGCAACGATGCAATGGAACTCGCGATGAGCCAGCTTTTCACGGGTTTTTTCATCTTGTTTCCTCCTGGTATCTGCGTCCGCAGAATACGTCTTGTTAGTGAAAAAATTTCCGAAAACTCTAGGGAGGACGGCGGCCGGTATCGCCGGAATTTTTCCCGGTAAAAGGCATGAAAATGCCCCGTCCAGCCCGTCTGGACGCGTAAGGTGAAGGATTTCGCCATAAAAGTCAACCTGAAGACAGACCCGGGAAATGCACCCGGAAGCCGCGTCTTTCGTGGGTTTGACCCGCAACCGGACCGGGCCGAGCGCGTCAATTCGCCACGCTCGGCCGGAACCGGGACAGTTGAACATCGCAGCGCCGACGGGGAAAATGCCAGAACGCTATTGTCAGGTATTTTTCACTCCTTACAGAGGACATCCCAGTGCCCCCCCGATTCGCCCGAACCACCGGAGCGGCCCTATGCGGCCTATGGTGGGGTCTGGCCGCCGCCCAGCCGGACCTCGACCTGCGTGAAATCGCGCAAGGCATTTTCGTTCATCAGGGCCGGCACGAACTGCCCGACACGCACAACCGGGGGGAAATCGCCAACATCGGCTTCATCGCGGGCGAACGCTGCGTCGCCGTGATCGACAGCGGCGGAAGCCCCGAACAGGGCCGGGCACTCAAGGCCGCGATCGCCGCCCGCACTCCGCTGCCCGTGTGCTACGTGATCAACACCCACGTCCACCCGGACCACATCTACGGCAACCGGGCCTTCAAGGGGCCAGGCGTATCGTTCATCGGCCATCACAAGCTCGCTCAGGTAATGGCGATGCGGGCACCGTACTATATCGAAAAGGCTGCACGGGACCTGGGCTTTACCCTCACCGCCGACGACTTCGTGCCGCCGGACCAGCCGGTACAGGAATGGATGGAACTCGACCTCGGCAACCGAACGCTCAGTCTCACCGCCCACGGCCCTGCCCATACCGACAACGACCTGAGCGTCTATGATGCCAAGACCGGCACCTTATGGGCGGCCGACCTCCTGTTCATGGGGCATCTGCCGGTGGTGGACGGGAGCCTGACCGGCTGGCTGAAGGAAATCGAGCGACTGAAAGCCGTGCCGGCCAGACTCGCCGTCCCCGGCCACGGCCCGGCCGTCAGCGACTGGCCCCAGGCCATCGCCGCCGAGGAGCGCTATCTCAGCGGTCTCGCAACCGAGGTCCGCGCTGCGATCAAACAGCACAGGACGATGGAACAGGCCATGGAAAGCGTGGGGACTTCGATGCGGGGCGAGTGGCAACTGTTCGACGAATTCAACAAGAGGAACGTCTCGACAGCGTTCGCCGCGCTGGAATGGGAAGACGACTAACAGTATTCTCTAATAATACCCACCCGGAGATCATCACATGCAAGCTGGAATCGCCCCGCGTATTTGGCTCCTATTGGCAGGAATCGTTCTCTCCGCCCTGGCACAGGCGGCGGACCCGCAAGACGAAGGCGCATGGACAAGCGCACTGCGGAATCAGTATTTCGGCGACAAGCCGATCGAAGAAGGCAGCGGCGTCATCGAACTGACGGCGCCCTACCGCGCCGAGGACCCTGCCCTGGTTCCGCTCCAGATCACGGGCAAGATCCCGCAGACGCCGGAGAAATACATCAGACGCATCACCCTGATCATCGACAACAATCCCGTGCCCTTCGCCGCATCCTTCGACCTCACTCCGGCGACCGGCAAAGCCGACTTGGCGATGCGGGTACGCGTCAACTCCTATACCTATATCCGCGCCATCGCCGAGACCAGCGACGGCAAACTTTATATGAGCAAGGCCTTCGTCAAGGCCAGCGGAGGCTGCTCCGCCCCCCTCGGCTCGGACCTCGATGCCGCCATGGCACGGCTGGGGAAGATGAAGTTCCGCATGGACGGAGACAAGGCCTCGCTGGGACAAGCCAACGCCGTCCAGCTCCTCGTCAGCCATCCGAACATTACCGGACTGCAGATGGACCAGATTTCGCGCCTGATCAAACCCGCGCATTACGTCGAGGAAGTCAAGGTGAGCTTCAACGGGACTCAGGTCCTGACCGCCAAGACGGACATCGCCATCAGCGCCGACCCCAATTTCCGCTTCTATTTCGTGCCGGACAAGGCGGGCGAACTCAAAGCCGAAATCCGCGACAACCTGGGGAAAACCTTCACCGCCAGCCAATCGGTTACCGACTGATCAGGCGCAGGCCGCGGCAGCCGTCGCGGTCCCCTCCGCCAGCACCACCAGGCTGCGGTCGGGCAGGAACAGGCGCCGCTGGTCGGGCAACGGGCTTACCCCTTCGAATTCGCAAGTGTCGCAAGGCGATTCCACGGCGGTATCCACAGCCTTGATCCAGACTCCGCCCCGGAGCGTATCCGGCAGGCGGAAGCACAGCCCTTCCGCCGTCGGATTGAACAGCAGGCACAGCGGCTGCTCCTGCTCCCCCACGACACGAATGCAGCAACCCAAAGCTGTATCGGTCTGCCAGTCCGGCTGGCCGCCGGCCGGGTTGAACCAGAGGATATCTTCAGGCCGGTAGAATAGCTCCCGCGACAGCACCGGATGACGGGTTCGGAACGCGATCATCTTGCGGATGAACTCGAAGAAGGCCAGGTTTTCCTCCAGCAACCGCCAGTCGAACCAGGATATCTCGTTGTCCTGGCAGTAGGCGTTGTTGTTCCCGAACTGCGTCCGGCAGAACTCGTCGCCGCCCAGGATCATGGGAACCCCCCTGGACAGCAGCAGCGAGGCCATGAAGTTCTTCATCTGACGGCGGCGGATGGCATTGATTTCATGATCGCCGCTCGGCCCTTCACAGCCATAGTTGGCGCTGAAGTTATGGTCCGAGCCGTCCCGGTTGTCCTCCCCATTCGCGGTGTTGTGCTTGCACGCATAGCTGACCAGGTCGTTGAGCGTGAAGCCGTCGTGGCAGGTGACGAAGTTGATGCTGTTCACCGGCGCCTTGCCGGAATGCTCGTAGATGTCCGCGCTGCCGCACAGGCGGCTGGCGAAGGCCCCCGCCATGCCCGAATCGCCGCGCCAGTAGCGGCGCAAGTCGTCCCGGTATACGCCGTTCCATTCGCACCAGCGTTCGCCCGGGAAACGCCCTACCAGATAGGCGCCACCGGCGTCCCAGGCCTCGGCGATGAGCTTGACGTCGCGCAGGATCGGATCCTCGGCGATCAGCTCCAGCAGCGGCGGATTGGGCACCAGATGCCCGCTGCGGTCGCGCCCGAGGATCGACGCCAGATCGAACCGGAAGCCGTCCACGTGCATCTCGACCACCCAGTACCGCAGGCAGTCCAGAATGTAGTTGCGCACGACGGGGTGATTGCAGTTGACGGTATTGCCGCAACCCGAATAGTTGCGGTAACACCGGCGGTCTTCTTCCAGCAGGTAATAAATGCTGTTGTCCAGGCCGCGGAAATTCAAGATCGGACCGGTTTCATCCCCTTCCGCGGTATGGTTGAACACCACGTCGAGGAGGACCTCGATGTCGGCCTCGTGCAGGGCCTTGACCATGTGCTTGAACTCTTCCACTTGGCAGCCGGGGTAGGCGCCGGTTCCGTAGCCCGCATGCGGCGCCTGGAAGGCAATGGTGTTGTAGCCCCAGTAGTTCCGGAGCTTGTCGCCGGTGACGGGGTTGTAGCGGGTCACTTCGTAGGGATTGAACGCCTGCAGCGGCATCAGCTCGAGCGCGGTGATCCCGAGCTGTTTGAAATAGGGGATTTTGTCTATGACGCCGAGATAGGTGCCGGGATGCCTGACCGCCGACGAGGGATGAATGCTCAGTCCCCGTACGTGGGCCTCATAGATGACCAGTTCCGACCAATGATGCTTGAGCGGACGGTCGTTGCCCCAGTCGAAATGGTCCGCCGTGACCAATGCCTTTGCAGCCACGCCCCCCGGCCCGCCAACCGCGGCCCCCGAAAACTCCCAATGCTCCGGCGTCACCAGAGCCGTGGCGTAGGGATCGAGCAGCACCGCCTCGGGGTCGAAACGATGGCCCAGATGCGGCTCATGGGGTCCGTCGACCTGAAAGGCGTAAGCCAGGCCGCGGTGCGCACCGTGCACCGCCACATGCCAGATATCGCCGGTGCGGTGGTGATGGGGATCGAGATCGATGACCTGGTGAGGCTGGGCATGGCTCGGGTCGGCGAACAGCAGCAGGCGGACCCGCGAGCCATGGCGGCTGAACAGGGAGAAGTTAGCGTCCGTTCCCTGGAAATGAACGCCCAGGGGCAAGGGCGATCCCGTTGAGTAATCGAATTTTGCAGGCACCGTCATCGCAGCCGGACCTCGACCCAGACCGATCTTGAAAGACAAAGAAACGCGGCGAGCCGGAAGTGTATCATTAACCTTCCGCATGCCGGCTCCAACCGACGGGTCATTTTCCCAGAACGGTGCTCGGGAATTTTTTCCGCCGGCGCCGGTCTTATGTACTGCCATAGCCACCAAAAGAGTGGGCATGATGGCATCAAACCAACACCAACTCAGGAGAAATCAGATGGCTACAACAACCGTTGGCGGCATCGCCGCTGCCGACCGGCCGCTACTGGACAAGAAGTGGCTGGTTTTCGCGCTCGCTATCTACACCGTGTTCTACATGTGGGTACGCTGGTACGAAGGCGTCTACGGCTGGTCCGCCGGCCTGGACTCGTTCGCACCGGAGTTCGAAACCTACTGGATGAACTTCCTGTACACCGAGATCGTCCTGGAAATCGTGACGGCTTCGATCCTGTGGGGCTATCTGTGGAAGACCCGCGACCGCAACTTGGCCGCGCTGGCCCCGCGTGAAGAGCTGCGCCGCAACTTCACCCACCTGACCTGGCTGGTAGCCTACGCCTGGGCCATCTACTGGGGCGCTTCCTACTTCACCGAGCAGGACGGCACCTGGCATCAGACGATCGTGCGCGACACCGACTTCACCCCGTCGCACATCATCGAGTTCTATCTGAGCTACCCGATCTACATCATCACCGGCTTTGCGGCGTTCCTCTACGCCAAGACGCGTCTGCCGTTCTTCGCGAAGGGCATCTCGCTGCCGTACCTGGTGCTGGTGGTGGGTCCGTTCATGATTCTGCCGAACGTGGGTCTGAACGAGTGGGGTCACACCTTCTGGTTCATGGAAGAGCTGTTCGTGGCGCCGCTGCACTACGGCTTCGTGATCTTCGGCTGGCTGGCGCTGGCCGTCATGGGCACGCTGACCCAGACCTTCTACAGCTTCTCGCACCTGTTCGAACGCGAACTGTGCCCGGACATCCGCTGATGCCGGCGTAAGGCTCGCGGGGCAGCCGCCCCTTAAGAGTCTTACGGAAACTGCAAGACGGGCGCCGCTGTCCGGGCTTTAAGGCACGGATAGCGGCTTTTTTCGTTCCCGAAAAGGCAAACAGCCCGCCAGATGTCATTTGCATGACAACAGCCTCATTGTTACGATCACATTTCAATGCCCCGCGGCGCTTATCGGCCGATCGCTCCATGAACGCGCGACGATGCCTGCCGATCCCGCTCAGAAATCGCACCGGGATGAAAAAACAAGAAAAAAAACAAACCGCCCTGCGATGGGGAAAAGCCGCGGTCGGCGGACGCTGGGGAATGGTCGCCTGGGGCATCTCGGGCGCCAGCGCCATGGCGGTGGCCGTGTGGGGACTGCAAACCGTCGCCATCCCGCTCATCATGCTGAAAACCGCGTCCTGGGGAATCTGGGGCATCGGTGTTTTCAAGGAATCCAGAGCCAATCTGAAACTGGGCCGCGGCGGCAAATCCGCCCCGCCACGGCGCTGACGCCGCGCCATCGCCCTTTCAAGCTGGCGGCGGGCTTGCCCGATCCGCTAGACTAACCTCCCCACTCAGGTCCTCGGCACCATGCAGCAAGCACGGGACATCTTCTCGTATCGAAAATTCTGGGCCGCCCGCTTCGGCGTCGCCCCCCAATTGCCGTTGACGCGCGCCGAGATGGAGCAACTCGGCTGGGACTCCTGCGACGTCGTTCTGGTCACGGGAGACGCCTATGTCGACCACCCGAGCTTCGGCATGGCGCTGATCGGCCGACTGCTGGAAGCCCAGGGCTTCCGCGTCGGCATCCTGGCCCAGCCGGATTGGCACTCGGCCGAACCTTTCAAGGAATTCGGACGCCCCAACCTGTTCTTCGGCGTGACCGGCGGCAATATGGACTCCATGGTGAACCGCTATACCTCGGACCGCCGCATCCGCTCCAACGACGCCTATACCCCTGACGGCGCCGCCGACCGGCGACCCGACCGCTGCGTCCTGGTCTACGCCCAGCGCTGCCGCGAAGCCTACAAAGACGTGCCCATCGTGCTGGGTGGCATCGAAGCGAGCCTGCGCCGGGTCGCGCACTACGATTACTGGTCCGACAAAGTCCGGCGCTCGGTGCTGGTCGACGCCAAGGCCGACCTCCTGGTCTACGGCAACGGCGAACGCCAGGCGGTCGAGATCGCCCACCGCCTCGCCGCCGGAGAAACCGCCTCCCAGCTCACCGATATTCGCGGCACCGCCTTCGTCCGCCGCGACCTGCCCGAGAACTGGGGCGAGATCGACTCCACCACCATCGACCGACCCGGCGCGCTCGCTCCGCCGCTCGACCCTTACCAGGAATCGCCGGCTGGCTGCGCCTCGCCGGCCGCGGAAACCGGCGCCCCGGTCCGCTTCGACCGCCACGCCCGCAACGCCGCCAACACGGTGATCCGGTTGCCGGATTTCGACGCGATACGCGGCGATCCGGTACTGTACGCCCACGCTTCGCGGGTGCTGCACCAGGAGACCAATCCGCACAACGCCAGGGCTCTGGTCCAGCGCCATGGCACCAGCAACGTCTGGCTGAATCCTCCCGCCCTGCCGCTGACCACCAAGGAAATGGACCGGGTGTATGGCCTGCCCTACAGCCGGCTGCCCCATCGACGCTACGCCGAAGCGCGCATCCCCGCCTTCGAGATGATCCAGCATTCGGTCACCATCATGCGCGGCTGCTTCGGCGGCTGCACCTTCTGCTCCATCACCGAGCACGAAGGCCGGATCATCCAGAGTCGGTCGGAAGATTCCATCATCCGCGAGGTCGAGGCCATCCGCGACACCTCCCCGTCCTTCACCGGCGTGATCTCCGACCTGGGCGGCCCGACGGCCAACATGTACCGGCTGGCCTGCAAGAGCCGCGAGATCGAGGCGAGCTGCCGGCGGCCTTCCTGCGTCTATCCGGGCATCTGCAAGAACCTCGGCACCGACCACGGCCCGCTGATCCGGCTCTACCGCCGCGCCCGCCAGCTACCCGGCATCAAGAAGATCCTGATCGGGTCGGGGCTGCGCTACGACCTGGCCGTCACCTCCCCGGAATACGTCAAGGAACTGGTGACCCACCATGTGGGCGGTTATCTCAAGATCGCCCCCGAGCACACCGAGCCCGGGCCCCTTTCCAAGATGATGAAGCCTGGGATAGGCACCTACGACCGCTTCAAGGCGATGTTCGACAAGTACTCGCAGGAAGCCGGTAAAGAGCAGTACCTCATCCCCTATTTCATCGCCGCCCATCCCGGCACCACCGACGAGGACATGCTGAACCTGGCGCTGTGGCTCAAGAAGAATGGGTTCCGCGCCGACCAGGTGCAGGCTTTCCTGCCCTCGCCCATGGCCGTGGCCACGGCCATGTACCACAGCCGCAAGAATCCGCTGCACCGGATCTCGCGCACCAGCGAAACGGTGGAGACCCCGCGTAAGCTGACCCAGCGCCGGCTGCACAAGGCCTTTCTGCGCTACCACGATCCGGAAAACTGGCCGCTGCTGCGGGAAGCCCTGAAGCGGATGGGCCGCGCCGACCTGATCGGCAACGGCAAGCACCATCTGATCCCTGCCTGGCAACCGCAGGGTACGGGCGCCGCAGAGACCGGAACGAGCCAGAGACCCAAGCGGTTCCGGACCCAGCATGCCGGAGTTTCGCCGCAAGGCAGGAAACCGGCGCTCCGGAAGTTGCGAAAGGGGCACGGCTGAGCTCCCAAACCCCGGATTTCAAGCCAAGAAAAACGAAGAGGTCATCCGTCATGTGGGATTTCAATCTGCTTTCGGCCATGCGCACCCTCGAGAAGAGCATGGCCTTTGTTCTGCACCGCTGGCTCATCTATCTCGGCGTCGGCTTGGCCTATATCTTCGGCGCGATCATCGGCGCAGGCACGACCATCGGCGTCGGCTCGCTGAGTTCCAACCCGACCGCATTTGCCGCCGCGGGCGCATGGATCGGAATGGGCGTCGTCGGCTGGGTCCTGTACAAGTTCCGAAACGGCTTCCTGACCGGCGTTCAGGCCCGCAATGCCGCGCTGCTCGGCGCCGAAGCCCTGAAAGAGCCGATCCCCAAAGGCAAGGGGCAGATCGACTTCGCCCGCGGCCGGGTGGCAGAGCGCCTTCCCGCCCTGCAAGCACTGAGCCCGTTGATTGCGGCGATCCGAACGGTATCGTCCGCGCTTCCCGGCTGGAAGGAACCGCCGCCGCAAACCCAGCCGCAACGTTGGCTGCTCCAGGCAAAAGGCCTGCTTGCAACCACGGAAACACTGACCCTGCTCGGCTACCACTTCGCCCATCCGGCAAACGGCTTCGCCCGGTCCGCGCGGGATGGCCTGCTCATCCTGGCCGCGCATTTCCCGACAATCCTGCGCAACCGGCTGTACCTGTTCGGCTTCGGCTGGCTGGGGTGTTTCGCGACCTTCCCGGTTCTGCTGGTTGCTGTCCAGAGCATTCTGGCGGGGCTTCCGCTCGATCCCGGCCTATGGCCCTATGTGTTCGCCTTCCTGTTGGCCTGGACCATCAAGGCCGCTTTTCTGGATGCGATCGCCCTGGCCGCCATGCTCGACTTCTTCCTGAAGCTTCCCGAGCCCGAGAATGGCGCCGAACTCGCAGACGCCTTGGCGCGGGATTTCCCCGCATTCGCCGAAATCTGCGCCCAGGCGGAGCCATGAACGGCCGCCGGCTCCGCACGTCGTTGGCGTGAAGTTCGGCTTCCTCCCGCGGAAGCCTGGAATACGAAAGCCGCGGACACCTGCCGGTTTACATGGACAAAGAAAAGGTTATACTAATCAGTTTTTTACTTGCCGGGAGTATTCCATGCGTATCGAACAAGAAGCGCTGACTTTCGATGACGTCCTGCTGGTTCCTGCGTATTCGAACGTGCTCCCCCGCGACGTTTCCCTGACCACCCGGCTCACCCGGGGCATCCCACTGAACATCCCGCTGCTGTCGTCTGCCATGGACACAGTGACCGAAGCCCGGCTCGCCATCACCATCGCCCAGGAAGGCGGCATCGGCATCATCCACAAAAACATGACCGCCGAGCGTCAGGCCGCCGAGGTCCGGAGCGTCAAAAAATACGAAAGCGGCGTCATCAAGGAACCGATTACGGTGCCACCGACGGCAACCATCCGCGACGTCATGGAGCTGACACGGGCCCGCAATATCTCCGGCGTTCCCGTGGTGGACGGCGGCGAACTCGTCGGCATCGTCACCAGCCGCGACCTGCGATTCGAGACCCGCTACGACGAACCGGTCACCAAGGCGATGACGCCGAAGGAAAGGCTGGTCACGGTGCAGGAAGGCTCCAGCAAGGAGGAGGCCATCCGCCTGCTGCACCAGCACCGCATCGAGAAGGTCCTGATCGTCAACGAAGCCTTTCAGCTCCGCGGCATGATTACCGTGAAGGACATCCAGAAGTCCAAGGACTACCCGCAGGCCTGTAAGGACGAGTTCGAACGGCTGCGCGTAGGCGCGGCCGTCGGCACCGGCGCCGGCACCGAGGAACGGGTCGAGGCTCTGGTCGATGCCGGCGTCGACGTGATCGTGGTCGACACCGCCCACGGACACTCCCAGGGCGTGCTCGACCGGGTGCGCTGGGTCAAGACCCACTTCCCGCAGGTCCAGGTGATCGGCGGCAACATTGCCACCGGCGCCGCCGCCCGGGCGCTGGCCGAAGCCGGAGCCGACGCGGTCAAGGTCGGCATCGGCCCCGGCTCGATCTGCACCACCCGCATCATCGCCGGCGTCGGCGTGCCTCAGATCACCGCCGTCTCCAACGTCGCCCAAGCATTGGCCGGCACCGGCATCCCAGTCATCGCCGACGGCGGCATCCGCTACTCCGGCGACGTAGCCAAGGCCATCGCCGCCGGCGCCCACTGCGTGATGATCGGAGGGTTGTTCGCCGGCACCGAAGAGTCGCCCGGCGAAGTGGAGCTGTACCAGGGCCGCTCCTACAAGGCCTACCGCGGCATGGGCTCGATGGGCGCCATGGCCCAGCAGCAGGGCTCCAGCGACCGCTACTTCCAGGACAGCACCGAGGCCGAAAAACTGGTGCCGGAAGGCATCGAAGGCCGCGTCCCGCACAAGGGCAGCCTCATCGCCATCCTGCACCAACTCGTGGGCGGCGTCCGCGCCTCCATGGGATACACCGGCTGCCGCACTATCGAGGAAATGCGCGAGCACGCCAACTTCGTCCGGGTGACCACCGCCGGCATGCGCGAAAGTCATGTGCACGACGTGACGATCACCAAGGAAGCACCGAACTACCGCCTCGACTGATTCCGGACCCCAGAGCCCCCCGATGACCGACATCCACGCCCAAAAAATCCTGATCCTGGATTTCGGCTCCCAGTACACCCAGCTCATCGCGCGGCGGGTGAGGGAACTCGGAGTGTACAGCGAAATCCATCCCTACGACTGTGGCGACGATTTCATAACCGAATTCGCCCCGCAGGGCATCATCCTCTCCGGCGGCCCCGAGAGCGTAACCGGGACCGATACGCCCCGGGCGCCAGCCTCCGTGTTCACCCGCGGCGTGCCGGTGCTCGGCATTTGCTACGGCATGCAGACCATGGCGGCCCAACTCGGTGGCAAGGTGGAAGCCGTCGAACACCGCGAATTCGGCTATGCCCAGGTCCGGGCGCGCGGCCATTCGCAACTGCTGAACGAGATCGAGGACCACACCACCGCCGAGGGCTATGGGCTGCTAGACGTGTGGATGAGCCACGGCGACCAGGTCGTCGGCCTGCCGCCCGGCTTCAAGCTGATCGCCAGCACCGAGAGCGCGCCCATCGCCGGCATGGCGGACGAGGAACGCCGGTTCTACGCACTGCAGTTTCATCCGGAAGTCACACACACCCGCCAGGGCAAGCGCATCCTGGAACGCTTCGTACGCAAGCTGTGCCGGTGCGAGGTCCGCTGGACCACGGGCAACATCATCGAAGACGCCATCGCCAAGGTACGCTCGAAAGTCTGCGCCGAGCGCGTCGTGCTGGGCCTGTCCGGCGGGGTGGACTCGTCCGTGGTCGCCGCCCTGCTGCAGCACGCCATCGGCGAACAGCTGACCTGCGTCTTCGTGGATACCGGACTGCTCCGCCTGAACGAAGGCGATCAAGTCATGGCGACCTTCGCCGAACACATGGGCGTCCGCGTCCTCCGGGTCAACGCCGAAGAACGCTTCCTGGGCGCCCTCCAAGGCGTCGCCGACCCGGAAGACAAGCGCAAGATCATCGGCCGGCTGTTCGTGGAAATCTTCGACGAAGAAGCCGCCAAGATCGAAGACGCCCGCTGGCTGGCCCAGGGCACCATATACCCGGACGTGATCGAATCCGCCGGCTCCAAGACCGGCAAGGCGCACGTCATCAAATCCCACCACAACGTAGGCGGTCTGCCGGAGACCATGAAGCTGCAGCTGGTCGAGCCGCTGCGGGAGCTGTTCAAGGACGAAGTCCGCCAGATCGGCCTCGAACTCGGCCTGCCCTACGAAATGGTCTACCGCCATCCCTTCCCCGGCCCCGGCCTCGGCGTGCGCATCCTCGGCGAGGTCAGGAAGGAATACGCCGACCTGTTGCGCCGCGCCGACGCCGTCTTCATCGAAGAACTCTACCGCCACGACCTGTACGACAAGGTCAGCCAAGCCTTTGCTGTCTTCCTGCCGGTGAAATCGGTCGGCGTCATGGGCGACGGCCGCCGCTACGACTATGTGGTCGCGTTGCGCGCGGTGGAAACCGTCGACTTCATGACCGCCCGCTGGGCCCACCTGCCCTACGATTTCCTCGACTTGGTATCCCGCCGCATCATCAACGAAATCCCCGGCATCTCCCGGGTCACCTACGACATTTCGGGGAAGCCGCCGGCGACGATCGAGTGGGAATGAGCGAACCACGCTCTGACGAAATCTGGATGCGTCACGCCTTGGCGCTGGCCCAGACCGCCGAATCGGCGGGCGAAGTGCCGGTCGGAGCGGTGCTGGTCAAGAACGGCGAACTCCTGGGCGAAGGCTATAACCAGCCTATTTCCACCCACGACCCCAGCGCCCATGCCGAAATCATCGCCCTACGGGCTGCGGGGAAACGGCTGGGCAACTATCGGCTGGTGGATACCACGCTGTATGTCACACTCGAACCCTGCGCGATGTGCATGAGCGCGATCCTGCATGCCCGTGTCGGCAGGCTAGTGTTCGGCGCCGCCGATCCCAAGCGCGGCGCGGTGGTGAGCGCGCTCCGGCTGAACGAGGCCGAGTTTATGAACCACCGGGTCGAGCTGACGGAAGGCGTGCTGGCCGAGGAATGCGGCGAGCTGCTCCGGGATTTCTTCCGGAGCCGGCGCTAACCTTGCTCCGCCCGCTCGCCTCGCTTCTTCTCACTGAGGCGCACCAGCAGATCGTAGTAGTGGCGTACCCGGTTGACGTAATGAACCGTCAGTTTTCCCCGCGCCGAAGGATGGCGCGGACGTCCGCCGGAGCGTTTGGCGCCGACCAGCGGCAAGGCCTTCTTGACGTCTATCCATTTATTGGGGTCTCGCCCCATGCCCTTCGCCAAGCGGCGCGCGTTTTCGACGCTGCCTAAACCTAAGTTGTAGGCGGACAGCGCGAGCCAAGTACGGTCGGGTTCGGCGATCTCTTCCGGCAAGCGCGACCATACTTCCTTGAGGTAGCGCGCGCCGCCGTGAATGCTCTGCCCCGCATTGTTGCGGTCGACCCCCATTTCACGTGCCGTCGCGCCGGTAAGCATCATCATGCCGCGCACGCCTTCGGCCGACACGGCATTGCCGTCCCATTTCGATTCCTGGAAAGCCACCGCCGCAAGCAGCCGCCAATCCAGGCCGTGGCGTTCCCCCGCCTCGACGAAAGTCCTGCGGTATTTGCCCAACTGACGACCGTAAGACTTGCGCAGCGTGCGATCGAGGGCAGTATCGACGCCCTCGCGATGACCGAAGTGGCGATCAGCCAACTGATCGAGTCCTTTGTGCTCCCGCAAGTCGCGGAAGAAGTTCTCGGCCGCCCGCGCCAGGTATTCGCCCTCCGGGTCGGCGAACATCAACGCCAGCGCCCGCGAGCCGCAAACGCCGGCGCTTTCAGGGATGGCCCACCTCAACGCACGCACACTACGTTGCGGATATTCCGCAAGGGCGAGCCGTGGATTGAACTTCTGCGCGCTATTCTGCGCAATTCCCCGAAGGCCACCCGCAGCCGCCGCTATCCAGCCGCCGACCCGCGTAACCTCGGCGAACGGTGGAGGCTCGCCTTCGTCGACACTCGTCATCCCGACTTGCATTGCATCGCCGACACGGGCGGGGGAATGGGAAGGAACCGCCGCCAGATCAGCGTCGCCGTCGCCCAGCCGTTCCGCTATGCTTCGGGCCTGGACGGGAATGAACCGGAGCCTGACGCCAAGGTATTCGGCAAATTTCTGGAGGAGGTCGCGCTCGAAACCGGCCGGGCCCAAAGCCGTCCGGGACGAGGAGAAACGCTTGTTGCGGATCAGCACCCGGAGCTCTCCCGCCGCCCTGATCCTTTCGGATTGCGGCAGCTTGCGCTGCTCCGGAACCGGATTGCCGCAGCCGTAAAGCTGAGACACCAGTAGCGCCGCGACACCCGCGCCGAGACAGCGCTGGCGGGTACGGCGATTGAACTTGCGAAACAAAAGCCTGACTTGTCCGACTTTCAGAACGCCGTCCGCCATGAACTTTGAATTCATGTCACGCACCATTCGTATGTCTGTAACGAATTGGTTATAATATCATCGCTTGACGCGGAGAGGTACCGAAGCGGTCATAACGGCGCCGACTCGAAATCGGATGGTCGGGGAAACCCGGCACGAGGGTTCGAATCCCTCCCTCTCCGCCATACAGCATTCCCACAGCGTCCCATGTAGTCCCAGAACCCGCGTAATTGCGGGTTTTTTTGTTTATACTGCATCCCAGGCAGTCCCATGCTGTGCCCCCAAATCCCACCTTTCGCGGGGGCATATCTGGGGGCATGCTCCCTAGCGGTGAGAGTCGATGCCCCCAAATCGACGAAAGCCGCGCCGTTCCTGGAGGTGCAGACGATGTTGACCGATACCGAGATCAGACGGGCCAAGCCGAAGGAGAAGGCTTACAAGCTCTCTGACGAGAAAGGGCTGTATCTGGAGATCATGCCGAACGGCGCCCGGTACTGGCGGATGAAGTACCGCTTCGAGGGCAAGGAAAAGCGCGCGGCCTTCGGCGTGTATCCCGAGGTTACCCTAAAGGAGGCCCGTGATAAGCGTGACGAAGCGCGGAAGCTGCTGGCCCAAGGCATCGACCCCACCGAGCACAAGCGGGCCATAAAGGCAGCCAAGGCCGCGTTGACGGAGCACAGCTTCGAGGTGATCGCCAGGGAATGGCATCAAAAGGTGTCATCCGCCTGGACGCCCGGCCATAGCGAAAACGTGCTATCGCGGCTGGAACAGAACATCTTCCCCGCAATCGGCGACAAGCCCATTTCGACCATCACCGCCCCTGACCTACTCAAGACTCTGCGAGAGACCGAGTCCCGCGCCCCGGAAACAGCGCGCCGCCTGCGCCAGACCTGCGGCCAAATATTCCGCTACGCCATCGCCACCGGCCGGGCGGAACGCGACCTATCCGGGGACCTGCGCGGCGCCCTGACCCCAGCCGGCGCCAAACGGCACCATGCCAGCATCACGAAACCTGCGGAAATTGGTGATCTGCTGCGCAACATCGATGGTTATCACGGCTCAGTGGTCGTCAGGGCCGCTCTTCGGCTTGCCCCCCTGGTCTTTGTGCGGCCGGGAGAGCTGCGCCAGGCCGAGTGGTCGGAAATCAACTTCGAGGCGGCGGAATGGCGCATCCCTGGCCCCAAGATGAAGATGCGCTCCGTCCACGTCGTCCCCCTGTCACAGCAAGCCTTGACGGTTCTGCAGAATCTTCAGCCTCTCACCGGCCACGGCCGCTACGTGTTTCCTTCCGATCGCAGCCCCAAGGGTGACCGCTGCCTCTCAGAGAATGCCGTTCTGGCGGCGCTGCGGCGTATGGGGTACGAAAAAGGCGAGATGACCGGCCACGGCTTCCGCTCCATGGCGTCCACCTTGTTGAATGAACAGGGCTGGCACCGCGACGCCGTCGAACGCCAGCTTGCCCACGCCGAACGCAACGCCGTACGCGCCGCCTACAACTATGCCGAGCATCTGCCCGAGCGCCGTAAGATGATGCAGGCCTGGGCCGACTACCTGGACAGGCTCAAGCAAGGGGCCGACGTGATCGAGCTCGATGCGCGGCGGAAGGCTTGAAATCCCGGCCGGGCGGGTGATCCCGGCAAACCAAGCGGGCCGGAGCAGCGCGCCAACGCCGGGCCGGCCCTGACCACAAATCCACCTGATAAAGAGGTGAATCTATGGCTACTGAAGACGCTACCACAATCCAGGATAAAAACCGCCCATCCGAGCATTTCTTCGTCACCCTGCAAACGGATGAATTCACACCCGAGTTGCTACGGGGCGACAGACTTCTCATTGACCCATCTATCACGCCTAATCCTGGAGACTTTGTGATAGTCCAGAATCGCCAAAATCGCCGACTTGACCGCTACGAGGGCCAAGCCGGTGTGACTGGCGTGGTTTGCGAAGCTGTCCGTACAGTTCCTTATGGCAACGGAACGGCGTACCCGACAAACGTAATCAGGGCACTTTTGAAGGCCGGGCACGGCGAAGGTAACTTTCGCATCGATGAGGACGGCGCGATTTATGTATTTACATTAAATGTGAACGAGACCGTGCAGCGCTGGCATCTTTTCGGAGACATCGGCGCCGCCGATACCGAGCTTCGACTTGATGTGCTTGCGGCCGAGTTTGGCGAGGAGGAGCCCGCATGACCAGGCCAATTGAATAGTTTTTGTGAGATGAAATCGACCGATTGATATGTGATAACCGAGTTAAACCGCGCCTAGGCCGACGGGCCGAAACCGGGATACCTTCACCCGCTGGCGTGGTTCCTACCTTGAAGATATTCCGGGGAAGATCGGAATGCCAAAACCCAAGAGGTCCATGGCCATAGTTTCGCGCGACGGTTCGCGCTGCTTCGAAATCAAGTTCAGACAGTTTGAGAAAACCCCTGACGGCATAAAAGTATATGGCCCGATTTATCAAGGTGGCGAATTTCTCGGACTCGCAACAGGAACGCTAGACGGTGTTGACTTTTATGATAAGAAGCCGGGGAGGAAGGCGGGAGTATCGTACTCACGTCATCTATACGCGCTGGCGAGTCTTGCGGCACAAGTAGCACTGAACGATACACCAAGCCAAGCGGATACCCGTATTGCAGAAATCTTTGATGTGGACGTGCGCGACATTCGCAGAGCGCGCCGACATAAGGATTTTTTCGGAATGACAGCCCTGGCAAAAAAAGGCGAAGACGGTACGATCACCGCTGTTTTCTGGGACCGTACTATTCCCGAAGAGGAGCAAGTAGTCAAAACGCTTGCCTGGAAACCTCCCCACCCGCCGCGATTAGTCCCGGCAAGAGTCAGTTTTAACAGATAAGAAATTACTAATATAGCTGTTCCTAATTCGTCCCCTCTTTTTTGCGGAAAATCGATTCCAAAATCGTCCCCGTTATCCACAATCGCCCACGGGGGCACCATGAAAACCTATACCACCAATCCGGCCATACCGGCCGTCTTCCTCCTCCCGCTCGAACAGACATTGAAGCACGCCGGGCAATCGCGCTCCGCGTGGCACAGAGACATCCAGGCCGGACTTGCTCCAAAACCAATCAAGCTCGGCGTCTCCAGCCGTTGGCCGTCCGATGAAATCGACGCCCTGGTTCGCGCCCGGATCGCCGGCAAGTCCACCGACGAAATCCGTGAACTGGTCCGCCAGCTCCACGAGGCACGCACATCGGAGATAGGAGCGTGATCGACTCCATACTGTCGCGGCTTAAAGGCGTCCGAAAGACGGGCGCCGGTAAGTGGCTCGCCCGCTGCCCAGCTCACAATGACCGCAGTCCTTCCTTATCCGTCCGCCAGACAGATGACGGCCGCATTTTAGTCCATGACTTCGCCGGATGTTCAGTCGATGACGTGCTCACGGCAGTCGGATTAGGCATCAAGGACCTGTTTCCACCCCGCGATCCGCCGCCCAAAGGCTACCGGCCGCGCCTGGGCATTCCAGAACACCGCGCCCGCGATCTGATCGATCTCGCGGCGCGTGAGGCAACCATCTGTGCCCTGGTCGTTACTGATGTGATCGAAGGCCGCGGCACGAACGTTGCCGACTGCAGTCGCGCCAGGCGAGCGGTGGAGGTCATCGACGGAATCCGGCAAGAGGTGAACCATGGTCGTCACCGCTGAAGGAAGACTCGATGCGCTGGCTAACGAATTGCTTGGCGTTAACAAATCAGGTTCAGATTTGCTGAAAACAGCCGTATCAGCCGTATCAGACGTGCAAGCCACGGACGACGGGGATTCCAGCGGATACGGCAGCGAAAGTGCGGACGTATCAGCCGTATCAGAGACGGAGGACGGCGAAGCCCGGTCCCCCATTCCCAACGAATCCGAGCGTCCGAAGTTCATAGTGTTGGACGACTGGACCGAGCACGGCGGGCGCAAGCATCGGCCCGGCGTCTGGTTCTTCGGCGTCAAGCCCGGCAAGAACGATGGGCCCGCCACCCTCACGGACCAGTGGGTTTGTTCACCGCTGCACGTCGAGGCCATCACCCATGATGCGGCCGAGGGCAATTTCGGGCGGCTGCTGCAGTTCAAGAACACCTTGGGCCACTGGCGGGAATGGGCCATGCCCATGGAGCTACTGCGGGCTGATGGTGCCGATCTGCGCGGCGAGCTGCTGGCGATGGGCTTGCAGATCGACCCAGGCTCCCACCGCCTGCTGGGGCAGTATCTCCAAGCGGTAACCCCGAAGCTGCGCATCACCTGTGCACTTCAAACCGGCTGGTCGGGTTCGTCGTTCGTGCTACCGGACACCGTGATCGGGCCGTCCGCATCGGGTGTGATCTTCCAATCCGGCGAGCGCGGGCACGACGAGTATACGGTAGCGGGCACGCTGGATGGCTGGCAAACCGAGATTGCCGGGCGAGCTGCCGGTAACCCCTTACTGATGCTGGCGCTGTCCGCCGCTTTCGCCGGCCCCCTGTTGGCGCGCTGCAACGCCGAGTCCGGCGGGCTGCATTTCGTCGGCGACTCATCCACCGGCAAGACCACCTTGCTTGAGGCTGCCTGTTCCGTCTGGGGCGGGCCGGGCTACAAACGAAGCTGGCGCGCGACCGCGAACGGCATGGAAGGCGCGGCGGCGCTATTCAATGATGGCCTGCTGGCGTTGGATGAAATCTCGGAATGCGATCCCCGAGAGGTGGGCGCAATCGTTTATGCCTTGGGCAACGGGCGGGGTAAGCAGCGAGCCAGCCGAAGCGGCAGTGCGCGGGGCGTGGTCCGCTGGCGCTGCCTGGTCATGTCCAGCGGCGAGCGTACCATCGCCACCACAATGGCCGAGGGCGGGCACCGAGCCAAGGCGGGCCAGGGCGTGCGGCTGCTGGATGTGCCGGCGGGCCGGGCGCATGGATGCTTCGACGCGCTGCACGGCTTCGAGTCCGGCGCGGCGCTGTCTGACGCGATCAAGCGGGCGGCGGCGGTTCACCACGGCCATGCTGGGCGCGCCTTCCTGGAACGAGTCACGCGCGATACCCGCGACTTCTGTACCTACCTCGAACGACTCAAGGCCCTGCCGATCTGGGACGATCCCGGAGAAGGCCAGGACAAACGGGCGGCGGCGCGGTTCGCCCTGCTGGCGCTGGCCGGCGAGCTGGCGACCGAGTACGAGGTGACGCCGTGGGCGCTGGGCGATGCCACCCAAGCGGCGGCGGAAGGCTTCCGGTTATGGCGATCCGCACGTGGCCGGGGCAACGACGAACGCCGGCAAGTACTGGAGCAGGTTTCAGCGTTCATAGATCGCCACGGCGATGGCCGCTTTTCTTACGCCGATGGTGGAAACGATCCAGTGATTCGGGATCGGGCTGGCTGGTGGAAGGACGGGCCCGGCGGGCGCATCTATCTGTTCACGGCGGACGGGCTGCGCGAGGCGCTGAAGGGCTTCGACTTCAAGCGGGCGCTGGACGTGCTGGAGCAGGTCGGGGCACTACCGGCGGCCGGAGCGGATGGTAAGCGGGCGCGTTTCTATCGGATCGGAGGCAGGGGCGTGAAGCTCTATCCAATCGCTTCGGATACGCTGGAGGGCGACCATGACGCTTGAAACGCTTCTGACTTTGCTCGAAACAGAGGTATCAAGGGTATCTTGGGTGCAAGCCACGAATGGCGCGGCTTCCAGCCGATACCCCAAGCAGGGAGCAAGGGTATCAGGGGTATCAAGATCGGCACGCCCACCCCTGCCTGATACCTCTGATACCTCACCAAAAAAGCAGGGGTATCAGCCGGAAGCCTTGCTGCACAAGGGCTGCACCCTTGATACCTGTGATACCCCGAAAAAAATCGAAGCCGAGAGTAATGCACGAAACCGCCGGGCCGTGATCCGGTTCCGCCTGAAGGCGGACCAGGGTGGCGGCGTTGCCGTGGGCGAATGTTCCGCCGATGAACTGATGGGCGATCTGCGGCAGCGGTACTGTCTGCGCTTGGGAGCTTACGAGGTGGTCCGATGATCCCTGAGTCGATTTCCCTCACTGAGCTATGGCGGCGCGGCTTCCTGGTGGCCGAGGACGGAACGCTGTTGAAGGCCAGCCAGTTTCTTACCATCCGACCACGAGGCGACGGGACAGCAGACGCCTTCACAGAAGGGCGCTCCCGGCGGGTGATCCGCTGGCCGTTCGTCATCGGCCAGGACGCGGATGAGCCGCCATGAGCCATAGGAAATGAAATTCGGCAAATTTCCTGTGGGGTGTGGTTGAAGCCCAGCAACCACGCGGGTTGGACGTGGCATAGGTAGGAAATCCATGGGAACCCTGCGACTAGCCAAACCTCGCGCAGTGCGTCACCCGTATGGCGTAAGTCTTCGGGAAGGACCCGCGCACGACATCAACAACAACCAAGACAGCACACCATGACAAGAGACGCAATCGACCTAGAGCTTGAAAGCATCGGCCAGCGGCTTGCCGAACTCATAGACTGCATCGGCTGTTCAGGCTTCATCATCAAAAAAACCGTCAACCCAAGCGGCGGTGCGGCATTCTCAATCACCCCGATCCTACCAACTGGGAGCACGTCGCCCGGCTCTTGCCGCGTCAACTGACGTGGGTCCTTCCTGGAGGGTATATCGCCACGGGTTCGGCTCACTCGCGGTTTCCGGATGAATTTCGGCCCTATATGCTGTTGTTGTTTTCTTCTTCATGTCGGCGGACACCACCATCCAAGGTATCCAATCCACTCTTGAATCCGCACTTCCCAAAGCATAAAGCGGAACCGTTCCGGCTCTCTATGGCACGAACTGCATGCCGAGGCGCTGCGATGGATTAAACTGAAGGTTACCGTCGCCATCTGTCAAAATTGGACGCTACCAAGGAGACGATATGACACAAAAACCGTGGTACATCGAAGCAAGAGCGCGCGCCGAACGCTTCACTAATAAAATTGATAGATCGCGTTTATTGCAGTTTGAGATCAGTTCTCATGATGGTGCTTGGTATCTTCATCGCCCGACCGATTCTGTTAACCTCAAAGCAGATCGCGAGAGGCTCGGACTGAAAGCGTATGTCAACAAGATTGACGCTTACCGAACCGCTGTTCAGACTGCAATAGCTACAGATCACCGAAATCTCTTGCTGTTCGGCGTCGGCGACTATCGACCTCGAATCCAGGTCAACGGGTCAGAACAAGTCCGAATTTGGCATTGCAACCTTAGATACACCGAAGAACGCATCGTAAAGGAACTCCTAGCGACACATTTGTAACTGAGGATTTCGCGCGGGCGTGGCACCTACCACAATGATGCCGGGAAACCGGCATCGACCCTCCTGCACCCCCAGCGGCGCAAGTTTCGGCGCCAAAGTTGAACGCCTTTGAAGGGTAGCATCGATGATGTGGGGGCATATTTGGGGGCATACGAAAAATCTACATAGACAAATTCATCATAAAATCATTGTCTTGTACAAACAGTTCGACTGCCTCCCTCCCGTCTCATGACGTCTCAGAACCCGCGAGCTACAAGGCTTAGCGGGTTTTTTGTTGTCTCATGGCACACCGCCCACCGCTGTGCAGCCATCACTGGAGACAGGCATAAACACCGGCATTTCGCTCCGGGTAGCTCTCGTACACATGCTCGAACACGGCTGAGCACTTCTGCCGGTACAGCTCCGGCGTATAGGCACGCGGCAGTCCCGTGTCGAGAGTGTCTTCGATGGTCAGCTTCAGTTGTGAGCGCGCCGTCGATTTCTGCCGCCAGTTCAGCACCAGCAAATCCTTGAGGCGGGCCAGCAGATCACGGGCCACCTTTTTCACTTCGGCGCGCTCCTCCGTGCTGAGCTCCGGCGCAGGGCGGGTGAGGATGTCGAAGATGACCAGCTCCTCCTCGCTCATGTTCTCGCGCACGTGGCGCTGTTCCTCGTCATTCAGGCTGTTGGAGAGCTTCAGCAGCTCCTCGAACAGTTCCTCGATGCTTCGGCTGCCCGCGTTGTAGCTTTCGATCAGTTCCTCGAATTTCTCGGCGAAGTCGGCACGGGTACGGTTGAACTGGATCAGCTTTTCCAGCTTGGCGCGGATGGCCGCCTTGAGCACCTCGAGGTCGGTGTTTTTGTGCTTGGACTGCTTGAATCGCTGTGCCAGCGCCTCGAAGTTGATCTTCGATAGGTCGAGCGGCGGCGGCCCCGACTCGCGGATTGCGTGGCCGGTAATCGATTGGTCGAGCAGCGTGTTGATGCCGGCCATCACCTGCGAGATATCCGGCGGATTCGGGCTCTGCTTGGCTCGAATGGATTCAGCCAACGTCGAAAGACAGGCCACGCGGCCGGCGAACTCCAGAACTGCCGGATCGGGCTTCACCGCCCGATACAGCGTGCTCACCAGCCGCTCATGGCCGAAAAACTCGCGCCGCAGCGGGTCGGGGGAGATCAGCGCGTTCATCGCGTCTTCGATGCTCTGCAAGCGCTCCAGACCGCCGCCAGCCAGAGTCTCGATCGCGGCCAGCTCCACGCCATGGCGGGCGCAGAATTCCGTGGCATCCACTACCGCGTTGCGCAGCTCCTCGACCAGTTGCTGCTTGTCCTTGACCGGGCTCTTGCCGCCCTTGCCGGCACCGTAGATCGCCAGCGCCTGTTCCAGCGAAGCGAAGACGTTGGCGTAATCGACGATCACGCCGCTGTGCTTGCCGGGAAAAACGCGGTTGGCGCGGGCAATGGTCTGCATGAGCGTGTGGTTGCGCATGGGCTTGTCGAGGTACACCGTCGAACAGCTCGGCGCGTCGAAGCCGGTCAGCCACATGGCGCAGACGAACACCAGGCGCAACGGGTCTTCGGTGTCCTTGAACTTCTCGTCCAGCCCCGGCTGGGATTCGTTCATACGCTTGCGGTGCGGTTCGATGTCGAGCCCGAGCTTCTGCATATGCTGGATTTCGTTCTGCCCAGGCGAAACGATCACCGCCATGTCGGTGTTGCTCAAGACCGCGAGGCGTGCCTTCAGCTCGACCACCCTCAGGTCACGCCGCGCCTGCTCCGGGCTGCCCTCCCCACGCGGCAAGTGGGCCAGCTCGCCCAATGCCTGGCGCACCCCCGAGGTTTCCGCGGCCCAATGTTTCCTCACCTTGTCGTGAATCCTGAGGGCAGTCGCCTTGTCGATGGAGACCACCATGGCCTTGCCTAAAAACCCGCGCCCGAGAAAGTGCCGCACGATGTCCTGCGCCACGGTTTCCAGCCGGTCGTCGCGGGTCAGGAGGTGATACTGGCGGGCGAGCTCGCGCTCGAGCCTGGCTTCCTGTTCGGGGTCGAGTTCGGCGTCCTCGATCAGCCGGTAGATGTCGTCGTTCAGGTCCGGGTTGGTGAGCTGCAATTCCGGCGTGCGGTTCTCATAGAACAGCGGCACGGTGGCGCCGTCCTCGATGGACTGCTGGAAGTCGTAGATCGAGACGTAGTCGCCGAACACCTCCTTGGTACGCTCCTCCCCGGCGATCAGCGGCGTGCCGGTAAAGGCCAGGAACATCGCCTTGGGCAGCGCGGCGCGCATGTTGAGCGCCAGCGTGTCGTACTGGCTGCGGTGCGCCTCGTCAGTCAGAACGATCACGTCGGACCGATCACAGAGCACCGGCATTGTGCCCCCTTCTCCCTCTGGGAGAAGGGCTGGGGATGAGGGTGTTTCGGGACGAAACTTATGGATCAGCGTAAAAACGTAGCGGTGGTTGCCGCGCAGCAGCTCGCGCAGATGCGCACCACTGGCGGCGTGGCAGGCATCGCCCTCGGCTTCCGACACCGAGCCGGTGGTCTTGAAGGTCTTGGCGATCTGCTCATCCAGCTCGATGCGGTCGGTGACGACCACGAAAGTCCAGTTGCCGGCCAGCTTGCGCAGCACCTTCTGGGCGAAGAACACCATGGAGAAGCTCTTGCCGCTGCCCTGCGTCTGCCAGAACACACCGCCCCGCCCGTGGCCCAGCTTCCGCGCTTCCAGCATGGAGCGAAGCGCGTTGTTCACGCCGAGGAACTGGTGGTTCTGGCCGATGATCTTGACCAACCCGGCCTTGTGCTCGGAGAACAGGGTGAAATTCTCGACCAGATCGAGCAGGCGCTTTAGGTCACAGGTGCCGCGCAGCATCACTTCCAGCGACACGCGGCGCGACTCGTCCTCGCACTCGATGCGCTTCCACTCGAAAAACCGATCCCAGTCCGCGGTGAGCGAGCCGACGCGGCTGTCGGTGCCGTTGGAGGCGATCAGGAACGCGTTGTGCCAGAACAGCTGGGGAATCTCCCGCTTGTAGTGGGTGAGGTTTTCGTCGAACGCCGCGCGCGCCGACACGCCCGGCTTCTTCAGTTCGATCACCACCCACGGCAAGCCGTTGACGAAACCAACCAAGTCGGGCCGGCAGGTGTAGAGCGCGCCGGTCACGCTGAACTGGCTGACGAGCAGGAAGTCGTTGTTCTCCGGATGCTCCCAATCCACCACGCGCAGACGCACCTTTTCTTCCCCTCTCCCTTTGGGAGAGGGGCCGGGGGTGAGGGTGAGGGAGAGGGGCCGGGGGTGAGGGTGAGGGTGAGGGTGAGGGTGAGGGTGAGGGTGCGGTCGGGCACCGACACCGTGATGCCTTCCTTGAGCAGCCGATACACCTCCCGGTTCGCGGCCTCCAGGCTCATCGCCGAACGGTCGCGGGTCAGTTCATCGATGGCTGCGTCTATCGCCTCAGGTGGCAGTGCAGGGTTGAGCCGGGTCAGCGCCACACGCAATCGGCCCACCAGCACGACCTCGCCCTTGGTCTCGCGCGCCAGCGTGCCTGCCGAGCCGAAAATTTCCTCCATCGCCGACACCGTCTCCCAGCCCAGCGTGGCAAACAGCCCGATGGCAGGCTGCTCAACCAAATGGGATTCGCTGTAGGCATGGGTGCTCATGCATTGACTTCCTGTATCATGCAAATATCATCGACAATATGACTATACCGCGCGTCGTGCTCGACACTAACGTCCTCGTTGCAGCTTCCCGCAGTCGGCTGGGTGCATCGTTCGCCTTGCTGCAAGCCCTGAGGGATGGACGGTACAAAGCGTTGGTATCGGTACCGTTGATGCTCGAATACGAAGCGGTGCTCAACCGGCCGGAACATCTCGCCGCCAGCGGGCGCAACATCGCCATGAACGGCGCCTTTCTCGATGCCCTCTGCCTGCTGGTCGAGCCGGTGCATTTACATTACCTGTGGCGCCCGCAACTGCGCGATCCGGCCGACGAAATGGTGTTGGAAACCGCGCTGAACGGCCGCGCCGACGGGCTGGTCACACTGAATGTCGGCGATTTCGCCGCCGCTGCGGATTTCCGCATGCCGGTCATGACCCCCGGCGCGTTCCTGCGGCAACTGAACGAGGAGAAAACCTGATGGCCAATTACGCATTGCGAGTTCCCGATTCGCTCCTCGCCTACGCCCGCCAAGTGGCCGAGGAGGAGCATGTTTCCATGAACCAGTTCTTCGTCATGGCCATCGCGGAAAAAGTGTCCGCCCTCAAGACTGAAGCCTATTTTCGCGAGCGGCAGGCGCGGGGCGACCTCTCCGCCTTCGATACCTGGCTCACCGCCAGCCCCGAAGCCCCGCCGGAGGCTGGTGACGAGATGCCTTGAACGCAATTGTGCAAGCACCCCTTGCACAAATTCGGCATCTGGCCGCGCCTCGGCGAAGGCGCGCATGTACTTCAGGTTGCGCGGCGAAAAACCCTTCATGTCCAGAAAGGCATTGCGCAAGTCCTGCGCCAGCCGTTCGATCACCTTCGCCCCCCAGCCCTCGCGGTCCTGCCGATCGAGGATGTCGCGGCCGATCTGCCAGTACAGCAGCACCAATTCGCGGTTGACCGCCAGCGCCGCCCGCTGCTGGGCGGCGTGGATGCGGGCCTTCAGCTCGGCGAGCCAAGCGGCGTAATCGGCGGGAAGCGGGAGGATGTCGAGCATGAGGTTCAGCGTTCGGTGAAAACCGCGCAAGTCTGCCGACCGCGCGCGGCAAATAGCCCGATGGCTGGCTGTTCGACGAGTTGGTCTTCGGTGTCGGCGTGGGGGCTCATATCGTTGCGATCGAGCGTCCATCAAAGATCAATCAAAGAAAAATTGCTCATAAAGTCAAGGCGGTAGGCCGACTTAAGGGCATCTTGGAGACATTCCATCATGGAAGTCTCCTGCCAATACCCGTCTGACCAATCAAATACCCGTCAAAGAAATATTTCAATAAATAACATAAGCATACGTCGCCATCGGCTTTGAACTCGCCAATCGCATCAAGCAAATCCTCTACGCCCAGTAAGGCACATACCGCATGAGCTTGGACGCCGCGTCGGGATCGGATGGGCGAATCCTTTGCGCGGCAACAGCTTCCCCCAGAAGTCTGGAGGCGATAGCGGCGTTCTTCTTGTCGATCTTGAATCGCTGGCGGATCGACTCGTTGTTGGTGATCTGGTTCGTTACGTACCTCAAAACACAGTGCTGGTAGACGGCATTGACCCTCTCCTCGGGGGACAAGTCTTTCAGCGGCTTGTAACGGGAAAGCATGACGGTCGTGTGGCGCGTTCCCAGGCGGCAAGAATAAGATGGCAATTGGTGCAATTCGATCTGCATCACCACGGCGTCCATGCCATATCCTCGCTCCTCGCAAATGCCCAGTTGCCGGAGAGCATCGGCAAAACGTTCATTGCGCGACTGGTTTTCGTCGATGAAGCGATCGAGCGGCAACACCGGCAAGCCGGGATTGGTCATCTCGAGCCGGTCATCGTAAATCTCCACCGTTATGCCCGTACCTTGTTGAGTCAAGTCCTGGTGCACGATGGCATTGCCGATGACTTCGCGAATCGCCTTTAACGGATAGGCGTAAGTCGTGGTCCGCAGCGCCGCAGCGATTTCCTCGCTGGCCGGCAAATGCTCGTACACATAGTTGACCAAACCCTCGAAGCCGACCGCATAGCCCTTCTGCCCGGTAATATCCTTGCCGTCGCGGACTTGCTGCTTGGAAATTCCGTCATAGACGATCAGCCGGACGCCTTTCCGCGCGACCGGCTCAAAGTCGGTCAGCCGCTTGGCAAGCAGCAGCGCGCCCAGGTTGGTAATGGTGAAAAGGCCGTCCTCCCGGCGAACGAAACCTTTCCCGACGAGCGTATCGAGTACTTCGGCGCGAGTCGATGGCAAGGGCCGTTTGCGCAGATCGAAATAGCCTTGCACATCCAGCAGTGAAACCACCTCTTCCTCGGTACAACGGCTCCGCGCCGGCTGATCGATGAATTCCGGCTTACCCTCGTCGATGATGCGTTTCAGCTGATCGGGCGTCATCGGCACCAGGTCCTCACCGGCGCGCATCCAGTAGCGGCCGTCATAGTGCAGCGGATGCCCAACGGTTCGTGACGGCACCTCGAACACCAGCACACGACCGTCCGTGTGCGGAATCTCATGCCACAGCCCCCGGAGGTGAATCCGCTCATGGATACCGGCGACCGTTTTCTCGGGCATTTCGAAAGCCTGAGTGCCCACCGCCTTGCGGGGCGGTTTGTCGGTGACGCCCAGAACGATGCGGCCACCACCCTCGTTGGCGAGCGCCACGCAGTAATCGACCAATTTCTCGAAGTGGAAATGGCTCTTGGCCTACTTGAATTCGACGTGTTCATTCTCGGAGCGCACGAGGAGTAACGCGTTCAACTCAGCTTCGGTCATGCGGTAACCTGTTCGCGAAGTTCGACTTGGCCGGAGAGCAGGCGCGGCAGCAGGAGGTCGCGGGTGCTGCGGAGGTTTTGGATTTGTAGCTGTAGTCTGTGGATAAGACGGAAACTCGGAGCGACGATAGCCGAGAAATGGTCGAGCAAGGCGTCCGGTGGCTGCATAACAAGGTATTCATGGAAACATTGTTCTTGCACGCGTTGACGCCCAGACGCACCGGTCATGCTCTTGATAGCGACGTTACGAAACTCGTCGCTGCGCGCCAGCAAGTAAACCAATTCCGGAGTAAGGGTCCGAGACCGTAAGACGATAAACTCCGTCGAACCGAACGCTACGGCCTTTGAATCAGGTAAGAATTGGACAAAGCCCGTCTTGCCATTCTCCAAACACGGAGTGATTCGAGCAAAGAGCGTATCGCCGTTCTGAAACTTGCTGCCACTGTTGCCCTCGCGGGTTTCGAAGTCAGTAACGAGCATCGAGTCGTTTGATAGGCAACTCATTGGAACAAACGGTTTCACGCCCTCCCGTGGTATTGCCACTCGGGGATTGATTTTCACGCATTCGGGAAGAGTCTTCACCTCCCACCCCTGCGGAATCTCGCCGAGAGAGGAGGCGACGGGGGGATAATTTTCGTAGCCAGGGAAGCGGAAGTGGACGAACCACTCGCGGTAGAGGGCGCGGGCCATCGTT
Organism: Methylococcus mesophilus; assembly: GCF_026247885.1. Lineage (NCBI taxonomy): Bacteria > Pseudomonadati > Pseudomonadota > Gammaproteobacteria > Methylococcales > Methylococcaceae > Methylococcus > Methylococcus mesophilus. The sequence goes on along the minus strand of NZ_CP110921.1, from coordinate 2,982,797 downwards.
TCCAGAATCTTGATGCGCCGCTGGCAGTTTTCAATGAGTTCGTCGTAGGCCGACAGGATGCCTGCGATGCGTTTCTGAACGGGAAGCGGGGGAACGTTGACCTCTAAACTGGGAATGTCTTGGAGCCGCATATGCTCGACCGTCGCCCCCGAACCGAACCCTTTGATTTGCCCTTGTAAATCATCGCCAAGCAATGAATATAGAAGGAAATCTGCGTCCAGCTTCTGAGGGTCAGGACGGAAGTGATACAGACGTTGTCCAAGAAACACACGATCGTCCGTGCGTATTTTGCCCACATCGCCAAGTGGTGCCTCGCGCGTTAGGATGATGTCATTGCGCCTCGGAACAAGCCGTCTCGTCCACTTCTTATAGGTCTCTGCGGTCACATATCGAACGTTCTCAACGTCAATATAACCGTTGCGAACATTTGTAGTGCGTAGCATCTTGAACGGCGTAACTTCACTCACAACTGGTGCCGTCCGATTAAGGCAATCAACGTGCGCCTCACAAAGTTCAACGATTGGCAAACGCCGCCAGAATGTCGAGTTAGAGTTCATCATCAAGAATCCAGAATCTCCACCACATTCGCGGCGATGATCTGCTCCAGTTCCCGCGCCCGGGCATTCAGCGCCTCCAACTCCTCATTCAGCTCTTCGAGCTGTTCCTTGAAATCCTCGTCGCTCACCTCCTCGCCCGGCGCGACGCCGACGTAGCGGCCGGGGTTGAGGGACCAACCCTGGGCTTCGATTTCCTTCAGCGCCGCCGCCTTGCATAGGCCTGCAATGTCGCGGTACGCGACGCCGCAGGCGCCCTCATCCCCACCAGCAGGATAAGGGAAACTGAAGACTTCCTCGATCTTGGCCTTGGCCTCTTCGCCGCCGAGGGTGAAATCCAGCGCTTCGCCGCGATACAGTCGCACGAGGTTGGCGATGAAGCCGATCTGCGCGGGTGTCCAGTCGCGATGGGCGCGATCCACTTGGCGGTAGATGTGGCGGGCGTCGATGAAGAGTACGGTGTCGGCGCGAGAAACCCCTCCCGGCCTCCCCTTCTCAGGGGAGGGGGGATTTGCTTTGCCCCGGTCGAGGAACCATAGGGTGCAGGGCAGGGTGACGTTGTAGAAGAAGTTGGGGCCGACGGCGACCATCACGTCCACGGCGCGGGATTCGACGAGTTTCTGGCGGATGTCCTGCTCCGAGGCGCGGGCATCGGAGGCCGAGTTTGCCATGACGAAGCCGGCACGGCCCTGCTCGTTCAGCGATGAGTAGAAGAGCTGTATCCACAGGTAGTTGGCGTTGTCGGTGCGGGGCAGGCCGAAGGGAAAGCGGCGGCCGGGGCCGACCAGGTCCTTGAGCCTTTCCTTGTCCACGGCGTTGACGTTGAACGGCGGATTGGCGAGGACGAAGTCGAAAGCCCCGCCCTCACCCCCGACCCCTCTCCCAGAGGGAGAGGGGAGACAAGCGTCGTGGGGATCGTCGTAGTAGCTGTTGACCTGGCCGCCGTGGCGGATGTCGCCTTCGAGCCCGTGGATGGCGAGGTTGAGGCGGCACAACCTGCCGGTTTCGTCGGTCTTTTCGACGCCGCAAATCGCCAGTTCGGCGGCGGGATTCTTCTGATGCTCGGCGACGAAGCGCGCCGACTGCACGAACATGCCGCCGGAGCCGCAGGCGGGGTCGAGGATGCGGCCGTGGAAGGGCTCGATGATTTCGGTGAGCAGCTTGACGATGCTGCTGGGCGTGTAGAACTCGCCGCCTTTCTGGCCCTCGGTGCGGGCGAATTCGCCGAGGAAGTATTCGTAGATGCGGCCGAAGGCGTCGTAATCCGCGCCGGCGGGGATTTCCGAGACCTTCTTGAACAGCTCCTTGAGCAGCGTGCTGGTGAAGAGGTTATAGGTCTTGGGCAAGACGCCGGCGAGCTGAGGATTGTGCTTCTCGATGGCGCGCATGGCGTTGTTGACGTTGGCGCCGACATCGATGCCCTCGGGCAGCTTGAGCAGGGTGTCGAAGCGCGCTTCGGGCGCGAGGTAGAGAATGCCTGCGGCGTGGTAGGCGATGGGCTCATCGACCCGGCTGCCGCGCCGCGAACTGGCGCCTGCATCTTCAAGCTTGGCGCGTTGGGTAGCAAAGCGGGCCTCGGCAAAGCGCAGAAAAATGAGGCCGAGGATGGGACCGGAATACTCCTGGGCCTTCAGACCCGAATTGGCGCGGAATTGGTCGGCGGCGTCCCAGAGGCGTTTTTCGAGGGTGGTCGAAGCGGTGTCTTTTTCGGTGGGGGCGATCCAATGCATTGTCTGTCAGTCATCCCGGTGATTTGTTGCGCCCTCATCCGTCAAAAGCGCGAGGCCGCTCTCTGCCAATCCCGAGGCACAGCACCACGGTGCTCCGGCAGGCCCCGATCATGGGCCTGGCTCAATAGTGAGGCGGCTTTTCGTCCGCCGCCGGAGCAGCCGTCTCGGCCAGAATCGACATTTGCTGCACGCGCTCGACCAGCAACCGGATCTTGGTTTCGAACTGATCGATCTGCTTCTGCTGCCGAGTAACCACGTCATTCAAGGCAAGAACCGTGTCTTCCAGGTAGGCGAGCTTGGTTTCGATGTCGACCAGCCGCGCCTCGCTTTCCACCGCCATGGTTTACTTCTGCCCCTTCAGCAGATCGGCCAGGCCGGCGAAGGCATTGTGGGTCAGCGTCGAACCCTGCCGCGCCCCGGCCTCGACTTTGCCGGTCAGATCCGCAGTGAGGTAGCGTTGATGTTCGTTGTCGTGACAGTACAGACACAGCAATTCCCAGATGCTGCCATCGGCAGGGTTGTTGTCGTGATTGTGGTCGCGATGGTGAACCGTGAGTTCCCGCAGGTTCTTGTGGTTGAATTCGCGGGCGCAGCGTCCGCACACCCAGGGATACATCTTGAGCGCCCGCTCGCGGTAGCCGCGCTCCCGCTCCTCCTGGCTGCGGCGGGCTTCGGCGACGATGCGGTCGAGTTTGTTGGAATCGGGGCTGGTCTTTCTTGGCATGTCTTTCGGCGACGTCTGCGCGATTTTTGGTTTCGATGCCGCCATTTTACCCGGGAAGTCCGTCAACCGGGGCCGGCACCGGCCTATCAGGTTTCTGACCGGGCGTTTCCGGACCAGATGGCACCCATGCGCAAAAGCCCCCAAACCGCCGGCAGTGTGGCAAGCCCCCAGAGGGCGGCCTGCGGCTGGCGGACCAAGGCAGCGGCGGTCATGGCGAGGACCGCCAGCAGGTAGACCAGCGGTGCCCAGGGCCAGCCGATGACCGGGCAGGCATCGCCTTCCTTGAGCCGCAGCCGGATCAGGCCGAAGACCGTCGCCGCGGTGCTCAACCCGAGGGTAAAGCCGGTATAGGTCAGCAATTCCTTGAAGCCCGCGCTCCATAGCAGCGCCAAAGACAGGGCGCATTGCAGGAACGTCGCACGCTTGGGCGCGCCGTCCTCATGGAGCGATAACCAGGGCGGGAGATACCCGTCCCGCGCCATACACGCGCTGACGCGGGGACCGGCCATCATCATGGCCGAGACCGAGAGGGAAAGGGCGAAAGCCACCAGCAGGGTCAAAAAATCCGCCCAGACCGGGCCGCCCAGCGCGAATGCCGCAACGCGCCCTATATCCGCTTTGCCCGCCAGAGCCTCGGGAGCGGCGGAAAACATGAACGCGGTATTCAGCGCCAGATAAAGGACGGTGACCAGGCCGGTACCCAGCAGGAGCGCCCGCGGCAGGCTGCGTTCGGGATCGCGCACTTCGCCACCGAGGTAGACGGCGGCGTTCCAGCCGGAATAACTGAACGAGACCCAGATGAGCGAGGAAAAGAAGGTGCCGAGGCCGGCGCCTTCGCCCGATCCGGTGGCGAACGGCGCGACGGCCAAACGCGGCCAGGCCAGCAGAACGAAGCCCGCGATGAGCACGAGCTTGAACGCGACGGCGAAGTTCTGCACCCCGGTACCCACCGGGCCGTGTGCGCCGTGGAGCAAGGCGACGGCGACCAGCAGCAGCGTTCCTGTCAGCTGAGGCGCATGCCAGGGCGTCCAGGGAGCCAGGTACTCGCCCAAACCGTAGGCGGCGGCAGCCATGGGCGCGGAAAAACCGACCACCAGGGACACCCATCCGGCCACGTTGCCGGCGGCGGGATGCAGGGTCCGGGACAGGAACAGGTATTCTCCTCCCGACTCCGGAAAGCGCTGCGCCAGCGCGCCGTAGCTCAGGGCGCCGCAGGCGGCGATCGCTCCGCCCGCCAGCCAGGCCAGCAAAGCCAGCCAGGGCGATCGCAGCGTCTCCAGCAGGAAACCACCGGTCGTGAAAACGCCGGAACCAACCATGCTGGCCACCACCAGCAAGGTGGCGGAAGGCAAGCCGAATCGGCGTACTTCGTGCATCTCCAGCGCTCAATGCCGCATCACGGCTGCGTCCCCCTCAAGACCTCGCCGGTCATGGGGACGAACCGGACCGGAAGGACCGCCTGCCGTTCCAGTTTTCCACCCTGCTTTTTCAGCAGGTACAGGTCCTGGTAATACGACGGGCCGAGCGGGGCGATCATCCGGCCGCCCTCCTTGAGCTGTCCGATCAGAGGCTGCGGCACGTCGCTTACCGCACTGGTCAGGATGATCGCATCGAAAGGCGCAGCTTCCGGCCAACCCCGGTAGCCGTCTCCGATCCGGACCCGCACGTTGCCGAAGCCCAGGCGCTGAAGGTCGGCCTTGGCCCTTTGTCCCAGCGGCTCGACGATCTCGATGGTGTAAACCTCCGCCACCAGCTTCGACAGCACGGCCGCCTGGTAGCCCGAGCCGGTGCCGATTTCCAGCACTTTGTCGGAGGGCTTGGGCTCGAGCCGCTCGGTCATGAAGGCGACGATATAGGGCTGGGAAATCGTCTGTCCGAAGCCGATGGGCAGCGCGCTGTCGCTGTAGGCGTATTCCCGCAGCGGCTGGGGCACGAATTCGTGCCGAGGCACCTCCGCCATCGCCTTGAGCACCCCAGGATCGCTGATGTCGCGGCCGGCGCCCTTGAGCTGCTGTTCGACCATGCGTCCGCGCGCTGCCGCGTAATCGTCCGGCTGGGCAAGAGCGCAGCCCAAGTGCGCCGACGCGAGAGCGGACAGGCACGCGAGGAATGCGGCGGCGAACGGCCGGCTGCCGCACCTTCCCCCGGCGGAAACCGGAGGGCGGACCTGGATCGGCGGTATCGTCATGCAGCGCCACCTCGGCTTTAAGGCCCCGCCTCCTCAGGGAAGTACGGGAGCAAGTGCCAATCGGAGAGTACCCAAATTTCGCGGGCGATTCCATCGGCCGGGCTGTCGTACGCTCCCTCCGTTCTCGCGCTGATATCGCGCGGGGAAGTTCAGCCCCCCGCCGTTTTCAGGTCCAGCCTGGTGACGATCCGCCCGTCCCGGACATCCCCGGACGCGGTATCGCCCACCCTGACGCGGCCAGGGTCCAGCGCGCCTCGCCGCACCAGCGCTCCGGCTACCGCCTGGGCGCGGCGGCCGGCCAAAGCCTCCAGATCCTGGGCAGACAGCGGCGCGGTTTCGACCAGATGGTCGAACAATGCCCGATAGAACGCCGGATCCGGGCTGGGACGGCCCACCAGGGCGGAAACGCGGCCGATGCGCTCGGCCTTTCTGCCTTCCTTCTTTTCAAAGGCGGCCTGAACCTGCTCCGCTGCATTCGGACCGCCGCGCTCGCCGGCCAGATCCTCGAGCGCCAACTGGCTGGCGGCACTGTCGAACGCGACCGGCCCCGGCTCCTCCTCCGGCGACCACCGGAAACCCAGCTTCGCCGCGACGGCCCGCCGTACCTGCAAGGACTTCAGCGCACGCCCGTCCAGGTCCGGATCGGCTCCGCCCCGCACCTCCAGGCTGATCTGAGGACGCTGCGCCAAGCCGACCATGACCTTGTTGAGTTTCTCGAGTTCTGGCGGCCCGATGTCGGTGCTGCCGGGCTCGAACAACACGCCCCCCATCTCATCGCCGTTGCCGCCGAACAGATGGCTCAAGGCCCTGAACGGCGCGGTCACGGCCCTGGTAACCACGTTGACGAAAGCCTCCCAGATCACTTTCCCATAGTCGAACCTGGGATTGCCGAAATCGCCCTCGACGGGAACCGATACCTCGATCTTTCCGTCGCCATCGGTCAGCAGCGCGACCGCCAGGTCGAGCGGCAGCGAGACCGCCTTGGGGCTCTCGATCCGCTCGCCCAGAGCGAATCGTTCCAGCACGATCCGGTTGTCGTTCCTCAGCCGGCCGTCGTCGATCTGGTAACGGATGTCCAGATTGAGCTTGCCCGAGGTGATCTCCCGGCCCGCGAAGGTCGCGCTGTAGGGTGAGAGAGACGGCATGTCCACATTGCGGAACGCCACGCTGACGTCGCCGAAATGTTTCGGCGCCAGCGGGCTCAACTGACCGTAGACGTCGACCGCGCCGTAACGGTCGACCTGCCCGTGGAACTGGAGCATCGTCCGCGCTTCGGGCCGGGTCGAAAGGCCCGCCGCCGTGCCGAAGAAATCATGGATGTGGGTGGCGAAGGGGAGGACGAGCGACATGTCGCTGAAATCGATGTCGCCCTTTTCGACACGAACGGCTTCCACCGTCACGAGCAAGGGCTTGGATTTTCCCGTCCGGCGCCGACCTTCGACGGCTTTCGGTGCCGCGCCGGCTGGGCGGCCGCTGGCGAAAATCCTCTCGATGTTGGTCGAGCGGTTCTCGAAGATCTCCATATTCCAGCCCGGCTCGGCGACGCGCACCTGTTTGACCGCCAGCCGCCTTTCCGCCAAGCCGAAGTCGAACGCTTCCGCGGACAGATTCTTCCACGACAGAAAACGCTTGCCGGTGGCAGTCTCTTTCAAGAGCAGTCCGCCTACGCTCAAATCGCCCTTGGCCTTCAAGGCCGTGCCGGCATCCTGCCGGTAGCCGAATTTGAGCTGCGCGGACAAATCCCCGCTTTCGAGCTTGAGGCCCGAGAAGCGGGCCACCAGGGGATACAGGGACTTGAGATCGATCCGCCCCAGCCTGACCTCCCCCTCGGCCCGGTTCAGGCTTTGAGACAGGGTGCCCGAGGCCTTGAACTCCCCGCCCTGCCTGAGCGCGAATGCCGCGTCGAACGCCATGGGCATATCCGCTCCGCTGGCGACCGGCCCCAAGCTCAGCCGCAGACTGTCCAGGTCGTAGGCGATCGCCGGGGAAAAGGTCCTATCGGCCATTGCCACGTCGAAATCCTCGAGGACGAACTGCTGCAAAGCGTAGCGCCATTCCCCCGTTTCCGGCGGCTTCGGAGACCGGCCATCATCAGACCTGGGTACCAGCGCTTCCGCTGGAACGATGCCGCCCGCCGCCTCGCGAACGATGTGGGTACCGCCGCCTTTCAGGGCAATCCGGCCGATGCCGACTTCGCGTTTTGCCAGGTCCAGATTTGCGTCCTCAACCGAGAGCGATGCCAGGGTCACCAGGTCTTTCCGCTGTCCCGAGGAGCCCGCCGCGGTCAGCGCGATATTGTCCATGCGGAGTGCCAGGCGGCTTATCGCCGCCTTCAAATCCCCCGCCCCGGCCTCGATGGCGGCGGCGAACGACAGCTCGAGCGCGCCGACACCGAGGCGGATCGGCGAATGCCGGCTGGCATCGGCATAATCCACGCCGATCCTGGCCAAACTGAAAGCGCCGACCTCGACCCGCCACGGCGGCTCCGGCTGATCATTCGAAACGGCGGAGCCGGGGGCCGGGGCATCCGGCCTCAGCAGTTTCAGCCAGTCGATTTCGCCGGCTTCGTCGACGGCTGCGCGCAAGCGGCCTTCCCGCATTTCGAACTTCGGCACGCGGACCGTGCGGTTTGCCAGGTCAATGCCTCCCTCCTTCGCTTCAAGGCGGGCCAGGGCCAGGATCGGTTCCGAACCGCCCTCCGGAATCAGCCTCAAGCCCTCGATTTCCGCGGCCAGGCCGCTCACGCTCAGATCGAGTCCGGCAGGCCCTTCGGCCAGCCTGTAGTGCGCGACCGCCCCCAGTTCCCCGCCCGGCTCGGCAAGAGCGAGCCGGTCCTTCACGAAAGGCCAGAGGGCCGCGAGCGGGACATGTCCGAGCCGCAAGTCGCCTTCGGAATAGGGCGGATTGACCGAAACCCTGCCGTGCCAGTCCAGGATGCCGCGCTCATGGAATTTCGCGGTGACATGCTGGGTGCCCTGAACTTCGGGCAAGGTGGAAAGGTCCTCGACTTCGAGATCGATGGAATCGAAGGTCTCGTCGAACGGCGCCGTCCTCGACCTGTCGGCGAACCGGACTTTGCCGCCGACCATCGAGAGATGTTGGAAGGTCAGCGCCAGAGACTCGTCCTCCCGCTTCCCCGATTCCGCCGATTTGGGCAGATCGTCCGCGAGCTTGGCGAGATTCAGCCGCCCCTCCGCATCCACCACCAAATCAACCGAAGGCTTTTCGACCAGAGCCTCGGAAAATGTCCAAGCGTTGTCCAGCAAGCCGACCGGATCGAGATTGAGCGAAAGGCGCGCGAAGCTCAGCAGAGGCTCGCCCGACACCTCATCGAGCGCGAAACCCTGCAGTTCAAGACTGAAGCTGAACGGATTGAAGCGGACTTCGGCAATCGACAGATGCCGTTTGAGATACCTGGCAGCCAGCTCCGGAGCAAAGTGTTCCGCCAGCCTGGGCAGCAGCAAAAAACCCAGCGCCGCGTACAGCCCGCTCAACGCCAGCATCACCGCAAGCACCTTGAACCACGGCGTGCGTACCCAATGCGGGAGGGATTTCATTGTCGTCTGCCTGCGTTCCGGATTTCCTTCCGAACTTTCTACCACAGGTCAAGACCGCGGCCCAATGCAGATTGAAAATCCGCCTCGCTTACCTCGGCAAGCGGACCGGGCCCCGGCGAGAGCGCCTCACAAACAGTAAGGCTCCGCGGCCCACTGCTTCAACACGGCAGCGTCACGGTCGGGCAGATAGGCATAGTCCTTGGACAGGTCGCGCTGCACAGCTTCGCCTACGTGCGGCGAAACCAGCCCCTTGAGCATGTAGAAGTACCAGGCGAAGGGATAGCCCGCCTGCGTATCGAAGCGGTTGAGAAGCGCCGCCAGTGCCTTGCCTTTCTTGCCGTCCGGCCCTTCCAGGCGCGGCACTTCCCGGGTGCGGTTGTGGACGATCTCGACGTTCATGATCTGTTCGCCATGGCGGCCGATGTGCTGGAACAGGCGCAGGCTCCAGTCCTCGCAGAAGGCTCTTTGCAGGCCTGCGCTGCTGGCGTTCCAGTCGTCCATGAAACGCTGGGCGGGGTGGCGGTCTGCACGATGCCGCCCCAGCTCGCGCATGAACAGGGCCACCTCGGTCTTCCGGCGGTAAGTGTAGCGAGCGGCGCCCACTGCAAAAGGCTCGACGGCGACCGGCTCGATGGGATCGATCAGCTCCTCAAGGTCCTCCGGCGGATTCTCCGCATCGATCAGATAGCGGTCTGCCGTTTCCTGCGTCCGGTCCACTTCGATCTGAACGAAATCTTCCGCGCGCGGCCCGGTCTGGGCGACGAGGTAGAGGGTGACGCCGGTGTGGTGGGTAGCCAGGAAGCCGCCTTCCTCGCAGTGCGCGAGCAGCGTGTTGAAATTCTGCCCGCATTCGATGTAGGTGCGCTCCGCCCACTCGCCGATGTCCGCCGCGATCCTGGTGCCGTTCGGCTTAACGATGCCGCCCAGGCGGTACCACTCATGTCCCAGACGGGCGAGATGCAGCGGATACGTAGGATAGGCCTGGCGCAGCCGGTCCAGTAGGCCTGCGTCGTCGGAAGACGCCAAAGTCTCCTTGCAGAGCTTGTCCAGCAGGTGACCGTCGAACCGGGCCGGGGCATCCGAATCGTGTTCGGGCGAAACTCTGACTTCAGCAACCATCGAGACCATCTCCAGAAAGATTTGATTCCGATCGCATTGTACTGTCCCGGCAAAACCCGTCAATTCACATGGTTTTTGGGGCGTCCGAGGCCGACGGCCATCGGCGCCGGATCAGCAGCGGGAGGCGCTGGAAAAACGTCCCGGGAGCGGATCGGGAGAGGCATCCCAGAGCCGCTTGAAGCAGGTGTCCAGACGCGAAAGACGGCGGTCGACCGCTTCCAGTTGCGCAAACTCCGGGAAACGCACGGAACCGCCCCGACCATACCATGCTTCCATGTCCTGCTTGAGGCGCTCCCGCTCCGCCGCCGCCGCCGCGATCATGCGGCGCGCCCAGGACTTACTGGCTTCCATGCCGATGGGCGCGATCCGGTAGCGCACCCCGGAATCGAAAATCCGCACGCCGCCGCCTTCGCACACGGTAGCTTTCAGGATTCCGGGATCGGCGGTCTCCACGCCGGCCAGATAGTCGATGCCGAAATGCTGGAGTTCCGGCAGCCAGGGGGCGGTGGGGCCCATCAGCACCGTGGTGGCACCGCGCGCCAGGGTCGCAAGACGTGGAAAGGTCTTGTTCGGAATCGACGTAGCGGTGAGGAATACCCAGTCCGCTTCCGGGAGCAGGTACTCGCAGGCGGAATCCGGCAGATCGTCCGGACCGGACTGACGCTCTAGGACAGTCAGTTTCAGGGCATGGGTTTCGGCGAACCGATCCAGTCCGGGATAACGGCCGATCACCACGACCCGCTTGCCGCGCATCTCGGCGAGGAAGTGCTCGAAAACGGCAAGGTTGTTGTTGGCGCCGGCCTTCGGTTCAAGCGTCTCGCCTTCCGGGAACAGGCCGAGCCGGTTGATGCCGGCGTTGACCGCCGCCATACCGACTGTGGCCCGGTAAGGATCGAACTCCCGCACCCACGCGGCCAGTTCGGACAAGATCTTGCCGCGCAACGTACCGGCCCAGGGAAGAGTCCGTGTGTGAACACCCGGGCTCATCGAGAGCCCGACGGCGTCGGCTTCGCAAAGCGTCCAGACCAGACCTATCGCTACGGTGCTCACCGGCACCGGGGCACCGGCATAGTCCTGCAGCAGGTCGTAGATTTCGTAAGGGTTCGTCATCCGCGAACGCGGTCGGCTCAACCGTCGCGGTTAGCCAAAGCTTGGTTTTGAACCACGCGAATCCGTTCCGAAAGCCCTTTGGGGCTGCACGCATAGGCCTCCTTGGCTGCATCCAGCGCCGCCTGGGCGGCGGCGGCCTCTTCCGCCGAGAGCGGCAGCCGGCCCGCCATGTGGGTAGCATCCGGCATCGCCGCCAGGATGGCATCCCGGTTGGGGTGCTCGCTGACGGAAACCAGGCGGGTGGCTTCCTTGTGGCCGTCGAGGCAAACGGCCAGTCCGATGACTTCGACCTTGCGGCCGTCCTGCGTAGTCTTGATATAGGTGCTCATAGATGTCTGCCTTGAGAATTAGCTCGATTCTTCAATGGATGACCGGTAGTTCCAACGTATCGCCGGAACGCCGGTCCTGTGAAGGGATTCCCACATAGGAGAACGCATGCACCTTGATCAGGCAATACACGGTGTCTCCTTCCTGCAAAGCCATTTCATGGAGCGCTTTGAGGGAAATGCCAGCCAGCAGGGTGACGCCGCAGTCGATCTGTACGACGGCGTGCCCTGGCGTGCGGATGACCGCGCAAACCCGGCCCTTGATCTGGTTCTGGATCGACGTCCCCCGCAGGTACTGCTTCGACAGGGCAACGTCGCTGGAGCGGATGGAGACGTGAGTGGAATCGCCCGGCGCCAGATGCGCGGCCATCGGCAATACCAGCTCAGTACCGTGGTAGTAGGCGATGGTGCAGCCGTTCTCGGCCTCGTGACCCAGCACGGTCACCGGAAGGATACTCTCTATGCCCTGCAAGGCCGAGACGGCGGAAAGGATTTTGTCGGTGATGATTTCATGCGGATCCCCGACCCCCAGGATGCGGCCATTGACCATGAGCACCATGCGGTTGGTGAGTTGCAGCACCTCGCCCAGCGAATGGCTGACGTAAATGACGGGGACGTTCAACTCATCGCGAACTCGCGTGAGATAGGGCAGCAACGCCGAGTTGGAAACGCCTGAAACTTCGAGTTGATCGTCGAGCAGCAACAGGCGTGGCGCGGGGATCAGCGCATGCGCCATCGCAACCCGCTGCCTGTCTCCCGGCGTCAAGGCGTGAACGCCGCTCTCGAGCAAGGGCTCAAGCTCCAGCAGGTCGACCACCTCGCCGAATCCGAAAGCACCGGTTCGCACCGAATTCTGATGTGCGTCCTGGAGTAGCGCGCGCACCGTCTGCCGCGGGTGGCTGGCCGGATCGAAACGCACGAGGCCGACCCGGCGGCGGGCGGCGGGCACGCGCACGCCCTGGCGGCTGTCGAAAACCGTATCGCCGCCGAGCCTGATCCAGCCGCGATGCGGGCTGACGACGCCGGCGATCACGCCCAGCAGGGTGCTCTTGCCGGCGCCCGGCGGCCCGAAACAAGCAGTCATCGGGCTGTCGATCGTGAGCCGGGCGGACAGATCGAAATGATCCCGGCTCAGCCTTACATCCATTTCAAGCATCGAATACCCCTCCGCGTTTTACTCTCTATCATGCCGCCGCCCGCACAGCCAAACGGCCCGCGAGCAGAGCGTTGACGTTGTAGGCGAACTCGCGCCAGGCGGCGGCCAGATCGCGAGCCGTGGTCTCCAGATAGTCGGGCGACGGCCGATGCTCGGACGGGAAATTGGACAACGCGCAGGAGCCGCTGTTGAACGCGATCGCCTCGTCGAGCAGGAACTTGTTGAAGCCGACGAAGGGTGATAGCAGGTCCTGTGCCAGCGCAGCGACTCCGGTGTCGATGCTCCCGGCAGGGGGATCGAAGGAAAGCTCGCCGAGCCTTGCCAAGGCTTCGCTGTAGACCTGCTCCATGACACCGAGCACGGCCCGCTGGGTTAGCTGCTCGGCGCGCTGGCTTGCGAGATTCTGATGGAGCAGACGCTTGTAGCGCTCGAGAACCGCCGCGCGCTGAGCGGCCACCCACTCGCCGAACCCGGCGATGCCCTGCTCGTTCTGCGCAATCCCCGGCGCGACAGAGGGCCGCTCCAGGATCAGCGCCCTTTGGAGTCGGGCAGCCGCCTCCAGAGCGCCTTCGAGGTAGCCGCCGCCATAGCTCGCGGTCTCCGAACCGCCGAAATGCAGCCGCCCACCCCATTGCGGCCGCCGCAGCAGCGGGTGGCCATATTCCGGGTGATTGTCCGGCGGCACATGATCCCTCCGGCTGCAGGTGTAGGGCTCCTCCGCCCAATCCTGAAACCACATCTCCCCCTGCTCTGCCGCGATGCCGAATACCTGCACCAGCTGGCTGGAGACCAACATCGGCATGCCTTGCCGCAGGTTCGCCCGCGCCTCCGGAGGCAGCGCGAAGAAGCCGCCCAGGGCGGCCCGTTCGGCATTCGCATCGCAGGCGTCAAAGATCTCGCCGAGCACGACATGTTCGTGCTGAACGAAAGCATTCCCGGATTGCCCGGCCTCGCGCCAGAAGGGTTTGTCGTAGGCGATCACCGCCTTCGCCTGATCGGCCATCCAGGTGTAGGTGTCGCGCAAGGCGTCGAGTACCTTGCCGTCCAGGGCCGGTTCGAAGCGAACCCGTTCTTCGACCAGGCGCGGCGGCATCGCGAGCACCACGCGGCGCGCGGCGACGACGACGGACTCCCCGCCGCAGACGAAACTCAGCTCCACGTGATCGCCGCAATCGGTGATGGCGGTCAGTTCATGGCCGAGCCTCAATGCGCTGAGAGGAAGGCTCCGGCTCAACGCGTTCACCAGGCTCGCCATTCCGCCTTCGAGACGGTGGGCCCCGCCGTGCAGACCGGGCCGGCTCAGCGTGTCCGGCGCCTTGTCGTGATCGGTCAGGTACAGGACTTCGCCGGTATCGTGCTGGGGAAAGCTGTGCAACCCCAAATCGTTTACCAGTTTGAGCATGCGCGGCTGGATTTCCGGCCAGAACCACGTGGGCCCGAGGTCCAGCGCGGTGCCGGCCTTTTCGCTAGGCACCGACAGGATGCGCCCGCCGAGACGGTCGCGGGCATCGAACAACGCAAAATCGCGCCGCTTGGCGTGCAGGCTCTGGGCAAGCGCCAAGCCGCACAGTCCACCTCCGACAATGGCAATTTCGAGCATAGAGGGCTCCTTACATTCCGGGATCGTTTAACGACTCCCAGCAAACAGCGTTCCATCGCCTCGGCGAGTGCACAGAGAGCCCGGAAGACCGCGGTTTCCCGAGGGCTACCGGCTCCCGGGGGGGCCTGCCGGCGGCATCTCAACAGGGTAGTTCTCCCACATGGAAACCGGCTGGACCCGCCTTTGTCGGATTTGCGACAGGCGCCGCTCAGCGGATGCGCTGCCCGCTCATTGCGTCGAAGATGGGGGTGGGACGAACGGCGCCGCCGAGGCGGCCGGGCAGGAAATGGATCGCCTGACGGGAAAACTGGCACCACAGCCGCACCGGGGTTCGAGCGGGCCGATGCCCTGAAAGGTTGGCGCTGGTCGAGACGATCGCGCCGCCAAAGGCGCGGCACAGGGCGGCCGCAACGGGGTGGGCAGTGACCCGGACCGCCAGGGAATCATGGGCACCACGCAGCCAGCCGGGAATAGCGGGGCGAGCCGGGATCAGCCATGTCGTGGGACCGGGCCAGCTCGCGCGCACTTCACCGGCGCGCGGGACGCGGGCAAGGTCGACCAGGACTTTGATGGCTTCCACGTCCGCCGCGATCAGGATCAGACCTTTCGTCTCGCTGCGCTGCTTGAGCGCCAGCAGCCGACGGACAGCGTCTTCATTGAAGGGATCACATCCCAACCCGTAGACCGCTTCGGTGGGATAGGCCACTACCCGACCGCCGCGCAGAGCATCCGCGGCAAGGCCGACACGGAACCCGGAAACCCAAGCCACGGGCGCCGAGCCGACGCTCAAGCGGCGGAATCGGTCAGCGGCTCACCTTCGTATGGCGCTGCATAACCGCACTCCTTACGCGGACACACTTTCTCGGTGCCACGGCGCTTGGTGGTCTTCAGGGTGAGCACCGGCCACTGGCAGGCGGGACAAGCCTCGGGAATCGGCGGATTCCACACGGCATAGCTGCATTTGGGGTAGGTCGAGCAGGAATAGAACAGCTTGCCGAAGCGCGACTTGCGCTTGGTCAAGGTACCCTGGTGGCACTCCGGACACGTCACGCCGGTATCGGTGGGCTTCTCCAGCGGCTCGATGTGGCGGCAGGTGGGATAGCCGCTGCAGCCGATGAAGCGGCCGTAGCGCCCCGTCTTGATGACCAAGGGCGAGTTGCATTTTGGGCATTGCCGCCCTTCGACGACTTCGGGTTCGGCCTGCTCCGATTCCTTGCCCGCCAGATTGCGCGTGTATTTGCACTGGGGATAATTGTTGCAGCCGATGAAGCGCCCGTTGCGCCCCAGCCGGATCGATAGCGGACTCCCGCATTCCGGGCATTTCTCGTCGATCGCCTCATGCGTCACGTCGGCCCGTTTCAGGCTTTCGTCCTTTTCGCCGATCAGGGTGTGGAATGGCCCCCAGAATTCCCGCATGAGCGGAATCCAGTCCTTTTCCCCGCGCGACACGGCGTCCAGATCGTCTTCGAGATCGGCGGTGAAGTTGTAGTCGACGTAACGGTTGAAATGCTCCGTCAGGAACTTATTCACCACCCGCCCCAGATCGGTAGGATGGAACCGCTTGGTTTCCAGCTCGACGTAATGCCGCTGCTGCAACGTCGAAATGATGGTCGCATAGGTCGACGGCCGGCCTATGCCGTACTCTTCCAGCGCCTTGACCAGGCTGGCCTCGGTATAGCGCGGCGGCGGCTCGGTGAAATGCTGCGAGGGGATTACCTCCCTCAGGTCGACCTCCTGCCCCTCCGCCAGTTTGGGCAGATAGATTTCGTCGCTTTCCTCCGGTACATCGTCCTGACCTTCCCGGTACACCGACATGAAACCCGGATGGATCACGGTCGAGCCAGTGGCCCGGAACAGGTTGTCGGTACTGCCGCAGGCGAAGTCCACCGTGACGGTGTTCAAGGTCGCATGGACCATCTGGCAGGCCACGCTACGCTTCCAGATCAGGCTGTAGAGCTTGAGCTGGTCCGGCGTCAGATGCGCCTTTACGGACTCCGGGCTGCGGAACGCCGAGGTCGGACGGATCGCCTCATGGGCCTCCTGGGCGTTCTTGCTCTTCGTCTTGTAGAGGCGCGGCTGCTCCGGCACGTTGTCCTTGCCGTAGCGCGACTCGATCAGCGCGCGCAATTCCTGGATCGCTTCCTGGGCCAGGTTCACCGAATCGGTGCGCATGTAGGTGATCAGGCCCACCGCCTCGCCGCCGAGGTCGATGCCTTCATAGAGCTGCTGCGCCACCGTCATGGTTCGCCGGGTGGTGAAACCGAGCTTCCTGGCGGCTTCCTGCTGCAGGGTCGAAGTGGTGAAGGGAGCAGCAGGGTTGCGCTTGCGCTCCTTCTCCTCGACCCTGGTCACCCGCAGTTTGCCCCGGGCCTGATCCAGCAAGCTCTGCCGCGTGGCTTGCGCCTGCTCTTCGTTGACGATGCTGAACTGCTCGAGCTTCTTGCCGGCCAGATGGGTCAGCCGTGCCGAAAGCGCCTGATCTTCGGATTGGATCGCCGCCTCGATGGTCCAGTATTCCTGGATCTCGAAGCGCTCGATTTCGAGCTCGCGTTCCACGATCATCCGTAAGGCGGGGCTCTGCACCCGGCCCGCCGACAGGCCGCGGCGGATTTTCTTCCACAACAGGGGCGAAAGCTTGAAGCCGACCAAGTAATCGAGCGCCCGCCGGGCCTGCTGGGCATGGATCAAATCGGTCGACAGCGGCTTAGGGTTAGCCACCGCTTCGGTGATCGCGCGCTTGGTGATCTCATGAAAAACCACCCGGTGCACCGGCTTGCTGTCGAGCACTTGCTGTTCCTTCAGCAGTTCGTACAGATGCCAGGAAATCGCCTCGCCTTCGCGGTCCGGGTCAGTCGCGAGGTAAAGCGCATCGGCCTTTTCCATGGCCTTGGAAATCGCCTGCACATGCTTCTTGTTCTTTTCGATGATTTCGTACTTCATCGAAAAATCGTGGTCCGGATCGACCGCGCCTTCCTTGGGGATCAGATCCCTCACGTGCCCGTAGGAGGCATAGACCTGGAAAGACTTGCCGAGATATTTTTCGATCGTCCGGGCTTTGGCCGGCGATTCGACGATGACGAGATGTTGAGCCATGGATGAAATCTGCCTCAGGCGGTGGCTCTTGGGGCGGGCTGCAGCTTCGCGCCTGCAGTCCCGGCCGGAGCCTCCGCCCGGACTCTAGTGGATATAGCCGGGAAAGCTTTCATAAACGAGATTTTCCATGCGTGCGAACGCGACTTCCTCGCTGGGCTGGCTGAACAGCACCATCAAGACGACCCATTTCAGATTTTCGAGCGAGATGGGTTCCTCGTTCAAAGCCATGAGGCGATCGATGACCATTTCCCTGCTCTCCGCGGTCAAAATGCCGCTCTGCTCCAGAAACATCAGGAAACCGCGGCATTCCACATCCAGCTTGGCCAATTCTTCCGACGAAAAGATTCGGAAAGCGGGGAGGGAGGCGGCACGCATCGGCTGTTGGGCGCCCAGCGTCTCCAGCCAGTCGAACGCCCGATTGATCTCCTGCTGCGGAAAACCCGCTTCCAGCAACTCGGTCCGCATCTCGTCGGGATCCGGCGCCTGCTCGGCATCGCGGTCCAGATAGTTTTCGAACAGGTAGATCAACACATCAAACACGTTTTCTTTCATTGGCCCTCTCGAGTGGGGGAGCGTCGGTACGCTCCCTACTTTATACGGCAGTATCCGCCGCCCGGCGCAGCCGCCACATGGCCCTCCATCTCGAGCAGGACGAGTTTCGAGGCGATGAGGTTCGCTGGATAACCTGTTGCCGCGACTAGAGTATCCACGGACGTCGGCGCATAGGCAATATGTGCCAGAATCCGCGCGGCTTCCGCGTCAGTCGGCTGCGGAACAGGGGAATCTCCGTGGAAATCCACGAAACCCGCCAGCGCGCCGAGTTCCTCGAGAATGTCCGGGACCGACTCCACCAGCTTTGCGCCCTCACGAATCAGCGTATTGCAGCCGCGAGCCAGGGGGTCGAGGATCGAACCGGGAATGGCGAAGACCTCGCGCCCCTGCTCCATCGCCTGGCGCGCAGTGATGAGCGAGCCCGATTTCAGCGCCGCCTCGACCACCAGCACACCGAGACTGAGGCCGCTGATGATGCGGTTGCGGCGCGGAAATCCCTCCCGGCTCGGTGGAGTGCCGGGCGGAAACTCGGACACGAGCACCCCGCCGCTGGCGGCGATGGCATCGGCCAGCGCCTGGTGCCGGGGCGGATAGATCCGGTCCGGCCCGCACCCGAACACGGCGACGGTCGGGCCTCCGGCCTCCAGGGCCCCCTTATGCCCGGCGGCGTCTATTCCAGAAGCCAATCCGCTGGTGACCGCCAGCCCGGCTCGAGACAAGGCCGCGGCAAACCGTCTTGCCGTCCGCTCCCCCGTCACCGTAGGATTGCGGCTGCCGACGATGGCGATCTGCTTGCTCCTCAGCACGGCGGCGTCCCCTCGCGTGAATAGCACCACCGGAGGATCCGCGATCTCTCGCAGCAAAGAAGGATATTCGCGATCGTGCAGAGTGAAGCAACCGTGTCCCGGTTGCGACAGCCAGGCGAGGTCCGCCTCGACATCCTCCCATCGCGGGCGCATCAGGCGATGCAGTGCATCCCCGTTCAAGCGCAGCCCCTCGTAGGCCTCCCGCGGCTGTGCGAACACCGCGCCGGCCGAGCCGAACCGCTCCAGCAGCGACGCTGCGCGGCGCGGCCCGACACCAGGCAGCCGCACCAGGGCCAACCAGCAGCGCAAAGAGGCGTCCGTCATCGGCCGGACATCACGGAGACTTCACGATGTCGCCGATGTGCATCGCCTTGACCGCCTTCATGACCAGCGCGTAACTGACGCGGTCGAAAGGCCGGAAGACCACCAGCGAACCCGACCAGTCCGGCGGCGTCTCGACGACGTTGCCGAAACCGCCGGCGACGTAGTCTTTGATCATATCCGCTTCACGGTAGATGTCGAGCACGTGCCCAACCTCCAGACCGTCCCTGCCGCCCCGGTCCAGGACGATCACCTGGTATTGCCCGATCTGGGTCACGCCATCGAGCACACCGATGATCCTGCCGGAGAGCGGCTTCTCCGGAGCGTGAAGCGTGTACGAAGTCGTAAGCTCTTGAGGCTCGACGGCCAGCAGGCGGTCACCGATCACGGCCTCCCGCTCGGCCCGGACCAGGAGAAGCGCCGACGGCTCGCCGGCACTGCGGACCTGGGCGTCCCCGATATACAAGGCTTCATAGCCGAGCACTTCTTCGGTAGCCCCGTCGCGATAGGCGGGGCCAGGACGCACGACCGCCAGAACGCTATCCTTAGCTTCTTTGACCCCTCGCGCATAGATGCCGTAACCGGCGCCGCCGGAGATATGCTCGTCCGGAAACCCGACGATGTAAGGGAGGGCATCGACGTCGGAACTGTCCAAGATTCTAGGCCTCGTCAGGAATGCCCGGATGGCGTCCGCCGGAATGACCGGAATCTCCCGTACCAGCGGCGTCACCCGGATGACGGGACTCAACGGGACGGCCGGGGCGGTCTCGAGCTCGATCCTGGGCCCGCCGCCGCCCCGGCGCAGCACGAGCACGTCGCCCGGGTAAATCTGGTCGGGGTTACCCAATGCCGGGTTCCGGTACCACACCTGCGACCACTGCGCCGGACTCTGCAGAAAGCGGGAGGCAACGTCCCAAAGCGTATCGTTCGCCTGCACCAGGTAGCGCTCCGGATGGTCCGGATTGAGGGCGATCTCGGCCGCCAAGGTCCCTGCGCAGGCGACGAGCAGCGCCAAGCCCGCTGCGAACCTGGCGGTCATGGGCATTTTCGTGACATCGTGAGGAAACTGGAGTGAAGTTTGCTTGTCTTACCGTTCACAGACGATGCATTTCCCGCTGCATCAGGCTTTAGATTCATTCTCCCGGCGGAATTCGTTAGAATTCCCCATGCTTGAGCAGCTATGTTTCCCGCATGCCCGGCGGAAGAGGCTACCGTGACCATTCTATCCATTCTCGAATTTCCTGACGAACGTTTGCGCAAGAAGGCTGCGCCGGTCGAAGTTTTCGACGATGCCCTGCGCAGGACCGTCGACGACATGTTCGAGACCATGTACGCTGCGCCCGGCGTCGGCTTGGCGGCCACCCAGGTCAACGTGCACAAGCGTATTCTCGTCATCGACGTTTCCGACGAGAAGAACGCACCGCTGTGCCTGATCAATCCGGAATTGCTCGGAAGGAGCGGGAACGGCGAGATGGAGGAAGGCTGCCTGTCGGTGCCCGGGATTTTCGAAAAGGTGTGCCGGGCCGAGTCGATCAGCTTCCGCGCCCAGGATCGCAACGGGGATTTCTTCGAAATGTCAGCGGAGGGGCTGCTGGCCGTCTGCATCCAGCACGAGATGGACCACCTGGAAGGCAAGCTCTTCCTCGACCATCTTTCCGCTCTGAAGCGCCAGATGGCGCGCAAAAAACTTCAGAAAGAGCGGCGGCTGAGGGAAATCCACAAGGCGCCACGCGCTGCGGCGGCCGTTTGACCGCCCGAAGCCGGAGCGAAGACGCTGATCACCCACCTCCGGCGAGCGCGCCGCATCCGCCCCACCGTAGTAACGGCTTCATGAGAATCGTATTCGCCGGCACGCCCGAGTTTGCCGTCCCTGCCCTGCACGCCCTGATCGCATCCGGCCATTCACCCTGCGCCGTCTACACTCAGCCTGACCGGCCTGCCGGCCGCGGCCGCAAAATCTCGTTCAGCCCGGTGAAGCAACTCGCGGCCGACCACGGACTTCCCGTGTTCCAGCCGGAGTCGCTGAAAGGGCCGGAGGAACTCGAACGGCTGCGCGACCTGGCGCCGGACCTGATGGTCGTGGTTGCCTACGGCCTGATCCTGCCGACGCCCATCCTGGCAACTCCGGGATTCGGCTGCGTCAACATCCACGCGTCCCTCCTCCCCCGCTGGCGCGGTGCGGCCCCGATCCAGCGCGCCATCCTCGCAGGCGATATGGAAACCGGCGTCACTCTCATGCGCATCGAGCCGCGTCTGGACGCCGGCCCGATGCTCGGCAAACGGAGTTGCCCGATCGGCGGCGACGATACCGCCGCCTCCATCCATGACCGTCTCGCCGGACTCGGGGCCGAATTGCTCATCGAATTGCTGCCCGAGCTGGCGGCCGGCCGCCTGCCCGGTGAACCCCAGGACGAGAGTCAGGTCACCTACGCCGAGAAGATCGAAAAATCCGAGGCACGCATCGACTGGCGGCAGGATGCGCCCCCTATCTGCCGCCGGGTGCGCGCGTTCAATCCCTGGCCGGTAGCGGAAACGACGTTGGCTGGGACGGTACTGCGGATCTGGTCGGCGCAGGCTCTGGATACCCCGCCGGACGCCCCGCCCGGTACCATCGTCGCCTACGCGAAAAACCTCGATGTGGCCTGCGGGCAGGGAACTTTGCGAATTCTTGAAATCCAGGCCCCAGGAAAGCGGCGGATGAGCGCCACAGACTTCCTCAACGCTCATGCGATGGACGGAAAACGGCTGGGGACATGACCGCTAAAACCCGCACGCTGGCTACCGCGGCGCTTCATGATGTCGTCGTCGACCGGCATTCGCTGACCTGGGCGCTGGGAAAACGTCTTTCCTCATTGACGGATGCGCGAGACCGGGCGTTCGTGCAATCGCTGTGCTACGGCGTAATTCGCGCCTTCGAGCCGCTGGACTTCCTGCTCGGCGAACTGGCGACCAAACCGATTCGCGACCCGGAAGTCCGGCTGCTCGCTCTGATCGGTCTCCACCAATTGCGCAGCATGAACGTCAAACCTCATGCCGCGGTTTCGGAAACGGTCGAGGCGGCCGGCCGGAAAAGCTGGGCGAAGCCCTTGCTCAACGCCATTCTGCGGAACTATCTGCGGCGCAGGGACGAACTGGAAAACCGGGCCCTGCAGGACCCCGCGAGCCGGGACGCCCATCCCGTCTGGGTGCGCGACCGGCTCGCCGCCGACTGGCCCGAGCAGTGGGAAACTCTCGTGCAGCAGAACAACCTACCGCCGCCGATGACGATCCGCGTCAACCCACTCCAGGAGAACCGCACCGGCTACCTCGCACGGCTGGCCGAAGCCGGCATCGCCGCCCGCCCCTGCCTCCATTCGCCCTGGGGGCTGACTCTCGAATCGCCGGTCCCGGTCGAAGCATTGCCGGGTTTCACCGAGGGGCGGGTGTCGGTCCAGGACGAAGCAGCCCAGCTGGCGGCACCGCTGGTGGGTGCCGAACCGGGCGAACGGATTCTGGACATGTGCGCCGCTCCCGGCGGGAAAACGCTGCATATGCTCGAACTCAGCCGGGGAGACATCGAGGCCGTCGCGCTGGACATCGATGCCGAACGGTGCACGCGTATCCGCGAAAACCTGGAGCGGGAAAGACTGTCCGCCACGGTGGTCACCGGCGACGCCCGCTCGCCGGAATCCTGGTGGGACGGCCGCCCCTTCGACCGCATCCTGCTCGATGCGCCCTGTTCGGCGACCGGGGTCATCCGGCGCCACCCCGACATCAAACTGCTACGGGAAGCGCGCGATCTCGACGCACTGCATGAACTTCAGGCTGCCATCCTCGACGCCGCCTGGCCCCTGCTCAAACCGGGCGGCATCCTCGTCTACGCCACCTGTTCGGTCATCCGCGCCGAGAACGAACTGCAGATAAGCCGCTTTCTGGAGACCCGCGGCGATGTGGACGAACTGCGGGTGACCGCGGACTGGGGCATCCCCTTGCGCCATGGACGCCAGATTCTGACAGGGGAATCCGGCATGGACGGCTTCTTCTATGCCCGTTTGCGTAAGACGACATGAACAGGTTTGCCGGCTGGCTGACCCTGTTCGGCCTCCTCGCCCCCATCGCAGGCTGGAGCGCCGAAGCGGGATTCATAGTGCGCCGCGCCGAGTTGTTCCGGCACGAGGACCGTTCCTGGGGGCTCGATGCCGACATCGATTACCATTTCAGCGAGACCGCCGTCGAGGCTATGCATAACGGCGTCCCGTTGACCCTGGTCATGCGTCTTCGGGTTAAGCGGGTCAGGCCCTGGTGGTGGGATGAGACCCTGATTTCCGAAAACCATCGGCGAACCATACGCTTTCACCCCCTGGCGCGCGCCTATCAATTGACGAGGGCGGAATCCGGTGTAACCGAGAATTTCGCCAGTCTGCACGCTCTCCTCGAGGAACTGGGCAGGATAAGAAACCTGCCGGTCGACGCCCCTCGAACGCTCGCCGGCGGCGAATATCGCGCCTCCCTCTCGGTGACATTGGACATCGAATCGCTCCCACTGCCATTGCGCCCCACGGCCTATCTCTCCCCCCAGTGGCATCTGAACAGCCCCTGGTTCCGATGGTCATTCGCAAACTGAGAATCCGCCTGCCGCTCAGTCTGGTCGTGATCGCGCTGTTCACGGCCATTGTCGCCTCGCTGCACCTGATGAGCTCCGCTACCCAGAGTTCGCCGCAGCTCGGCAGCATGTACTCGCTGCTGGTCCTCATCAATTCGGTCGGCTCGATCCTGCTGCTGACGCTGGTCGTCGTCAATGTGTACGGACTCCTCCGGCAACTCGCCAAGCGAGCGGCCGGCTCCCATCTGACGGCCCGCATGGCGTTTCTCTTCGTCCTGCTCAGCCTGGCACCGGCATCCATCGTGTTCTATTACTCCATGCAGTTCCTCAAGCAGAGCATCGACAGCTGGTTCGACGTCCGCATCGACCAGGCCATGGAGGATGCGCTGGAGCTGGGGCAGGCAGCGCTCGACGAGCGGATGCGCACCATGCTGCACCAGACCGAACAAGCGGCGGCAAAGTTGCAGCTTGCGCCGATCATGGAATATCCCTTGCGCCTCACCGAACTCCGGGACGAGTTGGGAGAGGGCGAATTCACGGTGTTTTCGAGGCAAGGGAGAATCATCGCGGCCGGCGGCTCCCAACTCGGCTTCATCCTCCCCGATCTGCCGGATGCCGGGGTTCTGCTCCGGGTGAAGCAAGGCAAGTCCTACATCCGGCTGGAACCCAACCAGGACGGCAATCTGCAGATCCGCTCCGTCGTGGCCGTCCCCTCCGACGACCCCCTGTTCCTGCAAGCCGTGTTCCCGGTACCGCTGCGAATCTCCCAACTTGCCAGCACGGTCGAAGCGGCCTATGTGCACTACAAGGAGCTTGGCTTCCTCCGCAGCTCCCTCAAGCACACTTTCATTCTCACGCTGTCGCTGGTGCTGCTGCTCAGCCTCCTGGCGGCCATCTGGGTTGCGTTCGTCAGCATCCGCCGAATCGTCGCCCCGGTGCGGCGGCTGGCCCAGGGCACGCGCGCGGTCGCCGAAGGCCGCTACGGCCAGCGCCTCGCGGTGCGGGCGAAAGACGAACTTGGCTTCCTGGTCGAGTCGTTCAACACGATGACCGAAAAGCTCGCCCAGGCCAGCGAAGAAGCCCGGCTGTCGCGGCTCGAAGTCGAGCGCCAGCGCACCTATCTCGAAACCGTGCTGTCCAATCTGTCTTCCGGGGTGCTCAGCTTCGACAACACCTCCCGGCTCCTCACCGCGAACCGTTCCGTGGACGACATTCTGCACGCTCCCGCTCACGACTACCTGGGCCTTCCCATCTCCCGGCTCAAGGCCGAGCATCCATACCTCGCCGAACCGCTGGACCGCATCGAGCGCTGGTTGGAAAAGGGCACGGGCACCTGGCAGGGCGAGATATCCTTCGTCGGCCCCACGGGCCGGCGCGAGCTGTTCTGCCATGGCACCCCGCTGTTCAATGGCAGCGGGGAAAAACTCGGGGCCGTGGTGGTCTTCGACGACGTCACTGCACTCATCCTTGCCCAGCGTCAAGCGGCGTGGAGCGAGGTCGCCCGGCGTCTTGCCCACGAAATCAAGAACCCGCTCACGCCGATCCAACTCTCCGCCGAGCGCCTCCATCACAAGCTCGCCAGCCGGCTCGACGCCCGCGACGCGGAAGTCCTGGACCGCTCGACCCGCACCATCGTGCAGCAGGTCGAAGCCCTGAAAGCCATGGTAAATGCCTTCGCCGAATACGCGAGATCTTCGACCATCCAGCTCCGGCGGGTTGCTCTGGCCGAAATCGTGGAAGAGGTGGTGGCTTTGTACCCGCCGCAATCCGGCATCGGTTTCGATATCGATGAAGAACCGAACCTGCCCAGAATTTCCGCCGACCCGCTGCAACTGCGGCAAGTCCTGCACAATCTCATCAAGAATTCACAGGAAGCACTGGCGCCGTCCACACAGGGTAATATGTGCTTTGTTCTTCGCAGGGCGGTCGACCAGGGAGAAGCCTTCGTGCAACTGACGATCCGGGATAACGGGCCCGGCATTCCGAAGGACCAGGCGGATCGGATTTTCGAACCCTATGTCACCACCAAGACCAAGGGCACCGGCCTGGGACTTGCGATCGTCAAGAAGATCATAGAGGAGCACGGAGGGACCATCCGCGTGGAAAACGGGCACCAGCAGGGCGCCGGCTTCATCATCCGGTTCCCGATACCTGACACAGACATGCGAGCCGAAGCGAATGGCGGGAGCTCTGGAGCGAGATCATGAATCAAGGCTGCATATTGGTCGTCGATGACGAGCCCGACATTCGCGGACTGGTGCAGGACATCCTCACCGACGAAGGCTACACCGTGGTTTCCGCCGAAAATGGGGCCGCTGCCCGCCAGGCCGTCAGGGACCATCGGCCGGACCTGGTCCTGCTGGATATCTGGATGCCGGACGAGGACGGCATTTCGCTGCTCCGGGAATGGCTGGAAAGCGGAGCGATAGACTGCCCCGTGATCATGATGTCCGGACACGCCACGGTGGAAACCGCCATTGAGGCCACCCGCCTTGGCGCCCACGACGTGCTGGAGAAACCCATCTCGATGGCGAAACTTCTGATTACCGTGGAGCGGGCACTGGAATCGGTCCGGCTGAGGCGCGAAACGGTGGGGACGAGACGCATCGCCGAAATGGCGGCGGTGGAGCTGATCGGCAAGAGCGCTACGATGGAGCTGCTGCGGGAGCAGATCAAGCGCCTGGCGCAGCATGACGCACGCGTCCTGCTGGTTGGAGAGGCGGGCAGCGGCAAGGAAACCGCCGCACGGTACCTGCATACCCATAGCTCGCGCCGCTCAGGGCCTTTCCTGGAAGTTGCCGCCGGCACCATTTCGCCTGCGGCCTCTGCCATCGAATTCTTCGGCAGCGAAAACAACGGCAAAATCCGCAGGGGATTGCTGGAACAAGCACATGGAGGCACGCTTTTTCTCGAGGACGTCTCCGATCTCGAGCCGGAAACCCAAGTGCGCCTCCTGGGAGCGTTGGAGACCGGTGCGTTTTACCGCGTCGGTGGAACCGAACCCATCCACACGGATTTCCGTCTGGTCGCATCGACGCATGTGCCCCTGGACGATGCAGTCCGCGCCGGACTTTTCCGCCGGGAACTGTTTTATTTGCTGAATGCTGTGACGCTCAAAATTCCGCCGCTTCGAGAACACAGCGAGGACGTCCCGGAATTGCTCCGCTTTTATGTTGACTATTTCGCCAGCCGGGAAAAGCTCCCGTTCCGGCGCTTTCCGGTGTCGGTACAGAATTTCTTACGTCACTACGCCTGGAACGGCAACATCCGGGAGCTGAAAAACTTGGTCCAGCGGCTCTTGATTCTGGGCAGCGGCGAAGATGTCTCACTGGACGAGGTCAAATCTATACTCGGCGGCACGACCGACACGCTTAGAGCGGAAGGCAAATCCGACTTTTTCGAGCTTCCTCTGAAGGAGGCCCGCGAACGCTTCGAGAAGACTTATCTCGAATACCATCTGGACAAATACGGCGGCAGCGTTGCCCGGCTATCCCAGGCTATCGGCCTGGAACGTACGCATTTGTATCGAAAGCTCAACGCCTTGGGCATCAAATTCAAAGACAAGCGCTGATGAAGATCATTATCCTGGGTGCCGGCCAGGTCGGCACGAGCGTACTTGCCAGCCTTTGCAGCGAGGATAACGACATCGTAGTCGTCGACAAACAGACCAGTGTCTTGCGGGAGTTGCACGACCGCTTCGACATCGGCACCGTACAGGGTAATGCGGCGCATCCCACGGTACTGAAGCGCGCGGGCGCCGACGACACCGACATGCTCATCGCGGTGACCAGCGATGATGAAACCAACATGCTGGCCTGCCATATCTCGCACACCCTGTTCAACATCCCGAAAAAGATAGCGCGGGTGCGCGCCATCGAATACCTGAGCTATCCGGAGATATTCTCGAAGGAAGGCCTGCCCATAGACGTGGTCATCAGTCCCGAGCAGATCGTCACCCAGATGATTGAACGGCTGCTGCAGTATCCAGGCGCCTCCCAAGTTCTGGATTTCTCCGAAGGGCGGGTCCGGCTGGTGTCGGTCCGGGCGCTGACGGGAGGCCCCTTGGTCGGCCGGGAAATCCGCGAGCTTCATCAGCACATGCCGAATGTCCATGCCCGGATCGCCGCCATTTTCCGCAATGCTCGCCCGATCATCCCGAACGGGCGGCAGACGATAGAACACGGCGACGAAGTGTTCTTTATGGCCTCATCCGAGGAAATCAGCGATGTGATGAGTGAGCTGCGTGAGCTCGACAAGCCCTACAAGCGGCTCATGTTCGCGGGGGGCGGGCATGTCGGCAAGCGGGTGGCGCAGGCGTTGGAGCAACGATATCAGGTCAAGGTCATCGAGAAGAACGCCGACCGCGCCAAGAAGATCGCGGGAGACCTGACCAATACCGTCGTGTTGCTGGGAGACGCCTCCGACAAGGAACTGCTGTTGAGCGAAAACATCGAAAACACCGATATTTTCTGCGCCATCACCAACGACGACGAGGCCAACATCCTCTCCGCGATGCTGGCCAAGCGGCTGGGTGCACGACGCGTCATCAGCCTGGTCAACAAAGCCGCCTACGCGGATATCGTAGATCCCAACCAGATCGATCTGGTCATTTCGCCGCAGCAATCCACCATAGGTGCCCTGCTTCGTCATATCCGCAAAGGCGACGTGGTCCAGGTCCATTCGCTGCGCCACGGTGCCGCTGAAGCGCTCGAAGCGGTCGCGCACGGAACTCCGGGGAAATCGAAGGTGATCGGCATACCGATAGACCGCATCCCTATTCCGCCAGGCGTGGTCATGGGAGCCCTGGTCAGGGATCAGGAGGTAATACAAGTCCATCACGACACCGTCATAGAGGAGGGGGACCATGTCATCATGTTCCTGCTCGACAAGAAGGTGATCCCGATCATCGAGCAGATGTTCCAGGGGGATGCCTCGAGGAACTGACGATGGACGGTGAAACGACCCGGCAAAAATGGGACCGGATATATCGGGACTGGAAGGGCCCCCTCCCCGGAGCTGCAACGGTGCTGTCCGAGAATGAGCACCTTCTCCCGGCCAGCGGCAGAGCGCTGGACCTCGCCTGCGGGCTCGGCGGCAATGCCATGTTTCTGGCCCGCCGCGGGTTCGAGGTGGACGCCATCGACATTTCGGAGGTGGGAATCGAGGCGTTGAACAGTGTTGCGCGCGCCGAAGCGCTTCCCGTCGATACCCGCGTAGCAGATGTCATGGAACGCCAGTGGTCCGCCCAAGGTTACGACGTGATTGTCGTCGCCAGATTCCTGGAGCGAGCGTTGGCGCAGGACATCGCGGACGCGCTCAAACCTGGCGGTTTGTTGTTCTATCAGACTTTCGTAGAAAGCAAGCCCTGCGTTTCGGGCCCCGGCAACCCGCGCTTTCTGTTGCGCGACAACGAACTCATCCGGCTCTTCGACCGGCTGCTGATCCGTTATTATCGGGATGAAGCACTGACGGGCAAGCCGGAGGCCGGCCAACGTGACGAAGCTTTTCTTATAGCCCAGAGACCCCATTCATGATTGAGCAGATCGACCCTGCTGCCGCTTGGCAGTTCATACTGGACCATCCCGATCACGTTCTTCTCGACGTTCGCGACCCCATCGAGTTCGCGATGGTCGGACACCCGGCGGGAGCTAGCAACGTTCCGTGGAAGTTTGCACCGGCCTGGCGAATCAATCCCGATTTCCTCGAAGGGGTCAAACAGCTTGCACCCGATGGCGCGACTCCGATCTTGCTCCTGTGCAGAAGCGGCCAACGGTCGCAGGAAGCTGCGGAACAGCTAGCATCCGGCGGCTATTCGAAACTGTACAATATAGTCGAAGGCTTCGAAGGCCCATTGGATGACAGCCGGCATCGCAGCTCAAAAGGAGGGTGGCGTTATCGCGGTCTCCCCTGGGAGCAAGGCTAAACGCGTCTCACAGTTCCCCTTGAAACCGCTGAGTCGAATCGCGGTCAAATTTTTCAATGAGCATCCCGCTTCGCCGTGAAGCGGGATGCTTTCTTTTTTCCCACACGACCCCTTTGAGAATCATGGTAGAGAAGTTACGTAACATAGCGATCATCGCGCATGTCGACCACGGCAAGACCACCCTGGTAGACAAGCTGCTCCAGCAAAGCGGCACTTTCGCCGCTCACGAGCGGGTGGGTGAGCGCGTCATGGACTCCAACGACCTCGAGAAAGAGCGAGGCATCACCATCCTTGCGAAAAATACCGCGATCAAATGGCGGGATTATCGTATCAACATCGTCGACACTCCCGGCCACGCCGATTTCGGCGGCGAAGTCGAACGCGTCCTTTCCATGGTCGACTCGGTTTTGCTTCTGGTCGACGCCGTGGACGGGCCCATGCCGCAGACCCGCTTCGTCACTCAAAAAGCCTTCGCCATGGGACTGCACCCGATCGTGGTGATCAACAAGATCGACCGCCCTGGGGCCCGCCCCGACTGGGTGCTGGACCAGACTTTTGATCTGTTCGACCGCCTCGGCGCAACCGAAGCCCAGCTCGATTTCCCGGTCATTTACTGCTCGGCGTTGAACGGCTATGCAGGGCTGAGCCCGGATATCACGGATGGCACGCTGGAACCACTGTTCGAAGCCATCGTGAATCATGTATCGCCGCCCGATGTGGATATCGACGGCCCATTTCAGATGCAAGTGAGCAGCCTTGATTACAACTCCTATGTCGGTGTCATCGGCATCGGGAGAATCACCCGAGGCACCGTCAAAAGGAACACTCCTGTCACACTGATCAAACGCGATGGCAGGCAAAGTGGCGCCCGGATTCTTCAAGTCCTGGCGTTCCACGGCCTGGAACGTATCGAGAGGGAGGAGGCGAGCGCCGGCGACATCATCGCCTTCACCGGTATCGAGGGGCTCGAGATTTCGGATACGCTGTGTGCGGTTGGGTTTGCCGAGCAGCTTCCCCCGCTTACCGTAGACGAACCTACCGTGAGCATGACCTTTCAGGTCAACAATTCGCCTTTCGCAGGGAAGGAAGGCAAGTTCCTTACTTCAAGGCAAATTCGTGACAGGTTGAATCGGGAGCTGATCCACAACGTCGCCCTCCGGGTGGAGGACACGGCAGACCCGGATAAATTTGCGGTTTCCGGCCGGGGAGAACTGCATCTTTCTATTCTTATCGAAAACATGCGGCGGGAAGGTTACGAACTGGCGGTTTCCAGACCCGAAGTCATCATCCGCGAAATCGACGGTGAACCTTGCGAACCCTACGAATTCGTGACGATCGAACTGGAGGAAGCGCATCAGGGCGCCATCATGGAAAAGCTTGGCGAGCGCAAGGGGGACTTGCAGAACATGGTGCCGGATGGTCAAGGACGCGTGCGTCTCGAGTACGTCATCCCTTCCCGAGGACTCATCGGCTTTCAGACGGAGTTCCTCACCACCACATCGGGAACCGGGCTGCTGTATCACGTGTTCGATCACTACGGACCGATCAAAAAGGGAGCGATCGGCCAGAGAACCAATGGGGCCCTGATTTCCAACACATCGGGCAAAGCGCTGGCATTCTCGCTATTCAATCTCCAGGAGCGGGGGCGCCTATTTGTAGAGCATGGCGACGAAGTCTATGAAGGCATGGTAGTCGGCGTGCATACACGGGGAAACGATCTGGTGGTCAACCCCACGAAAGCGAAGCAGCTAACTAACATCCGGGCGGCGGGCAGTGACGAGAACATCCTCCTGACTCCCGCAATCAAATTCAGTCTAGAGCAGGCGATAGAGTTCATTGATGACGATGAACTCGTGGAAGTGACCCCCCAAACCATCCGCATCCGCAAAAAGCTTTTACAGGAACACGAGCGCAAGAAGGCTTCTCGGAGCGCCGACACCTGACGCGGTCCCGCAGCCCCCGTCAGGCAGCATCGGCGAGCCGGGCCTTCACACTTTAACCTACACTTCGCTCGTCCTTGCTCACCCTTTGGGAGAGGGCCGGGGCGAGGGAAACGATCACGGCGGGCGGTCGCCTTCATCATCCAGGGCAGCCGGTCGCCATGGTCGTCGGCTCGACGTTTCCCCGGATAAACAAAAACCCCCAGCCGTTGCCGGCCGGGGGTTTTTGCTTTTACCTTTACCGCCGAGGGGAAGCCCCGAAGGACTTCCCCGTGAGCGATTACATGAACGACGGGATCAGCGGTGCGTCGATCTGGGTGACCTGACGGTTGCCCGTTGCGTCGAAGAAGAACAACAGACCGGCGAAACGGCTGTCCGGATCGTAGATGATGTCGGACAGACGATACACTTCCCACGCTGCGTCCGACGCGGTGACGTCGACCGTGCGGGTCTCACCCGGAGCCAGCGGGCTGTTGTCGCTGACGCTCAGGCCGTCTTCGGCCAGCAGGTCTTCCGGATAGCCGGTGGTGTCCTTGTAGACGCTGGAATCCAGGAAACGTACCGACGCGGTGTAGAACTCACCCAACCGGATCGGGCTGTTGCCGTGGTTGGTGATGGTGAGCTTCATCCGCATGGCGCGACCCGGCACCCGGTAGGTGGCGTCTTCCACTTTCACCGAAACCGTCGGCGCTGCCATTTCCAGCGGCTTCATGCCACGCATGGTGCCGGCCTGCAGCGGGATGGTGATCGGGTACTTGCTGTTGGCGCTGGACATGGCCATGACCACGATCAGGATGGTGGCGGCCAGGAAGCCCATCGCCACCTTGCGGTCGGTGGTGGACACCAGTTCGTCCGCACGGCCTGCATCCACCATCAGCAGACGGGGGATGAAGATCGGTCGGCGCGACCAGTAGCCGATCCAGGCAATGCCGATGGCGAACCAGAAGGCATGCCAGAAGTAGGTGTTGCCTTCGTTGTAGTTCTCCAGGTCCACCGTCTGCCCGGTCAGGGTGGTGACGGGGTTCCGGAACTCGCTCATGGAGCCTTCCACGGTGATCCACTTGCCGGGGCCGATGATCGGACCGCCGCCCTGGACGTTCATCATGGTGTGGACGTGCCAGTCACCCGGACGACGGGCCTTGAGAACAACCCGGAAGTCGTAGGTCTTGCCAATTTCCAGGCGCACCGAACGCGGCACCAGCTGACCGCCGATGTACGATTCCTTGCGGATGAACACCGGGCCCGGCATG
Organism: Methylococcus mesophilus; assembly: GCF_026247885.1. Taxonomy (NCBI): domain Bacteria; kingdom Pseudomonadati; phylum Pseudomonadota; class Gammaproteobacteria; order Methylococcales; family Methylococcaceae; genus Methylococcus; species Methylococcus mesophilus. Next base: position 2,950,266 of record NZ_CP110921.1, on the reverse strand, counting down.
CCGACGTTGAGGAACGCGACATCCGGTTCGTCGACCGTTTCCGGCCAGCCTTCGAACACGTGGAACTTGCCTTTGATTTCCACGGTTTCGTTGATTTTGACTTTCTCTTTCGACCAAGTCAGATCGTACCAGTGGATGGTACGCATACGCATGAACGCGGCCTGCGATTTCTCACCGTGGGCGGCAGCGTTCGGGCGTAGAAGCTGGTCGCTGCCACGGCGGACAGCAGTCCGATTGCAGACCATTTTGCAATCCGGTCCTTTATTGTTTTCATGATCTCTCCTCTTTCGAGTTCTTGCTGTTGGGTCTCTCGCCGGCCAGTCACCCGGCCGGACGCTCTCTCACATAGGTCTTGCGCGGGCCCGATCGTGACGATCAGGTGGCCTGCAGGAACCGTTCGTTGGAGAACCAGCGACCGATGAAGTGCCACATGAAGTAGATCAGGATCGACATGAACGCGGAGAAGAATGCCGATACCGGGGCGACGTCCTTACCGAAGGTACGCAGGGTGCCCTTCTCTACCATGCGGATGTATTCCGGGGTACCCGTGCGGACGTAGTTGTAGCCCTGGATGTCGGCGATCGACATCAGCATGCCGTTGTACTCCACCGGTACGTGCAGCGGCGCGATGATCGGCCAGTTGCCCGGGTAGAAGATCAGACCCCAGCCCATGGCACCGACGATGGCGGTGAACAGGTAGCTGCCCGACAGCATCAGGACCGTGTCCAGAATGATCGCGCCCGGCACCAGCGAGGCGGGGAAGCAGAAGTTGACCGGGAAGTAGGTCCAGCCCCAGAAGTTGAAGTACCGGTTGATCCACTCACCCAGCAGCAGGCCGAGGATGCAGACGGTCGCTCCCCAGGGCAGACGATACCGTTCCCACAGGTAGGATTGGACGGCCGCCGGGAAGGTGACCAGCACGATCGGGGTCACGGTGACCCACAGTCGACGGTCTTTCCAGTCCGACCAGAAGTCCCAGTCGCCCATGGTGAGCATGGCGTGAATGTGGTACGAGCCCACGATCACGAAGAACACCACGAACAAGGCCAGCCAGTCGATGGTCCGGGACAGCTGGACCGCTTCGGCGTGCGAACGAACCGCAGATTGCGCAGCACTCATTAAAGTTACCTCCAAATTTGTCGTTTTCTTATTTTCGACGGTGCCCGGGAATCCCCGGACACCCATCGCCGCGAGTCCCTTCCGGCCGCCGGACCGGCTTGAGGCCTGTCGCCAGAACCCCGAAAACCGGCCGCCGGCCTGACAGTTCCTTATTTCGCGATCAAGCCTTCGTCCACGGCTTCACAGATGGACTGTCCCAGTCCGCCCTGAGTGAAGCTGTAGAAGGTCTGGGTCAGTGCGCCCATGACGGCCAGCGCCAGCCAGCCGAAGATCACGAAGCCGTAGTGCAGCGGCGCCACGAACAGCTCTTCCATGAACCAGAAGGTGTGACCCCACTCGTTCAGACCCACGTTCGGCAGAATCATGAACGGACCCACCACCAGCACCAGGTACGGCAGCGAAATGCCCTTCGCGAAGAACGGCAGACGCGTCTTGGCGTAGAGGAACGCCGCAAAGCCGGTGATGATGTAGATCGGGTAGCTCAGGTAGAACTCGATGATGTGCGACGGGGTGAAGTCGGTGTCGCGCACGATCGTCTGATGCCAGGTGCCGTCCTGCTCGGTGAAGTAGGAAGCGCCCCAGTAGATGGCCCAGGCGTAGGCTACCAGCCAGGTCAGGTGGGTGAAGTTGCGGCGCAGTTCTTCACGCGGGGTCAGCGCGGCCAGGTTGCGGTCGCGGGTCTTCCAGATGTAACCCCACAGGATCGAAGCCGTCACGATTTCCAGGACGATCTCGGTGTACAGGAAGTTCATCCAGTAGGTTTCGAACTCCGGTGCGAACGAGTCCAGGCCGGCGGACCAGCCGTAGACGCCTTCGTACCAGCGCACCCACATATAGAACACGGTGTAGATAGTGATAGCGAAAACCAGCCACTTCTTGTCCAGCAGCGGCGCTTCGGCCGCAGCTGCACCACCCAAAGTTGTTGCTGCCATTTTTACCTCCAACTGTTATATCGACATAAACATCAGCGCATTGCGCCGATGAATCTTCTCTCACTTCCCTGCTTGTTTCATGCATCCTTGCCGCCCCTCAGAACCGTGCTTTCAGGCATGCCGGCCCTTTTGGTGGGTCGCAGTCTATCACCCAACCCGAGACTGTCAAGAAAAATCTGCGGCATTTTGACGCAGGCTCGTTTGTGCAAGCCAACGTCATGAATCTGCTGAAAGATTCGCCATCCATTAGAAAAAATAGCGGGCAGAAAGGGGCGAGGAGGCCCGCTGCCATCCCGACTGGCAAGGGAGGCTAGACCCGCAAACGGTATGCGCGGGACGCGCTGGTGGGGGTCAAGCGACCAACAGGATTTCGCCCTTGCCTTGCACCGACAGATCTCCGGCCAGCCGACGCGCGCGCGCGCGGCGTGCTTGAGGGCCAGAGAACCAAGTGTCCAGACCGTAGTACCCCTTGAGCAGCAAAGGCAGGAAACCCAGGGTATGCAGACCGCAGTCGTTGAAGGTGGCGCCGATGGCCACCGGAGAACCATACAGCAACAGGGTTCCGCGCTTCATGGCATAGCCGGCACAGGCGCCGATGCGACCCCGTACGGCTATCGTGCCGGCCGTCATCCGGGCCCCGAGATACGACCCGGCATTGCCCTCGATCAGAATTGAACCGCGGCGCATATGGTCGCCGACGCGGTCTCCGGCATCGCCGCGAACGATCACGACGCCTTCCGACATGCCCTTTTTATTGCCGGGAAGAGCGCCGCCGAGCAGGTCGCCGACATTCCCGGAAATCTCGACGATACCGCCCTTGAGCTCGCACGCCGTATACAGGCCGGCTGAACCTGACACGTACAAACGCCCTCCTTTCATGTGCATACCGGCGTAAGCGCCAGCATCACCCTCTATAACGAGGGAACCTCGCGTCATCCCTCTGCCGGCGAAGTCGAGTTTCGGCGAGCCGGAAATACGGACCGACTCCGCATCGTCTCCTTCGATAGCGAACAGTTCCCCCGCGGCGATCCGATGATTGCCGTATTGCAGGGTCAGCGCGGAAACCTCCTTTTGCGACTTGCCCACCAATAAATCCGGAACGAGCGGAGAAACGTCCAGCCGCTGCTGCAGCGGCGACTTCAGCGTAAAGCTCAATGCAGTCATAATCGATTCCTTGTTGGCCGCGGCCTGACGGCGTTCAAGCCATGATTTCGCGGAGGTGGAACAGGAACGGCCCGAGCTTGCCACCGTAGTTGCCGGCGCTGACGCGCCGGATGCCGTTGGCTGCACCCAGCCCGCAAGCCGCCTCGATGCCTGCGCGCATCGCCTTGGTGATATCGGCATCGCTCAAGCCATCGATCACGATTTCCATCACCGACTCGATTTCCGGCGAAAGCTCGGTCCGCGTTTGCCCTTTCAAGGTCGGGCAGAAGGCGTCGTTGGTCGATGCCGGCAGGGTTTTGTACTTCGAGCCGACCTTGGAACCCGACCGGACGACGCCGCCGGGGAACGGCATGATGACGTTGGGAATCCTGCGCATCGCCTCGATCGCCGCCTCGCACGCGGCCAACGCCTGGGGCTGCGATTCGGCCAGGATGAGAAAATTGCCGCCGCCGACCGCCTTGATCATCCCGGTGGTCTCCTGGCAGAGGAACTCTCCGTCCATAACCGGTACGCGCCAATAGCGCTTGCCGCCGATCCGCTTGGAAATCTGGAAGCCGTCACCGAAATAACGCAGATTCTTCCCCAGGGGGATTTGCTCGCCTTCGTCGATCCCTGCGAACAGCGCGGAGGTGGGCGAGGTCAGCACGCACTGCCCGGCCCGTGTCTCCAGTTGCTTCGCCAGCCCCTTGCCGCCCATGGCGAACAGCAGCGCCGATACGCCAGGACGTCCGTCCGGAGTTTCGGCGGGATCGAGTTCCCGCTCGATGCCAGCTTCGCAGCCGCAGGCGATGACCGAGGTCGCGAAGCCCGTCATGGCCTGGGCCGCGTGATGGGCCCACTTGAGATTCTGGGCCGTGACGATCACGCGCGTGGCGCGCATCGGGAACGCCTCCGCGAACGTCTCGTCGATATGTACGCCGTTGATGATCATGACCGTGCCCCCTGATGGCAGGGATGGACGAGGATCTTGCTGCGGCCATCGCCCTCGATTTCCCAATCGTTGATAACGAAATTATCGAGCTTCATGGTGTGGTAGCGGTCGAAGTAATCGCGCAGCCGCGCTTCGATGCCGCTGTCGAATTCCGGCTGGACGGTATGCAGATTTCCCCACACGACCTTGACGACCTCGCCGTTGCGCACGACCAGTTCGCCGTCCTTGAAGACGTAATCCGGCCGGGTGAACATCTTTTCCTTATCGGCCTGATCGGTGTAGACGGTGATGTCCGCCGCCGCTCCTGCCCCCAGGTGGCCGCGGTCGGTCAGCCCCAGCAGCCGGGCCGCGCCGGCCCGGGTCATGATGGCGATTTCATATAAGGAATATTCGCGGTCGAGCGTCCCCAGGGTGCTCAGCGCTGCCGCTTCCGGATTGACCGTGGACAACATGTCGTTGCGGAAGCTCTTGTCCATCAGCAGCCGGATCAGATGCGGATAGGCGGTGAACGGCGCCCCATTGGGGTGATCCGTGGTCAGGAAGACGCGCCAGGGATCTTCGATCAGCAGGAAGGTTTCCAGGCCGATACACCACTGCAGCGCGTTGACGAAGTTCTTGTCGCGGTATTTGAACGGCACCACGCCGCAGCCGGCGTCGCATTCGATGTCCATGCAGACCCATTTGTCCGGGTGGGCATGGCCCGCGTTGGCGTGCTGACGCATCGAATCGCCCGAAGCCGTGACGGTCTGGCCGAATAGAATCTGCCCGACGTCGATCGTGATGTTCTTGTTGGCGTTGATGGCCTCGGCGATGCGCGCCGCGCCGGAGGAGAACTTGCGGTCCCCCTCGACGCCGTAGCTGTGGAACTGGATGTGGGTCAGATGCATCGGCAGGCCTTCGATGCCGCTGATGGTGTTCAGCGTCGTCTCGACATTGCCCGGCACCCCGAGGTTGCAGCCGTGGACGTGCAGCGGATGCGGCACGCCCAGTTCATGGACGGCGCGCGCGAGGGATTTCAGAATCTGCCGAGGCGTCACGCCGTAGTACACGTGCTTTTCGTCCAGATCCAGCATGCGCTGGTTGAACTTGAACGCGCTGATGCCCCCGGGATTGACCACTTTGATGCCGATCGCCTTGGCGGAACGGATCGTCCAGGCGACGTAGTCGTTGATCAGCTGCTGGTCGGTTCCGGAGGACAAGAGCCGCAGGAAGAAATCGTCGCTGCCCAGCATGACGTAGCCGCCGACGTCCAACAGCGGAACGTCCGCCATCTCCATGTGGGCCTGGCGCGCATTGATGGGCAGCACGGCGGGCTCGAAACCGGCGGTGTAGCCCATCTCCGCGTAACGGTAGCCGGTGGTCAGGGTCGAAGGTGCGGCGTGGCCGCAGCCTGCCCGCATCAGGCCCCGGCGCGGCTCGGGGTCGGCACGATGGTCTTCCGGCAGCAGGTTGCGGGCGATGGTCACCTTGCCGCCGCCGATGTGGGTATGCATGTCGATGGCGCCGGCCATCACCACCTTGCCGCGCAGGTCGTACTCTTGATCCGGCGTTGCGCCGTTCAGCGAATGGACAATCCTGCCGTCGCGGATGAAAAGGTTGCGCACCTGTCCGTTGATGCCGTTCGCCGGATCGTAAACGGTGCCGCCCGTAAGCTTGATCAGCATGATTTCGAATCTCCCAAGGAAGCAGGCGCTAGAGCGACTGCTCGATCGCCGCCAGCGCGGCGGCAGCACTCGTCAACCCGCAATCGCGCAGCGGATAGAGCGGCATGGCCACGACGTTGTCGCAGCGGTACATGTGGCCCGCATGGTCGATACCCGGAACGCCGACGGGAATGTACACCTCCGGCTCCTTGTCGAACTGCATGCCGGAACGGCCGATCACCACCGTCGGCAGCTCGGCGGCCGGCGGCGGCGCCACCGAGAGGCTGGACACCCAGACCAGCGCGTCGGCTTCGCCCTCGCTCAGCAAGCGCGCGGTATCGTTGAGGTACGGGTCGTATTCGGGAAAGCCGCGGGCGAAACTCACGCGGGTAGGATAGCCGGTCAGCCAGGCGCAGACTTGGCTGGCGGTCCGGTCGCCGTCTTGCCCCCCCAAGGGCAACACCGCAGCGCGGGTCTCCTTGTTGAGCGCCGTCACCGCCTGGCAAACCTGCTGCACCGTCAGGTCGGCGTGGGGAAAATCGAGCTGCCCGGCCACCCATGTCACGACGCTGTAGCTCGATCGCTTGAGCCGGTCCACGACGCCCTGCAGCGCAGCGACCGGCACGCCGCCCGCCGTTTCGGCTTGGAGCGATGCACCCCGCGCAAGGGCCGACAGCGCAGCGGCGAGTTCCGGCAAATGCTGGGGAGCGCATTCGATCACCTGTGGACGACGCCCGTCGGGAGATGCAGCCGCATCGCCACTTGGAGCCCGGCCGAGATAGATCACTTCCCGCTTGGCGGGATCCTGCCCGAACAGGGTTTCCTGGTTCCAGACGAAGCGCTCGAAAAAACGGGGAAAGGCGGCCTCGACATCGCTGCCGAACACCAGGAGCACTTCGACGCGGTTCTTCACTTCGGCCAGCGTCGTCGCGATCCAACCCGAATCGGCCAGCACCAGCAGGTTGCGGACGCCGCCGCCGGCGCGGGCCTGATCGAAGACACCGCGGGCCTTGTCGATAAGCGAGAGCGCGGCGCGAGTGTCGTTGACATCGGTTCCGAAGCCGCTGAACACCGGCAGCCTGGCATCCCTCAGAATCGTCGCCGCCCGCTGCACCGCCTCAGCCAGGGAAACCGGCTTGCCGGCGATACGGGGAGCGCAATCGGTCACGGGTAGTTCGAAACCGGGAATCGTGACGGCATCGCCATTTGCCAGCACCCGCACGCTCGAACCGGAAACCTCAACTTTCAGGTCGTCGGAGGCGATACCGCAGAACGGACTGGGAACGTTGTCCCAGACCTTGGCCGAGGTGTTGTCGGTCATGCCCTTTCCTTAATATGCTCTGATTGAGAGTCTGAAGTGGTTCCAAATCCGGCGTCATCAGGGACGTGGACAGGCAGCCATCCGCGTGGCTGGCAAGAATAGGGAATCCAGACCCGTTTTTCAACTTGCGGCCAGCCATGCCGAACGGGGCGAACAATCGACAAAACGGTCCCATTCCTCTAGGCTAAAGACCTTTTGCCGCGCCGTGTCGACCGAACGCGCCAAGCCCCTCGACCGGCGCAGATATCGCCCCAGCATCACCCTCCGAACGCCATGCCGAAACCGTCTCCCCGCGTCCGCGTCCACGCCCCCGCCCGTCTGCATCTCGGGTTCATCGACATCTCCGGCACATTCGGGCGCAGATTCGGCAGCATCGGCGTCGCGATCGAGGACATATCCACGCGCCTGAACCTTTGGCCGAGCCGAGAGCCGCGCGTTGTCGGACCGTCGGCGGAAAAAGCGCTGGCAATCCTGGAAAAGCTCCAAGCCGCTTTGAGCCTGCCGGGATCAGCCACAGTCGAAATCGAATCCGCAATTCCGGAGCATGTAGGCCTGGGATCCGGCACGCAAATGGCTCTTGCCTTGGGCAGCGCTCTGATCCGGGCCTATGGGCTGCCGCTCACTCCCAGAGATCTCGCGCCGCTCATCGAAAGGGGCGCGCGGTCGGGAATCGGACTGGCATCGTTCGAACAGGGCGGACTGATCGTCGACGGCGGACGCGGCCCGCAAACCGTCAGCCCGCCGGTGATCGCGCGCCTGCCGATACCGGAAGACTGGCGCTTCATCCTGGTGTTCGACTCACGAGGACAGGGCCTTCACGGCTCGCAGGAAATCGACGCCTTCCGGGCCTTGCCGCCGTTCCCGGAGCACGAGGCCGCCCGCCTGAGCCACCTGATTCTGATGCAGACATTGCCCGCCCTCGCGGAAAACCGGCTCGAGACCTTCGGTGCCGGCATCACCGAGATCCAACGATCCGTGGGCGACTATTTCGCGCCCGCACAAGGCGGGCGCTTCACCAGCCCCGACGTCGCCGCAGCCCTCGAGTGGCTCGCAACCCAAGGGGCTGTGGGCGTCGGGCAGAGCTCTTGGGGACCGACGGGCTTTTGTCTCGTCGCTTCCGAACGAGAGGCGCAGCGGCTGGCGGCGGCGAACGGCGCGCCGGATATCGCGGCGTATCTCGATTTCAAGATCGCCCGCCCCCGCAACCGGGGGGCCGACGTGACGCTTGCAATACCGGCCGCCGAGCCGGATCCCGCCCAAGCCTAGCATCCAGATGGGGGAAACCGGCTCCGCCCTGGTGGTTGCGGCATCCGCCTCCACTCTCAGCCGCTCGCTGAAGCGAGGAGGATGGACGCCGTTCGCGATCGACGGATTCGGCGACCTTGACACCCGGGAACACTGCAGCGAATGCCGGGTCGTGCCGCTCGGCAGGAACGGCTTCGACGCCTCTGCCCTGCGATCGGCCCTTGACCGGATGGAACCCACCGACGTCGCGCTTTACGGCGGCGGCCTGGATTCGCTGCCCGGCGTGATCGAACACCTCGCCCGGGGACGCCTCCTCGCGGGCAATGCCGCAGAAACCGTCCGGCTCGCAAAGACGCCCCGCCTGTTCTTTGCACTGCTTTCCGGCCTGGGTATACCGTTCCCGGAAACGCGCTTCGACCCGCCCCGCGACGTTTGCGGCTGGCTGGTCAAGCATGGCGGTAGCGAGGGTGGAGGCGCCGTGGCTTTCGCCAGCGATACGGAAACCTCAAGACCGGACCGCTACTTCCAGCGCCACCTTGACACCCCCCCCATGTCGGCCTTGTTTCTAGCCGATGGCACGGAATCGAAAATCGTCGGTTTCAATACCCTTTGGACATTGGCAACCGATCCGCACCTGCCGTTCCGGTTTGCCGGAGCAATCAACCGGGCATCGCTGAGCGTGTCCCAACGGGAGACGGTACGCGGGATTGTGGCCGGGCTCGTCCCGGCTCTGCGGTTGCGCGGCCTGAACAGCCTCGATTTCATGGCAGGCAAGGATGGGGAAATCCGTGTGCTCGAACTCAATCCGCGCCCCAGCGCTACCATGGCGCTTTACGACGACGAGTTCCCCTCCGGCCTGGCCAGGCTTCATATCCGCGCCTGCCTCGAGAGGCTGCCCGAATTTGAAGTGTCCGCAAGCCCGGTCCGTGCCTTCCGAATCCTCTACGCCCCCGATGACGTGAAGCCTCGAGGGCCACTAGAATGGCCATCGTGGTGCCGGGACCGGCCCGGCCCCGGGTGCAGCATCGAGAAAGGCGCACCGCTGTGCACGATCACAGCCGAAGGAGCCGACGTAAGCGGCGTGCTTCGAAGTCTCGTCGCACGGGAAACCTCCCTCATGCGAACGATGACCGCCGGGTACGATCTCGCGGCCATCTGCCGCCCGCCCGGCAGCCGATCAGCGAAACATCCGTAATTCCTATTTTCAAGAGGACCATCATGCAGAACCGCGTCAGCGTCAACGCTCACAGCCAGCCCATCGTCAAATACCTGATCACCTATGCCGACAAGCTGCGCCTCCAGATCGACCGGCTGCCCAACGGCTGTACCATCATCGACGCAGGCATCAAGGTACCCGGAAGCCTGGAAGCAGGCCGCCTCATCGGCGAAATCTGTATGGGCGGGCTCGGGCGCGTCACGCTCACCCACACCGACACCTTCAGCAAATGGCCGTTGATGGTTAACGTCCACACCTCCAATCCGGTGATCGCCTGCCTCGGCAGCCAATATGCCGGGTGGAGCCTTTCGCACGGCGAAGGCAAGGAAGGCTTCTATGCCCTCGGCTCGGGACCGGCGCGCGCCATGGCCACCAAAATCAAGGACGGCAACGAAGAGCCCGTGGAAGAGCTGTACAAGGAACTGAACTACCGTGACAGCCATACCGAAACGGCGATCGTGATGGAAGTCGACAAGATCCCGCCGGTCGAGGTCACCGACAAAATCGCCCGCGCCTGCAAGCTGGATCCCAATCATCTCACCGTCATCCTCACCCCGACCAGCAGTCTGGCGGGCGGCATGCAGGTAGTGGCACGGGTACTCGAAGTCGCCTTGCACAAGGCGCATGCCTTGCATTTCCCACTGGAAAACATCATCGACGGCACCGGCTGCGCCCCGGTGCCGCCGCCGCACCCGAACTTCATCAAGGCCATGGGCCGCACCAACGACGCCATCTTGTTTGGCGGGCGCGTACATCTGTTCGTCAAGGGCAGCGATGAAGCCGCCGAAACCCTGGCCAATGAGCTGCCGAGCTCGGTCTCGCGGGACTACGGCAAGCCGTTCGCCGAAGTATTCAAGGAATACAAATACGACTTCTTCAAAGTCGACGCCATGCTGTTCAGCCCAGCCAGCGTGATAGTCACAACCGTGGACTCCGGCCGCAGCTTCCATGCCGGGGAAGTGGACGTGGAACTCCTGGAGCGTTCGTTCGGTGGCTGAACCGGGGCGCATCGCCATCATCACGGATGACCCGGGCTGGCACGGGGCGCGGCTGAAACAGGCGTTCGCCGAGCGCGGTTTCGGCTGCGCCTACGTGTCGCTGACCGACTGCCGGCTGGACTTGGTAGACCCGGCGCTGCCGGTCCGCCTGCCGGGCTTCCGCGAACACCTGCCCGCGGGCGTGTTCGTACGGGGCGTCCCAGGCGGCTCGCTGGAACAGGTGACCTTCTACCTCGACATCCTGCACGGGCTAAACCTGCTCGGCATCCCCGTCTACAACGATGCCCGGGCCATCGAACGCACCGTGGACAAGGGCATGACCAGCTTCCTGCTGCTGCGGGCCGGGATTCCGACACCGCCGACCTGGGTGCTCGGAGATCCCGAGGCCGCCATGGAGATCGCCCGCCGCGAGCTGGCGGCCGGGCATCGCCTCGTCTCCAAGCCGTTGTTCGGCTCACAAGGCACCGGCCTGCAACGCCACGACCGCCTGGAAGACTTGGCAAACCTGGCCCCCGCCAACGGAATCTATTACCTCCAGCGTTACGTCTGCTGCGACGAGAACGCCCCCCACGACTGGCGCATTTTCGTCATCCGCGGGCGCACCGTGGCGGCGATGCGCCGCTGTGGCGTGACCTGGCTGAACAACGTGGCGCAAGGCGCGCGCTGCGAACCTGCCCGGCTCGACGACATCCTCCTGTGCCGCCTGGCGGAAGATGCCGCCAGGACACTGGACATGGCCTATGCCGGCGTCGACATCATCCGCGACCAGCACGGGCGCTACACGGTACTGGAAGTCAACAGCGTGCCAGCGTGGAAGGGCCTTCAGAGCGTCAGCGACGTGGTCATCGCCGATCTGCTCGCCGACGACTTTCTCGGCCGCTGCCAACACGCCGAGTCCGTGCGCTGCGCCGCGACATGACCGTGTCCGCCGCGTCACTCGAAGCCGCCTATCGCTGGGCGTGCGAGACCGAACTGCAGGCATTCAAACCCGGCAACGTCAGCGTGCACTCCGAAGGCCATGGCATGACCGTGGAACATTTCCGGCAGAGCGCTCTGGCCAGCGCGCCGGAGCTGTGCCGGACGGAACCGTGCCTGGGCGAACGCATTTACCGGGCAATCGAAGCCACGTGGGACGCAGTGGAGTGCAACACCAATCTGGGCATCGTGCTCCTGGCCGCGCCACTGATCGCCGCAGGCCAGACCAAACGGAAAGAAGAATCACTGAGAAACGGCCTGCAACGAGTCCTACGCGCCACCACGATTGATGACGCCGCGTGGGTGTACCGGGCCATCCGCCTGGCCCAACCCGGCGGCCTGGGCGAAGCCCCCGAGCACGATGTGCGCATCCCGCCGAGCATCCCGCTGCGCGACGCGATGCGGCTGGCCGCCGGCCGGGACCGCATTGCCTTTCAATACACCTGCGACTATACGGATGTTTTTGATTTCATAATTCCACGCTATCATAGTGCGCTGTCCCGATGGGACAATGAAGGCTGGGCGGCGGTGGCTGCGTTTTCCGGTGTGCTTGCGCGTATTCCGGACAGCCACATCGAACGCAAATTCGGGCCCCGTTACTCCCCGTGGGTATCGGAGAAGATGGTGCTCATCGAGAAAACGCTGTCCTATACCGCGCGACCTGAATCGGTTTTGGGGCTTCTACGGGACGTGGATGCCGATTTCAAGACGTGCGGGATAAACCCTGGCACGACTGCCGACCTGACGGTCGCCGGTCTGCTCGCCGTGCGCCTGGAGGCGATTTTCGCCGGGACACGCCGGGGTTAAACCTTCGGACACGTGGGACCGATGCGGACACTCCGCGAGAAACTTCGGTCTTGAGAACCTCTCCCGGGGAAATAACCATGTCCTTATTAAAAAAGTTTTTTTCGTTTTTTTCACAAGAGGAAATTCAGATGGGTAAAGTAAACAAGTTGTTGGTCGGCGAAGCACTGTGCGGCGGCGGCAACGAGATCGCTCACATCGACCTGATCATGGGTCCCCGCGGCAGCGCTGCGGAAGCGGCATTCGCCAACACCCTGACCAACAACAAAGACGGCTTCACCTCCCTGCTGGCAGTGGTTGCACCCAACCTGCTGTGCAAGCCGAACACCGTCATGTTCAACAAGGTCACCATCAAGAACGGCAAGCAGGCCACCCAGATGTTCGGACCTGCACAGCGCGGTGTCGCCATGGCCGTTGCCGATTGCGTGGAAGACGGCACCATTCCGGCCGACGAAGCCGACGACCTGTTCATCTGCGTGGGCGTGTTCATCCACTGGCTGGCCGAAGACGACGCGAAGATCCAGGACTACAACTACGAAGCGACCAAGCTGTCCATCAAGCGCGCCGTCGCCGGCGAGCCGAAGGCTGCAGACGTCGTCGCTCGCAAGGGCAGCGAAGCTCATCCGTTCGCAGCTCACAACTAATTGCGATCTGCCTGGACTGCCGGATTTTTTGGCAGTTTCGCAGCGGTAAGGGAAAAGCGCTGTTTTTAGCGCTTTTCCTTTTTTCAGGGTGCTGCACCGCTGGGCCGGCTCAATTCGAGCGAGCCGGAATGCAAAGCGCTCGCCACCAGAACGGCATGAACACCCCGCCCCTCCAGAGCCTCCAGGTCTCCGCCGTGGCGCACTCCTCCCGCCGCTATCAGCGCCCTGTCCGGCGCCAGTTGACGGACGCGGTCGAGGAGACCCAGATCGGGACCGTCGAAACTGCCGACCCGGTTCAGAGTCATGACGATCACCCTCTCCGGCCAGCTTTGCGGCGTGTCCAGGATTTCGGAACACCCTTTCAGCCCCCCGTCGAAAAAGTCCAGCGACAAGATCCAATCGTGAGCCGTAATTCGCTGCAGCCGCTCCACCGCCGGAAGCGATTCACTGCCGATGACCGGGACGATGGCGTCCCGCGCCGCCTCCCTTGCCTCGGGCACCCCTTGATCCAGCCAAAAGACAATACCGGGAAACGCCGTACGCAGCGCCGCAACGAGCCTGTTCTGACAGCCGAAGCCCATGAGGGCGTCCAGATCGGCGATATAAAAAGTGTCGAACGGATGGAGACTCAGGAAGGCTTCAACCACCGCGAAGGGATCGGCATCCCGGCAGAGAGGGCTGCTGAGCGGCTGATAGCTCTCGCGCCGCCCTTTGACAGCATGAACGACAAGCCCCTGCGTGAGATCGAGCACGGGAATGATCTTCATTGATTCATTGGCGTTGGCCGCCCCTCCTTAGAAATCGGGCGCATGGACATACTGGTTTTCGAGTTCATCACCGGCGGCGGCCTGCGGCAGAAACCTCTGCCGCCCGGGCTTGCTACCGAAGGCGACCTCATGCTGCGCGCTCTGGTCGAGGACCTGCTCGAGATACCGGGCGTCAGGCCGCTCATCCTCCGGGACGACCGCCTGGATTTCGGCTGCCTGCCGCGTGGCGTCACGGCCACGCCCATCGCGGCGGGAGACGAGCCCGACCGGATTTGGCAGGACGCCATCGGACAGTGCGACGCGGCCTGGCCCATCGCGCCGGAAACCGGCGGCGTGCTCGAACGGCTCTGCCGGGAGGTCGAGCGCACGGCAACCCCGCTGCTGACCAGCCCCGCGAGTGCCGTCACGGTCGCGGCGAGCAAACTCGCGACGGCCAAGACACTGGAACGCCACCGTCTGCCGACCGTACCGACTTCATCCTGGCCGGCGCGGCAATACGATGCTTCATCCGCCCTCGTCGTCAAGCCCGATGACGGCGCCGGCTGCGAGGGCGCAAGGGTCATCCGGTCCGGATGTGATTTCGCTCCGGGGCCGGGGCGGTGGATTGCACAGCCGTTGCTCGAAGGCGATTCCTTCAGTCTCAGCGTCCTGTTTTCCCGCGGCCATGCCCGCTTGCTGAGCTGCAACCGCCAGCACGTGGAAAAAACCGGCGACGGATTCGCCCTTCGCGGTTGCACCGTCAATGCCCTGGACGATCCGGACGGCCGCTGGCAAACGCTCGCCTGCGGCGTGGCAACCGCACTGCCGGAACTCTGGGGCTATGCGGGAATAGACCTGATCCGGACAGCCGACGGCCCCGTCATCCTTGAAGTCAACCCTCGGGTGACTACCTCCTACGCCGGCCTGAAGGCGGCCACCGGGGAAAATCCCGCCGCCATGACCCTCGAACTCCACCGGACCGGCCGTCTGCCCTCCCCCCGGACTCGACGGGGAAGGCCGGTTACTCTGAATCTGGAGCACTCCGATGCGCATTGAACTGGTCGGCTGGGACATTGGCGGGGCTCACCTCAAAGCCGTCGCCCTGTCGGACACCGGCACCATCGCCGACGTCCGGCAATACCCCTCCCCTCTTTGGTTGGGTCCGGAAAAACTGGAAAGCGCCCTTTCCGCAGCCGTGAGCGATCTCGGCATCACCCCCTCCTGCCGCCACGCCGTCACGATGACCGGCGAACTGGCAGATCATTTCGAAAACCGCGCTGCAGGGGTTCAGGCTCTGATGTCGACGATGTTACGGCGTTTCGGCGCAGACCGAATCCTGGTTTTCGCCGGACGCGCTGGCTTCCTCCGTGCCGACGCCGTAAAGCCTCAACATGCACTCGACATTGCATCGGTCAACTGGCTGGCAAGCGCATCACTCATCGCCAACCAACTGCGGCAGCCGGCCTTGCTCGTCGACATCGGCAGCACGACGACCGATCTGATCGTACTGGCTGGCGGAGAGGTCCATAGCCGAGGCTATACCGATTATGACAGATTGCGATACGATGAACTCATCTACACCGGCGTCGTGCGCACCTCCGCCATGGCGCTGGCCGACGAGCTTCCCTTCGAAGGAGAATGGGTCAACCTCATGGCGGAACACTTCGCGACCACCGCCGACATCTATCGCCTCACCGGCGAACTCGCAGAACACACGGACCAGATGCCTGCGGCGGATGGCGGCGAGAAGAGCGTCGCCGGCAGTGAACGGCGCCTTGCGCGGCTGCTGGGAC
The DNA here is from genome assembly GCF_026247885.1 of Methylococcus mesophilus. NCBI lineage: Bacteria > Pseudomonadati > Pseudomonadota > Gammaproteobacteria > Methylococcales > Methylococcaceae > Methylococcus > Methylococcus mesophilus. The sequence continues at coordinate 2,934,735 of NZ_CP110921.1, read as the reverse complement.
GAGACCGGGACGACGGCAGCCCCGAGCAATGGCGACACTTGGCCCTCTGTTTGCGGGAGCGCCAGCTTTCACGCATCACCCGAGCGGTCGAACGGCAGTTCTCCCGAACCCTGCTGCCGGCGGAGAGCCCGCTGGTCGGCGCCGGCGCAGGGCGTTTCCTGGCTCGTGTCATCGCCGCACGCTCGGGCCGGACTTATCTGGACGCCATTGAGCTCCTTCCCCGCCCAGCCACCGCCACGGCGCTCTCGGTTTCAGATTGCCTTCCGGCGGCGGCCGTGGCCTGTCTGGCGTTCCCGCTCCAGGAAAAAGCATGACCCCCCGAATCGCCGAACTTCCCTATTTCCAAGACAGCGCCGCCTTGTTCGGGCCGTGGGCGGACCGGCGCTGGGCAGTATTCCTCGACAGCGGCTTTCCTCATTGCAGGCACGGCCGCTATGACATCATCGCCGCCGAGCCGACGGCCACGCTGGTTGCGCGCGGCCGCCTCAGCGAGATCCGCCGGCAGGGCGGCGAGGTCGCCCTGTCGCCGGAAGATCCGTTTTCCCTCCTGCGTCGGGAGCTGGGCGCCACCGCCAATCCTTTCGGCGAACTGCCGTTCACCGGAGGCGCCATAGGCTATTTCGGCTACGACCTGGGCCGGCGGCTGGAAAGACTGCCGGAACATGCGGCCGACGCCGAAAACATTGCGGACATGGCCGTGGGCGTCTACGACTGGGCTGTGATCGTGGACCATCTGCAAGGCCGCAGCTGGCTGGTAAGCCAGGGCCGCTCTCCCGCCACCGCCGCCCGCTGGCCGCATCTGGTGCGGTCGTTCAGCCAGATCCAGACGCTGGGATGGCAGCGCACCGGTTTTGACGTGCTGGCACCGGTGCGGGCGAACATGAACTGGCGGGAATACGTCGCCGCCTTTGAGCGGATCCAGCATTACATCCGCGAAGGCGACTGCTATCAGGTGAACCTGGCGCAGCGCTTTGCCGCGCCCTGCCGCGGCAACGCCTGGACGCTTTACCAGACCCTGCGCCAGGCCAATCCGGCGCCTTTCAGCGCATTCATCAACGGACCCCAGGCGCGCATACTCAGCTCATCTCCGGAGCGCTTCCTGCGCGTGCTCGACGGCAGGGTGGAAACCAAGCCCATCAAGGGCACCCGGCCACGTTCCACCGATCCTCTGGAAGATCGCCGCCAGGAGGAAACCCTGCGGCACAGCGAGAAAGACCGGGCGGAGAACCTGATGATCGTGGATCTGCTCCGCAACGACATAGGCAAACACTGCCAGCCCGGCTCGGTGCGGGTACCCAAGCTTTTCGACGTCGAAAGCTACGCCACCGTCCACCATCTGGTCAGCACCGTCACCGGCACGCTGGCGCCCGGCCACGACGCCATCAGCCTGCTGCGCGACAGCTTTCCCGGCGGCTCGATTACCGGGGCACCCAAGATCCGCTCCATGGAAATCATCGAGGAACTCGAACCCAACCGGCGCGGCGTCTATTGCGGCGCTATCGGCTATCTCGGCTTCGATGGCAACATGGACACCAACATCGCCATCCGCACCCTGGTGCAGTCGGACAGCACGATCCGCTTCTGGGCCGGCGGCGGCATCGTGGCGGACTCTTCGGCCTCCTCGGAATACCAGGAATGCTTCGACAAGGCCGCCGCACTGCTGAACCTTCTGGAGCGCTTCCGCATCGCCCGTACCGGCGACCATGTGGGTCGTTAAGCTCGGTGGCAGCCTTGGCGACTCCCCTACATTGGTCCCTTGGCTGCGAACCCTGAAAAATTCCGGGGTAGCGATCGTCCCCGGCGGTGGAGAATTCGCGGATGCTGTGCGCCGGGCCCAGGAGCGCCGAGCTTTCGGCGATGAGGCCGCTCACGCCATGGCCATCCTGGCGATGGCACAATACGGCCTGATGCTGAAAGGACTGGAGCCCGATCTGGAAACCGCCCGGGACCCGGCGGCGGTGCGAACGCTGCTCGAGGAAGGGAAATCCGCGGTATGGCTCCCCCACCCCGACGACATCGCCGTAAAACCGGGATGGGAAGTGACCTCGGACAGCCTAGCCGTGTGGCTCGCCGGGAAAATCGGCGCCGACGACCTCGTGCTGATCAAATCGGCACCGCTGCCGCCTGTCGAAGCGAGCGTCGGCGCCGCACAGGCTTCAGGCCTGGTCGATCAGGCCTTCGGACACTGTTTGAGCGTGGGAAAGACCCGTGCCTGGCTTTGCCATCGCGACCGCCACGAAGAATTCGCGGCCGCGCTCCTGGCGCCGGCAGACGTGTTTACGCGGGTCGCCGCGTAGATTTGCGAAAACGCCCCGAAGTCATTTCGCCCGCAGCGCCTGGTTCAGCGCATCCTGCTGGAACTTGAGGCTTTTGGAAACGAGCTGCGCCACGCCTCGGAGCCAGTCGCCCGCCGTCTTGGCGCTCAGCCACTGCGGCAGCAGGCGGAAAGCCTGGAGACCTACCAGGGCATACTGCGAAGCCAGCGAGAAGATGCTGCTGTCGAGGGTCGACAACAGGGCCATGGAGGCCTGCCTCCCCTTGGGGCTGTTGCGCCAATAGGAAAAGATGCACTGGCTGAGCAGCTCGGCTTCCGGCGTCTGTGCCAGGAACGCCTCGCGCAGCTCTTCCGCCAGGGTTCGGCGGGTGAGTTGCAAGCGGCCGCACTGGACCGAATAGCGTTTGAGCGCCGCCTCAAAGTTCAATCCGGTCGCCTGGAGGGCATCCCGCATGACGAAGGCATCCTTGACCGCAGCGGTGATGCCGGAAGCGGTCAGCGGATGGCAGCAGCCCCGCGCATCCCCGATCAGGGCGACGTTCGCCTTAACGCTCGCCTCCGGAACGATGCAGTAGTTCGCCGCCGCCAAGGGCTTGCCCTGCGCCAACACCGCCTCGATGTCGTCCCGGAAGGGCGCGGGGAACAGACGCAGATGCTCACGGATGGACTCCTTCGAATCCGCCCCCTTGAGCACCTCGAACATGACCCGGGCCCGCCCGCCGCCGATGCCATAGGCATAGGACACGCCGGCGGGGTTCAGAAAGATGTTGCCGTAGCCCGGGTTCGGCAGATGGGCGTCCTCGACCTCGAGACCGATCATGCCGGAATAGCGCTGGGTTTCGTGGGAAATGCCGACCATTTTCCGCAACTGGGACATCGGGCCGTCGGCCCCTATGATCAGGCGAGCCTCCACCCGCGTCTCGGTTCCTTCGTGAGTTACGGTGGCGACATAGCCCTTGCCGTCCTCGTACTCCATCCCCGTCACCCTGGCGCCGAGCCAGACGGAGACCCGCTCGAAACCGTGCACCGTCTTGAGCAGATGGCTCTTGAGCAGACTATGCTCGATCACACGGCCGCAGCGCCGACGCCCATGGATCTCGCCGTACGGCAGCAGTGTCGCAGGCGAGCCTTCGCCATCGTTGAAGGGAAATATGGCAAAGCCGTTGACCACGCTTCCCCGCGGCGAATCGTCCCGGATCAATCCGAGCTCGCGCAGCCCGTCGATGCCGGGAGGATGGATCAGCTCACCTGCCAGCCTGCGGCCGGGGTCAGGATCGGGCTCGACGATCAGGACGCGCAAGCCCAGTCCCGACAATGCTGCCGCAGCCGCGGAACCGGCAACACTGCCGCCGGCGATCAGAACGTCCCACTCCCCCAATTCAATCGAACTCATCTGCGATAACCCGTGTCATGATGTCCTTCGGCTCCGGCATAGGCCGGACCGGCGTTGTTCAAATTTGCGCAAGCCGAAGCTTTTGCGCTTTTCGCCCGGACGTAGCGCGCCAGCGCCCAGGCCGGGAAATAAATATGGTAGAGCCGGTAATCCAGCATGGCTGCGCCAAAAAATACGCCATTCACCCCTTGCCGCGGCCAGCCGCCATCGCCCTGCTGTTGAGAAGACAGCCAGGCAATACCTCGCTCGACAGCCTCGTGCTCGGCTGGATAAACCTCCATGAGCGCGAGCAGCGCCCAGGCGGTCATCACGGCCTGGCTGCGCTCGCTTTCGACGTAACGCCCTTCGAGACAGCCCGAATAGTGCTCGCCCCAACCGCCGTCGGCACGCTGCTTCCCGATCAGCCAGCCAGCTGCCGACTGCAGAACCGGATCGTCCGTCTGGGCGCCGGCCAGGCGCAATCCCTTGACCACGTGGAACGCCGCATAGGTATAGTTGATACCCCAGAAGCCCGGAAACGAGCCGTCGTCACGCTGCCCACTCCTCAGGAAACTCTCCGCTTTCCGGATCGCCTTCGCGATCCTTCCTCCCGGGAGGTCCGGATATTGCCGCAGATAATGCGCCAATGCCCCAAGGGAAGACCCCGTACACTCTATATAGGACAGCTCGGTCATGCATTGACCGAACATTTCGGAAGGGTTGACCATCTCCAGCAGCCGTCCGCCCCGCCGCCGCTCATAGGTGCCGAAACCGCCATCCGCGTTCTGGCGCGACAGGATGAATTCCACGCCCAGACGCAGGCGGTCGGCTCCCAGGCGCGCCGCAATCCGGACATCCCCTCGCTCGTACAACGCACACAGTGCGCTCACCGCCTCTGCCGCGCAATCGCTCACCGGCCAGCGATGCCGGCCATCGGAAAAGCACCAGCCCCCGAGCGCGGGATCGCGCCATGCCTCGCGGTAATCGGCCAGTTCCTCGGTCATCTGCGCCTGGTCGAGAAAACCATGAGCCCGGTTCAGCGCGCGCTCCACCTCCTCGTCCAACTGCGGCAGTTCGGCCAATGCCTGCACGGCGAAAGCCGTGTCCCAGGAGTTGGAACGCGCGCCCACATAGCGCAGCCCCTCGACTTCGTCCTCCCAGCGCCAAGCCTCGACGCCTTCGAGGCTGGGCACAAAATCGGGGTGACGCGGATCACGCGCAAAGATCGCCAGACAGTTCAGCAAGCCGCTGACTGGGGAAATACCCTGATAACGCGTGGAGCGCTGCTCTCTCAATATCTGTTCGAAACAGACCTCCAGCGCCCTCTGCCGCAGCCCCTTCCAGGGCCGATGCTCGTAACGCGCCAGAAGATCGTAAACCATCTTCAGAACGCGGCTGATCGGCACGTAGAGATCCGTCCCCGCGACGGCATGGCGATAAGCCCCGAAATCGATGGCCTCGTACGGCTCGTTATGCAATTCAGTCCGTAGTGTATCCCGCAGCGGCTCCGGGAGGGACGCGCCGAACCGGACCCCGGAAAGATAGGCGATGCCCAGATAGATCAGACGCGTATGGCAGTAGAACCGGCTCGGATGAAACGGCAGCCAGCGCGGCAGGAGGAACAGCTCCGGCGGCACGGCGTTGACGCCTTCCCGCCCGTACAGACCGAGCAGCGCCAGCCAGAACTTGCCCCAAGTGGGAACCGCCTTGACGCCGTCCGGCCGGGCATGAAGCCACGCCCGCGCTCTGGCGAGCAGAGGCGTATCCGGCCCGAGACCCAGAAGGCGCAACGCGACATAGGCCAGGGCGGTGAAAAAGACATAGCCCGGGCTTTCCGGATGCATGCCCCAGGCGCCGTCGGGAAGCTGGGAAACCTCGAAATGCTTGACGATTTCCACCCGTTCCCGTTCCGAATAGGGATGCCCGACGACTGTGCGCACGATCACCGCCTGGGCGAGGATCATGGTGCACCATACCATTTCTCCTTCCCAGTCGCCGGCAGGCCGCTGCAGAGAGAGCAGATGCTTCATGGCCGCGCTGGCGCGCTGCGCCGCCCCGCCGGGCATCTCTCCGATGCTTTCCTCGTGTTGAGCGTTCAAGATCGCTGCTTGCCGAACTCGGGATATCTGAGGAACCGGGATGATGCCTGCCCGGATGAGAGCCTATGCCAATTCCCGCTCGAATCGCTCCGGTCCGAGGGAAAGCGCGTCGGCAGCAAATCGATCATCAGAGCCTGGCGAACTGTGAAATGCGTCATGTGCGACTATTTTGTGGGAAAACCACCACACCGTCCAGCATCGCGGAACGTGCCGGAAAAATATTCACGACACACCTCCCCGCGGTAGGATTAGCAGATCGACAACAATTTCCGCGGATACCCTCCTGGCGAGCGCAATGAAACTGGTACTGCAAATCGCGATCGGCGTATTCCTGGGTACGCTGGCCTCCCACTTCACGGTCGAGACCTGGCGGCTCCGCCAGGAACAGACTGCCCGGGCGGCCTCGGAGAAAATCGAGGCCGAAAAAGCCAAAGCCCAGCACGAGCTGTCCGAACGCATCCGCACCCTGCTGATGCGAGGGCGCCAGGAAAACTCCGGCCAGCCGCACATGCCGCCAGACTTCGTTCCCGATGATGCAGAAACGCAACCTGCCGGTGAAAACTGACACCGTCCGCACGATGAACGCTTCTCGCTTTTGCACGGCGGACCTCGTCTGCCACCGCTCCCGACTCTGTCCATCGGTCCATCGGATCGAAGCACGCGCGCGCCGGCCAGGCGATGGCACCCTGGAGCTACGCTTCATGCTCGAAGGCGATCTGGCGAGACTCTCCCTTCCCGCCCCGTCGCACGGGCGCTGGACCCATGGCCTGTGGGAGCATACCTGCTTCGAAGCCTTCCTCAGGCCAGACGAAGGCACCCGGTATCTTGAATTCAATTTTTGTCCATCGGGCCAATGGGCCGCATTCGATTTTATTGGCTATCGCGACGGGCAAGAATTCGGACAGGGGCTGCAGCCCGTGCTGACCCGCCGGCAGACCGAATGCCGGCTCGAGCTGGGCGTTACCCTAAGCGCCGAACTTCTTGCTGGCCTCGGCGTCTATACGAGCTTGCGGATCGCGTTATGCGCAGTCGTCGAAGACGCGGGGGGCGCCCTCTCCTACTGGGCCCTCCGCCATCCGGCGGAAGCGCCCGACTTCCACCATCCGGACAGCTTCGCACTCAAGCTTGCACACCGCCCGGAAACGAGACAGCTACTGAAAAGCCAGGACATCCCATGAAGCTCGGCATCGAACGCCTGCTGCAGGACTCGGGGCTGCGAGTCCCATTGAAAGGTCGCCGGGTCGCCCTGCTGGCGCACCCCGCATCCGTCACCCGCGACCTGACGCACATCCTGGACGCCCTCGCCGCGGCGGGCGGGATCGATCTGACCGCAGCCTTCGGCCCCCAGCACGGCTTGCGTGGCGACAAACAGGACAACATGGTCGAATCCCAGGATTTCCTCGACCCCCGCCACCGCATCCCGGTGTTCAGCCTCTATGGGGAAACCCGCCGGCCGACTGGAGCGATGCTGGACAGTTTCGATGTGCTGCTGGTCGATCTGCAGGACCTCGGCTGCCGCATCTACACATTCATCACCACCTTGCGCTACGTCCTGGAAGCCGCCGCCGACCATGGCAAGACAATATGGATACTCGACCGCCCCAACCCGGCCGGCCGGCCGGTGGAGGGACTGCGGTTGCGGCAAGGGTGGGAAAGTTTCGTCGGCGCAGGCCCGCTGCCCATGCGCCACGGCCTGACCATGGGCGAACTCGCACGGTGGTTCGTACAGACGATGCGTCTGGATCTGGATATGGAAGTGGTCGCCATGGAGGGATGGAGCGCCACCGAGGCCCCCGGCTACGGCTGGCCGGCGGGTGAATACGCCTGGGTGAACCCCAGCCCGAACGCCCCCAATCTGTCGATGGCGCGCTGCTACGCCGGGACGGTCATGCTGGAAGGCACGACCCTCTCCGAGGGACGGGGGACCACCCGCCCCCTGGAACTGTTCGGGGCGCCGGACATCGACGCGCAAGAGCTCATGGCCACGATGCGCTCGCTGGCGCCCCACTGGCTGGATGGCTGCATCCTGCGGGAATGCTGGTTCGAACCGACGTTCCACAAGCACGCCGGCCGGCTGTGCTCCGGCATCCAGATTCACACCGAAACCGCCGCCTACCAGCATGAGGGCTTCCGCCCCTGGCGACTCATGGCTCTGGCATTCAAGGCGCTGCGCAAGCTACAACCGGACTATCCGATCTGGCGGGACTTCCCTTACGAATACGAATTCGACCGCCTCGCCATCGATCTGATCAACGGCTCCGAATTGCTCCGCCTTTGGGTAGACGATCCCGCCGCAACGCCGGCGGATCTCGACGCGCTCACCCTTCCGGACGAAACCGCATGGATCGAAGAGCGGGAAATGGTGCGCCTATATCGCTAGCCCGGACGCTTAAGCGATACCGTCACTCCTGGAACCCGTATTTTCTTGATACAATGCGAGAATTTCTCTGTTCCCAGACTACCATAAGAAGAAAAGTCGATGTCAAGACGCAACAGCTATACGTGGGACGAGTTGCTGCAATGCGCCCGAGGTGAAATGTTCGGGCCCGGCAACGCCCAACTGCCCGCCCCACCCATGCTGATGTTCGATCGCATCACACACATCGACTCAGTGGGCGGCACCTTCGACAAGGGCATGATCGTCGCCGAACTGGACGTCAAACCCGAACTGTGGTTTTTCGATTGCCATTTCATCTCGGACCCCGTGATGCCTGGCTGCCTGGGACTGGACGCCATGTGGCAGATGGTCGGATTCTACCTGGGCTGGATCGGCGGCAAGGGGCGGGGCCGCGCACTCGGCGTCGGGGAGGTCAAATTCCGCGGCCAAGTCCTCCCGCACAACAAGCTCGTGACCTACCGCATTAACCTCAAGCGGGTGATCCTGCGCAAACTGGTCATGGGCATTGCCGACGCCGAGATGGAGTGCGACGGTAAGGTCATCTACGAGGCCAACGACCTTCGAGTCGGTCTTTTCACGAGCACGGACGACTTCTAAGGAGCATAGACATGAGACGTGTAGTCGTTACCGGCATCGGCATCGTTTCCAGCATCGGCAACAACAAGGCAGAGGTCGCGGAGTCCCTGCGGCTTGGGCGCTCCGGCGTCTGCCGCTCCGAGGAATACGGCGAACTCGGCTTCCGCAGCCAAGTCTACGCCCCCATCCGCCTGAATCCCGATGATCTCATTGACCGCAAGATCCGTCGCTTCATGGGCGACGGCGCCGCTTTCAACTATCTCGCCATGCAGGAAGCCATCGCCGACGCGGGGCTCGAAGCCGGCGAAGTTTCCGACCCGCGCACCGGCCTGATCATGGGATCCGGCGGACCGTCGACCTCGAATATGCTGGCCGCCTGGAGCACTTTCCGCGAAAAAGGCGTCAAGAAGGTCGGGCCTTACATGGTGCCGCGGTCGATGTCCAACACCAACTCCGCCTGCCTGGCCACACCCTTCCAGATCAAGGGCGTCAACTATTCGATCAGCTCGGCTTGCGCCACCAGCGCCCACTGCATCGGCAATGCCGCGGAACAGATCCAACTGGGCAAACAGGACGTCGTATTCGCCGGCGGCGGCGAAGAGATCCACTGGACCATGAGCGTTCTGTTCGATGCCATGGGCGCCTTGTCGGCCAAGTACAACGACACGCCGGAACTTGCCTCCAGGCCATACGATGCGGACCGCGACGGCTTTGTCATCTCCGGCGGCGGCGGCGTCCTCGTCATGGAGGAGCTGGAGCACGCCAAGGCGCGCGGCGCCCGGATCTACGCGGAACTCACCGGCTACGGCGCCACCTCCGACGGCTACGACATGGTCCAGCCCTCCGGCGAGGGTGCGGTGCGCTGCATGCGGCAGGCGATGACCACCATGTCCGCGGCAAAAGTCGATTACATCAACGCCCACGGCACCAGCACACCAGTGGGGGACATCCGCGAGTTGGAAGCCATGAAGGCTGTATTCGGCGAATCCGTTCCGCCAGTCAGCTCCACCAAGTCCCTGACCGGCCATGCACTGGGCGCTGCCGGCGTGCACGAGGCGATTTACTCCCTGCTGATGCTCGATCACGGTTTCATCAGTGCTTCCGCCAACATACGGAACCTCGACCCCGGCGCGGAAGGCGTACCCATTGCCCGCGAGCGAATCGACGGCGTCCACCTCGATACGGTGATGTCCAACAGTTTCGGTTTCGGGGGCACCAATGCGACCCTGATCTTCCAACGCTATGCCGGGTAACACAGCAGCCTCCCTATACGCCAAGGAACGCTACGAGTTCAATAAGCTGCAAAAGCGGCTGCGGAGGCTCGCCGGACAAGCCATTGCCGACTACGGGATGATCCGGGAGGGGGACCGCGTCATGGTCTGCCTGTCAGGGGGTAAGGACTCCTTCACCCTGCTGGACATCCTGCTCAAACTGCGGCTCAACGCGCCGGTGAACTTCGACCTCATCGCGGTCAACCTGGACCAGAAGCAGCCGGGATTTCCCGCCGAAGTCCTGCCGAACTACTTGTCGGAACGGGGCATCCCGTTCCACATCATCGAGCAGGATACCTACAGCGTGGTCAAGAACATCATCCCGGAAGGCAAGACCACCTGCGGACTCTGCTCCCGCCTGCGGCGCGGCCTGCTGTACCGCCATGCGGCCGACAACGGCATCACCAAGATCGCCCTCGGACACCACCGCGACGATATTCTGGAAACCTTCTTCCTGAACCTGTTCTACGGCGGCACCTTGAAAGCCATGCCGCCCAAGCTGCTGAGCGACGACCGCCGGCACATCGTGATCCGGCCGCTGGCCTATTGCAAGGAAGAAGACATCGCCGAATATGCCCGGATCCGCGATTTCCCCGTCATTCCATGCAATCTGTGCGGCTCCCAGGAAAACCTCCAACGCCAGGCCATGAAGGCAATGCTGCGGGATTGGGAGAAGCGCCATCCGGGGCGGGTCGAAACGATATTCACGGCACTCCAGAACGTCGCCCCCTCGCAGCTCGCCGATGCCAAGCTGTTCGATTTCGCAGGTCTCGAATCCCTCCGCAACATCGCGGACGCGGCGCCTGAGCGCGGAGCCGGTCTGGACATTCTCGCCCTTTGATGCGATGGGCGGGCTAAGCATGCGCCGCCGCAAACCGTCGCGCCTGCGCGCGGCGCTCGCCCCGGAAGACTGGGCCGACCGCCTGCAGGTCTGGCTGTCGCTGGTCCTGCAGGCGCTAATCCTGGGCGTCTTCATTGGCGCCCTGCACGAGACTCAGTGGCTGGTCGCCTTCACTTCGCTCGCGGTGCTGGCCCTGACCTTCCTGCCTGCCATGATCGCCCGCCAATTCCAGGTCCAGTTGCCGGTGGAGTTCACCTTCCTCACCTGCCTGTTCCTGTACGCGGCATTCGGCCTGGGCGAAGTGGCGATGTTCTACGAACGATTCTGGTGGTGGGACCTGCTGCTGCACAGCGTTTCGGCGCTGGTCATGGGCCTCCTGGGCTTCCTGCTGATCTACGCCTTCCACAGCACCCATCGGGTGAAAATGGCGCCGTTCTACGTCGCCATCACGGCGTTCTGTTACTCGATGTCGGTGGGCGCCTTGTGGGAAATCTTCGAATTCCTGATGGACCAGGGCTTCGGATTCAACATGCAGAAGTCGGCGCGCGACACCATGACCGACCTCGTCGTCGACGCCGCCGGCGCCTTCCTGGCCGCCTGGATGGGCTATCACTACGTCAAGAACGGCGACTCGCTCATCGCCGACCGGCTGGTGCGGCGCTTCGTGGCCCGCAACCCGAGCCTGTTCCCGCCGCGCCGGCGCTGAGCGCCCGCTAACGGCGCTTGAGGGTAAACCTGGACCGGTCCCCTGTGGTGCAATGAAACTCCCCTTGGATAATCACGCCACTCTGCCTGGCTTCAGCCTCAAAATCACAGAAATTGCCAGGCAGCATCAGCGATTCCGTGCGCCCCGAAAAAACCTCGCCCTCTACCTCGCCCTTCAGATTTCCCGCGTCGCCGGCGCTGTTGGAATAATTGCCGTAGACAGCCCGCCCGCGCTGGTCCAGGGACATCTCCAGCGAAAAACTCATACCCTCGCTGTAACCGGCGGTACGGATCTCGCTTCCAGAATAATTACCCGTTACGGAAAGCGGCAGCAGCGACTCATTGCCGCCGACGGACGCCTCCTCCTCCACCCGCGCCGAAGGCTCGGGTGGAGGCACCGGACCGCTCTGCTCCGTCGCCGGTTCCGCCCGCTCCTCGCCGCCCTCATGGCCGGGACCGAACACACCAAACCGATCCAGCGCAACGATGAGCGCCGTGATGCCGACTATGAACACAACCGCAGCCGCCTTCCTTCCAGCGGCGCCGTGCTCCAGCTCGGATGCGTGGTGATGATCGGCCATCTGCGTTTACTCCGCCTCCCTCACTCTGTGAGTCCCGCCTCTGATTGTCCAATTAACGGCTGGGGCTGTCTACGCCGGAAAGCCCCGGCCCATGACCGGCCCGCACCGGAGCCGCGGAACCATCCCGCGGAAAAAACTTTCGAGCCGACACCCGGATCGGTTGAATTGAGCGTGGAAAAACCACAGAATAATTTACTAAATCGCTCGGGCATATCTGGCCACCGTCGCTTGATCGGCTGAATCCTGAAATTTCGTCAACTGGGGAGGAAAAATGTCGTGCGACTGACGACGAAGGGCCGCTATGCGGTCACCGCCATGCTGGATCTCGCGTATCACAGCGAAACGAACCCGGTCACGCTGACCGATATCGCCAAGCGGCAGAATATATCCTTATCCTATCTCGAACAACTGTTCGCCCGCCTGCGCCGGGCGGGCATGGTGGAAGGCGTGCGCGGCCCCGGTGGCGGCTACCAGCTGAGCCGCTGCGCAAACGAGATCAACATCGCCGAAATCATCGCCGCCGTCGACGAGCCGATCGACTCCACCCGCTGCGGCGGCAAGGCCAACTGCCAGAACAACCAGCCCTGCCTGACCCACGATCTGTGGATGGGGCTGAGCGAACAGATTCGCGAATACCTCGCCTCCATCAGCCTGGGCGAAGTGCTGAACCGCCAGCCGGTGCGGCAGGTCGCCGAACGGCAGGACCGCCAGAGCCTGCGGCGTGTCGAACTCCTGATGGGACAGGAGCCGGCCAAGACCGGATGATCTATTTCGATCACAACGCCACCACCCCGCTGGACGGCCGGGTGCTGGAGGCCATGCTGCCTTACCTGAAGTCCTGCCACGGCAATCCTTCCAGCCTGCACCGTCCCGGCCGAATCGCCCGCGACGCGGTGGAAACCGCCCGCGCTCAAGTTGCAGCCCTGACCGGCGCAGCCCCGACCCAGGTCGTGTTCACCAGCGGCGGCAGCGAAGCCAACAACCTCGCCATCAAGGGCCTGGCCTGGAGCCTGAAACCCGGGCGCATTTGCATCGGCGCCACCGAGCACCCTTCGGTTGCAGCTCCCGCGCGATTTTTACGCAGCCAGGGATGGGAATGCCGAACCTTGCCGGTGGATGCCCAAGGCGTGATCGAAGATTTTGCCCTGGCTGAGACCGCGGAAAACCCGCCCGATATCGTCGCAGTCATGCTGGCCAACAACGAGACCGGCGTCGTCCAGGACGTCGCCCGCATCGCCGCCGTGGCCCGCAACAGCGGCGCCTGGCTCCATTGCGACGCCGTCCAGGCCGCGGGAAAAACCCCGCTCAGCTTCCCGCAAACCGGCGCCCATCTGATGTCGCTGTCGGGACACAAGATTTACGGCCCCAAGGGAACCGGCGCCCTGATCGTCGCCCCGTCGGTCCCACTGACGCCGCTCATCCACGGCGGCGAGCAGGAAAAGGGCCTGCGCGGCGGCACCGAAAACGTCGCCGCGATCGTCGGCTTCGGCAAAGCCGCCGAACTCGCCGCCGCCGAACTGGAGGAGCACGGCCGTCGGCTCCGCCGGTTACGGGATATCCTGGAGCGTGGCATCGAAACCCTGCCCGGGACGATGGTTTTCGCCCACGCGGCGGAACGGCTGCCCAATACGCTGCAGTTCGCCGTGGCGGGCTACGACGGCGAGACTCTCGTCATGCTGCTGGACCGGCACGGCATCGCGGTTTCCAGCGGCTCGGCCTGCGCCAGCGGAGCGCGCGAGCCGAGCCCAGTGCTGCTCGCAATGGGCGTCGATCCGGCCCTGGCGACCGGCGCGGTGCGAATCAGCCTCGGCAAAGGCAACACCGAAGCGGAAGCGGAGGAACTGCTCTCCTCGCTCGGCCGAATCGTCGGGGCCAACCCGCTCCCCTGAATCTCACCCCATTCTATTGAGGACATCATCATGGCCGTTACAGTGACCGAAAACGCCGCCACACAGATAGCCAGGCAGCTCCAGCTCCGCGGACACGGGGTGGGATTGCGCCTGGGCGTCAGGCAGGCGGGATGCTCGGGCTATGCCTACGTCGTGGATTACGCCGAAGAAATCGCCGCGGACGACACGGTCTTCGAACAGCACGGCGTCAAGGTCGTGGTCAAAACCGAGGACCTGGCCTATCTCGACGGCGTCGAAATCGACTACGCACGGGAAGGACTGAACGCGGCCTTCCGCTTCCGCAACCCCAAGGCCACCGCGAGTTGCGGCTGCGGCGAGAGCTTCGCGGTCTGAAATCGCGCCGGCCGAATCACGACACTCCAAAACTTTACAAAAATCCGTTAAAATCAACGGATTTTTCCCATCCTGGCGGTATCGCCACGACTGTGGGGGCAGCCAGCCCCTGCGCGATTTCAATCAACACGAGATAAGCTAAGGAGATTCCATGGCGGTAGAACGCACCATTTCCATCATCAAGCCGGACGCGGTCGCCAAGAACGTCATCGGCGAGATTTACTCCCGCTTCGAGAAAGCCGGCCTCAAGATCGTGGCCGCGAAGATGGCCCAACTGTCCCGCGAACAGGCCGAAGGCTTCTACGCCGTGCACCGGGAGCGCCCGTTCTTTAGCGACCTGGTGTCGTTCATGATCAGCGGCCCGGTCATGATCCAGGTGCTGGAAGGCGAGAACGCCGTCGCCAAGAACCGCGACCTGATGGGCGCCACCAATCCGAAAGACGCGGCTCCCGGTACCATCCGGGCGGACTTCGCCGTCAGCATCGACGAGAACGCGGTGCACGGCTCCGACAGCCCGGAAACTGCGGCCCAGGAGATCGACTATTTCTTCAAGAGCGATGAACTCTGCCCCCGCATCCGCTGAGGCGGAAGCCCGCGTCAATCTGCTCGATCTGGACAGGGAGGGCATGGAAGCCTTCTTCGTCCGCATCGGCGAGAAGCCGTTCCGCGCCTCGCAGCTGCTGCAGTGGATCCATCAGCGCGGCGTCACCGACTTCTCGCTGATGACCAATCTGAGCAAGGCACTGCGCAGCCGGCTCGAAGCGGTGAGCGAGATACGCCCGCCCGAACTCGTGCTCGAGCAGCGCTCGGCCGATGGCACCCGCAAATGGGTGCTGCAGGTGGACGCCGTCAACCGGGTCGAGACCGTGCTGATCCCCGACGAGGGGCGCAATACCCTGTGCGTGTCCTCGCAGGTCGGCTGCTCGCTCGAATGCTCGTTCTGTTCCACCGCCCGCCAGGGATTCAACCGGAACCTGAGCACCGCCGAGATCATCGGCCAGCTCTGGGTGGCGCAGCACCGCCTCGGCGACGAACAGCGCATCAGTAACGTGGTCCTGATGGGCATGGGCGAACCTTTGCTCAATTTCGGCAACGTCGTCGCCGCGACCCGTCTGATGATGGACGACTTCACCTACGGCCTGTCGAAACGGCGGGTCACGCTCAGCACCTCCGGCATCGTGCCGGCGCTGGACCGGCTGGCCGACGTCAGCGACATCAGCCTGGCGGTATCGCTGCACGCGCCCAGCGACGAGTTGCGCAATGAACTGGTGCCCATCAACCGCAAATATCCCATCAAGGAGCTGCTGGCGGCGTGCAAGCGCTATGTCGGCACGGAAAACCGGCGCAAGGTCACCTTCGAATACGTCATGCTGGACGGCGTGAACGACGGCCCCGAGCATGCCCGCGCCCTGATCCGGTTGCTGAGCCATGTGCCCTCCAAGGTGAACCTGATCCCGTTCAATCCGTTCCCGAACTCGGCGTACCGCTGCTCGCGCCCGGAGACCATCGCCCGCTTCGCCCAGATCCTCCAGGATGCGGGTCTCATCACAACCACCCGGAAGACCCGGGGCCGGGACATCGACGCGGCCTGTGGCCAACTGGTAGGCAAGGTCAACGACCGCAGCCGGCGCCAGTTCCGCCTGCACACCGCGCATTGACGATGAGAGGATGGCTGGTTTTGACCGCGTTGCTGGGAACCGTTGCCGCCTGCACCATGCCGGAACAGAGACCGCGCGCGGCCAACGACCCCTACGGCGAGCTCAGCGCCGCGGACGTCTATGTCCAGAAAGGCGTCCGCTACATGGAGCAGGGAGCACTGGAGGTGGCGCTGGAAGACTTGAAGCATGCGGTGGAGCTGGACCCCGCCAACAGCGATGCGCACGATGCGCTGGCCATCCTGTACGAAAAGCTGGGCAAGACCGAGGAAGCCGACCGGCATTTCCGCGAAGCCTTGTCGCTGAACCCGGAGAATTACAGCGCCTTCAACAACTACGGGCGTTTTCTCTGCAATACCGGACACACCCAGGACGCCATGGCCAGGTTCGAAGTCGCGTACTCGGCTCCGCTGTACCCGCAACCCTGGATTCCCCTTTCCAATGCCGGCGCCTGCCTGCGCCGTGCGGGCCGGCCCGCGGAAGCCGAGCCGTATTTGCGCCGGGCGCTGGAGAGGAGTCCGAACTACCCTCCGGCGCTGCTGGAAATGGCCTATGTCAGCCTGGAAACGCGGCAATACCTGTCCACGCGCGCCTTCCTGCAGCGCCACCAGGCCATCGCCGGAGACACGCCGGAAACCCTGTGGCTCGGCGTCCAGACCGAACTGGCCCTGGGCGACGCCGCCGAAGCCCGGCGGCTGGCCGACCGGATAGGCACGGATTTCCCGGATTCGGGCGAAGCCGTGCAGGCAAGGCGCCTGTTCGGCAAACCGTGACAGCGTTTGCCCCCCGATAGACAGATCCACTCAATGAGCGAAAAAATCCAAGCCATCCGCGGCATGCACGACATCCTGCCGGATATGACGCCGCGCTGGCAGCATGTCGAACACCAGATCCGCAGCGTCATGGCCTGCTACGGCTACCGGGAAATCCGGCTGCCCATCGTCGAAAAGACCGAGCTGTTCAAGCGCTCCATCGGCGAAGTCACCGACATCGTCGAAAAGGAGATGTACGTTTTCGAGGACCGCAACGGCGACTCGCTGACCCTGCGCCCCGAAGGCACCGCGGGGTGCCTCCGCGCCTGCCTCGAGCACGGCCTGCTGCACAATCAGACCCATCGGCTGTGGTATGCCGGCCCCATGTTCCGCCACGAACGCCCGCAGAAGGGGCGTTACCGCCAGTTTCACCAGATCGGCGTCGAGGTCTTCGGCATGCCCGGACCCGACATCGACGCGGAGCTGATTTTCTTGAGCCGCCGGCTCTGGCAGCGCTTGGGGGTAACCCACAAGCTGCGGCTGGAACTGAACTCCCTGGGTACGCCGGACGAACGGCTGGCCTATCGCCAGATTCTCGTGGATTATCTGCGCGAAAATTACGATGCGCTGGACGCCGACAGCATGCGGCGCCTGGAAACCAATCCGCTGCGCATCCTCGACAGCAAGAATCCCGAGATGAAGGATCTGCTCGCCGGCGCGCCGGTGCTGGCGGATCATCTGGGCGAGGTTTCGCGTACGCACTTCGAAGGGCTCACGGCGCTGCTCGATGCCGCCGAGATCCCCTATGCAATCAACCCTCGCCTGGTGCGAGGGCTGGATTACTACTGCAACACGGTGTTCGAATGGGTGACCGATGAACTGGGCACCCAGGGTACCGTCTGCGCCGGCGGCCGCTACGACGGTCTGGTGGCCCAGCTCGGCGGCCGCGAATCCAGCGCCATCGGCTTCGCCTTAGGCCTGGAGCGCCTGATCGAGCTGACCGGCGAAGCGGCTCCCGACACCGCCCCGCATATCTATTTCATCGGGGTAGGACCGGCCGCCGAGCGGCGCAGCGCCGTGCTGGCGGAAACGCTGAGGGACGCGTTTCCCAGCCTCCGGCTGGTGGTCAATTGCGGTGGCGGCAGCTTCAAGAACCAGTTCAAGCGCGCCGACAAGAGCGAAGCGGCCTTCGCCCTGATCCTGGGCGAGGACGAAATGCGGGACGACAGCGTCAGCCTGAAACCCCTGCGCTCGGACGGCGCCCAGCAAACGGTCGCGCAGGCCGACCTGGTCCGGCTCATCCAATCCTGTGTCCATATCTGATTTGAGGTTGCCATGGAAATTTATCTGACCGAAGAAGAGCGCCTCGAAGCGCTCAAGCGCTGGTGGAAAGCCAACGCCAGCTCCGTCGTCTGGGGCGTCGCACTGGGCATCGCCGTGATCGTCGGCTGGGGCGCCTGGAAGCGCTCCCAGGACGAAAAAGCCATGCTCGGCGGAACGCTGTACCAGCAGCTCCTCGACGCAGTCGCTGCCAAGCAGACCGATGCGGCGCTCCAGTTAGGCGACCGCATCGACAAGCAGTTTCCCGACTCCGCCTATGCGACCTACGGCAAGCTGTTCCTGGTGCGGCTCAAGGTCGAAGCGGACGACCTCGCCGGCGCCAAGACGCTGCTGCAACAACTGATCGCGACCGGCAAGGACGAGAAGATCCTGCAGATCGCGCGGTTCCGGCTGGCCGAAGTCCAGCTTGGGCTCGGCGAAACGGAGGATGCGCTCAAGCTGGCGGAAAGCGTAGCGGGCAAGGGCAGCGCCGAATTCGCCGCACTCTGCGAGGAGCTGAAGGGCGACATTTATATCGCCATGAATCGCCCGGAAGAAGCCCGCGCCGCCTACCTGAAAGCGCGCCGGGAAGGCCAGCCCTCCCCCCTGCTTGAACTCAAACTGACCGACCTCGGGACGACCGCCCCCCGATGATCCGCCGCGCACTGCTCATCGCCTCGCTCGCCGCACTGTCCGGCTGCGCCGGGCTGGACGCCATCCAGAATGCCTATCAAGGCATCCAGGATTACTTTACCGGCAAGGACAATGCCGAGCCGCCCGAGCCGCTGGCCGAAATCACGCCGCAGGTGAGGGCGGACAAGCTCTGGACGGCGGACATCGGCGACGGCTACGACGAGCAAAGCATCAACCTGGGACCCGCGGTGGACGACAGCCGGGTCTTCGCCGCGGAGCGGCACGGCACGGTCCTGGCTTTCAACCGCCTGACCGGCGACAAGCTGTGGTCGGTCGACCATGAAATGGAGCTGTCCGCCGGCCCCGTATTCGACGACGGCGAGCTGTTCCTGGCCACCGCCGAAGGCGCGATCATCGTGCTGAACGCGGCCGATGGCGCACTGGTCTGGAAATCGACGCTCGCCAGCGAAATCCTTTCCGTCCCCGCCGTCGCGGACGACGTGGTGGTGGTCCGCGGCGCGAACGGCCATCTGACCGGGCTGGACCGGAAGTCCGGCGCCACGCGCTGGTATTTCGAGCGCCACGCCCCGCCGCTGGCCATACGCAGCCGGGGCGCTCCGATCATCGCCGGCGATCTGGTGATCGACGGTTTCGGGGGCGGCAAGGTGAGCGCCATCCAGCTCAAGGAGGGCAAACTGGACTGGGAGGCCAACGTCTCCCTGCCGCACGGCCGCTCCGAAATCGAACGGCTGGTGGACCTGAGCGCCACGCCGGTAGTGCGGAGCGACTCGGTGTTCGTCTCCGGCTACCAGGGCGGTACCGCGTCGCTGGGACTCAACACCGGCGAGGTGCTCTGGAAGCGCGAAAGCATTTCCTCGCCCGCCGGCATGACGGCCGATCGCAAGGAGCTGTACGTCACCGACGCCAATGCCGACCTCTGGCAACTCGCCGTCCGCAACGGCGAAGACCAGTGGAAGCAGGCCGAACTGCACCAGCGCCGCCTGACCGCGCCCGCCCTGGTGAAGGACTACCTGGTGGTCGGCGATTTCGAAGGCTATCTGCACGTGCTGAACAAGGAGGACGGGCGGATCGTCGGACGCGTCCAGATCACCGACGAGCCCATCGAGTATCCGCCGGTGGTTTACGGCGACATCGTCTACGTCTACGCCACTGACGGCACCCTGGCCGCGGTTACGGTGGAGTGAATATGCTGCCCGTCGTCGCCCTGATCGGCCGGACCAATGTCGGCAAATCCACACTGTTCAACTATCTGACCCGGACCCGGGACGCCCTGGTGGCCGACTACCCCGGCCTGACCCGGGACCGCCAGTACGGCCGGGTGCAGCGCGGCGAGCGCAACTATTTCGTGGTCGACACCGGGGGCATCATCGAAGCCGCCGAAGGCATCGACGACCAGGCGATGAAGCAGGTGGACCACGTCCTCGACGAAGCCGACGTCATCCTGTTCCTGGTGGACGTCCATGCCGGCATGACCGCCGGGGACGAACTCATCGCCGAGCGCCTGCACCGGATCAGCAAACCGGTGCTGCTGGTCGCCAACAAGATCGATGGCACAAACGCCCTGATCGCCGGAGCGGAGTTCCACGCTTTCGGACTGGGCGAGCCGCAGCTCGTCTCCGCGGCGCACGGCACCGGCGTGCATGCCCTGCTGGAACAGGTCGAGGCGCTGCTGCCGGAACCGGAGCCGGAAGCGGAAACCGACGCCGAAACCGGCATCCGCATCGCGGTGGTGGGCCGGCCGAACGTCGGCAAATCGACCCTGGTCAACCGCATCCTCGGCGAGGAGCGCGTGGTGGTCTACGACCAGCCCGGCACCACGCGGGACAGCATCTATATCCCGTTCGAGCGGCGCGGGGAGCGCTACACCCTGATCGACACGGCCGGCATCCGCCGCCGCGCCCGGGTTAACGAAGGCATCGAAAAATTCAGCGTCCTCAAGAGTTTCCAGGCCATCGAAAAGGCCCATGTGGTGATCTACCTGGTGGACGCCAGCGAGGGGCTCACCGACCAGGACGCCAACCTGCTCGGCATGGTGCTGGAAATCGGCCGGGGCCTCCTGATCGGCTTCAACAAATGGGACGGACTGGACCCGGAGCAGCGCGAAAAGGTCAAGCGCCAGATCGACATCAAGCTGCCGTTCCTCGAGTTCGCCAAGAAGTATTTCGTCTCAGCCCTGCACGGCACCGGGGTCGGCGTGCTGATGGACGCGGTCAAGCCGATTTACCAGTCCGCCATGCTGGACCTGTCGGCCTCGCGCCTGACCCAGGTGCTGCAGGACTGTTTGACCGCCCACCAGCCGCCGCTGGTCCGCGGCCGCCGCATCAAACTCAAATACGCGCACCAGGGCGGCCACAACCCGCCGGTCGTCGTGATCCACGGCAACCAGACCGAGGACCTGCCGGCCGCGTACAAACGCTATCTCGGCAACGAGTTCCGCAAGGCCTTCAAGTTGCAGGGCGTGCCGCTGAAGCTGGTGTTCAAGAGCGCGGAAAACCCGTTCCAGGGCCGCCGCAACGAGCTCACCGAGCGCCAGATCAAGAAGCGCCGGCGGATGATCCGCCACGTGAAAAAACGTTGACGGCCATTTCCCGAGCAATACAGTCAACTATATAATTTCCCGTTCCCCTGCCGGCGCTTCGTCATCCCTTCAGATGAAAGACTATCTGTTGATCCTCGTCAGCACGACCCTGGTGAACAACTTCGTCCTGGTCAAGTTCCTCGGGCTATGCCCGTTCATGGGCGTCTCGCGCAAGTCCGAAACCGCGATCGGCATGGGGCTGGCGACGACCTTCGTGCTGACCCTGTCCTCGGTCAGCAGCTACGTGGTCGACCATTTCCTGCTGGAGCCGATGGGATTGGAATACCTGCGGACCATCACCTTCATCGTGGTGATCGCCGTGGTGGTGCAGTTCACCGAGCTGGTCGTGAAGAAGACCAGCCCGTTGCTGCACCAGGTGCTGGGGATTTTCCTGCCGCTGATCACCACCAACTGCGCGGTGCTCGGCGTGGCCCTGCTCAACGTCCAGGCCGGCCACGATTTCATCGAATCCTTCCTGTACGGCTTCGGCGCCGCCGCCGGCTTTACCCTGGTACTGGTGCTGTTCGCCGGCCTACGGGAGCGGGTCGATGCCGCCGACGTGCCGGTGCCGTTCCGGGGCAATGCCATCGCCCTCATCACCGCCGGTTTGATTTCCGTCGCCTTCATGGGCTTCTCCGGCCTGGTCAAGGGCTAAAAGGGGGAGAGGATGCTGGCGTTTCTCGCGGTCTGCGTATTGTTCACCCTGTTCGGCGCGCTGCTGGGCTATTCCTCGCGGCGCTTCAAGGTGGAGGGCGATCCGCTGGCCGACAAGATCGACGCGGTACTGCCGCAGACCCAGTGCGGCCAGTGCGGCTTCCCCGGCTGCCGCCCTTATGCCGAGGCCATCGCACGGGGCGAGGCGGACATCAACCAGTGCCCGCCGGGCGGCGAGGACGGCGTCCAGGCACTGGCCGATCTGCTCGGGGTCGAACCCAAGCCGCTGAGCGGCGAACACGGCGCCGAGAAGCCGAAAAGCGTCGCCGTCATCGACGAAACCAAGTGCATCGGCTGCACTCTGTGCATCCAGGCCTGCCCGGTCGATGCCATCCTCGGCGCAGCCAAGCTGATGCACACGGTCATCGCCTCCGAATGCACCGGCTGCGAACTTTGCCTGGCGCCCTGCCCGGTCGACTGCATCGTGATGGAACCGGTCCGGGACAACCTCGGCACCTGGCATTGGCCCAAGCCCGACGGGACCCACTGATGCTCACGCTGCACCGATTCCACGGCGGTCTGCACCTGGACGCCCACAAAGAGGATTCCAGCCTCGCCCCGCTGGCGACGGCCCCAGTCCCGCCGCGGCTGATCTTCCCGCTGCAGCAGCGCGGCGGGCAGAACGCGGAGGCCGTGGTGCAGGTCGGCGACCACGTTCGTAAAGGTCAGGTCATCGCCCGCGGCGACGGCCCGATGAATCCGCCGATCCATTCCTCCAGCTCAGGAGTCGTAAGCGCCATCGAGCCGCGCCCCCTGCCGCACCCTTCTGGCATCGCCGACTTGGCCATCGTGATCGACACCGATGGGGAGGATCTCGCGCTCGAAACCGAAGCGCCTCCCCATTCCCGCGAACTCGGGCCGGACGAACTGCGCCGGATCATCTTCGAGGCAGGCATCGTAGGCTTGGGCGGCGCGGCCTTCTCGACCGCGGTCAAGACCGATCCCGGCCATCGCGCAATCGACACCCTGATCCTCAACGGCGCCGAGTGCGAGCCCTACATCACCTGCGACGACAGCCTGCTGCGGAATTTCCCGCGCGAGGTGCTGGAAGGCGCGTGCATCCTGATGCGGGTATTGGGCGTGGAGCGCTGCCTGCTCGGCATCGAAGACGACATGCCGGAAGCGATCCGGGCACTGCGGGAAACACGGGAAGCCGGGGATTATTCGAACATCGACGTCGTCACCGTGCCAGCCCTCTACCCCAGCGGCGGCGAGAAGCAGCTCATCCGCATCCTCACCGGACGCGAAGTGCCGACCCGCGGCATCCCCGCCGACGCCGGCGTGATCTGCCAGAACGTCGGCACCGCGGCGGCGGTGTTCCGGGCAGTGGTCCGGGGCGAGCCGCTGATCGAGCGCATCGTCACCGTGACCGGCAAAGGCGTCAGGAATCCGGGCAACTGGCTGACCCGCATCGGCACCCCCATCGCCGACCTGGTCCGCTACAGCGGCGGCTATTCCGGCACGGCCGAGCGATTGATCCTGGGCGGTCCGATGATGGGAATCTCCCTCCCCTCCGACGCCCTGCCCCTGGTCAAGGCCGCGAACTGCGTGCTGGTGACCGGGCGCGGCGAGACTACCGGCCCCAAGCAGGCCCTCCCCTGCATCCGCTGCGGCGCCTGCGCCGAGGTCTGCCCGGTCAACCTGCTGCCACAGCAGCTCTACTGGTACAGCCGCGCGGACAACCTGGAACGGGCGCAGGAATACCAGCTTCCGGACTGCATAGAATGCGGCTGCTGCGACTACGTCTGCCCCAGCCACATTCCGCTGGTGCAATATTTCCGCGCCGCGAAGAGCGAACTCGTGGCCAGGCAGCGCGAACGATCGAAGGCGGATCATGCCCGCGAGCGCTTCGAGGCCCGGCAAGCCCGCAAGGAACGCGAGAAGCAGGAACGCGCCGAGGCCGCTCAGCGCAAGAAAGCCGCCCTGGCCAAGCCGGATGCTTCCGAGATCCAGGATGCCATCGCCCGCGCCAAGGCACGCAAGCGCATGCCCGAATCCGCGCCAACGACGGATGCCGCACCGGACCAATCGCCGCCGGCACAGGAACCGGCCGAGAACTAGACCATGCGCTTCAATACCGCTCCCGCGCCCCACCTCGCGCCTACCGCCAGCACCCGCCGCATCATGCAATGGGTGCTGGTGGCCATGCTGCCCGGCATCGCCGCCCAGCTCTGGCAGTTCGGCCCCGGCGTGCTGATCAACCTCGCTCTGGCGATCGCCACCGCCCTGCTGGCCGAATCCGCCATGCTGCGCCTGCGCGCCCAGCCCAGCCGCGCCGGCCTGTCCGACTGGAGCGCCGTACTCACCGCCGCTCTTCTGGCGGTATCCCTGCCACCCATCGCGCCTTGGTGGATCGCCGTGTTCGGAGCGTTGTTCGCCATCGTCATCGGCAAGCAGCTCTACGGCGGCCTGGGCTACAACCCGTTCAACCCGGCCATGGTCGGCTATGCCGTCTTGCTCATCTCCTTCCCGAAAGCGATGACCGCCTGGCTGCCGCCGACCGACCTCGGAGCAGCCTCACTGGGCCTGCTGGAGGCCTGGAACACAATCGCCCATCGCGCGGGGCCGGAAGGCTTAGGGTTCGACGCGCTGGCGATGGCGACGCCGCTGGACACCCTCAAGACCCAGCTCGGCCTGGGCCGGACGATGGACGAGATCCAATCCGCCGCCCTGTTCGGCGCGCTGGCCGGCAAGGGCTGGCAATGGGTGAACCTGGGCTATCTCGCCGGCGGCCTTTGGCTGCTGCGCCGCGGGCTGATCGCCTGGCAGATCCCGGCAGGCTTCCTGGCGGCGCTGGGGGGATTGAGCCTGGGCTTCTTCCTGCTGGAACCCCAAACCTATCCGACCCCGCTGTTCCATCTGTTCGGCGGCGCCACCATGCTCGGCGCCTTCTTCATCGCCACCGACCCGGTCACCGCCTCGACCACGCCGAAAGGCCGGCTGATCTATGGCGCACTGATCGGCAGCTTGATCTTCGTGATCCGCTCCTGGGGCGGCTACCCGGACGGCGTGGCCTTCGCGGTGCTGCTGCTCAACCTGGCGGCCCCGACCATCGACCATTACACCCGCCCCAGGGTTTACGGGCATCCCGGATGAACCTGAAACAGCACCCCGTCATCGTCGCCGCCCTCATCCTCGGCGTATTTTCGGTTGCCGGCACCGGCCTGGTATCCACGGTCTACCGCCACACCGAACCGCTGATCGAGGCCAACGAGCGCGCCACCCTGCTGCATTCCATCGAATCGCTGGTGCCGCCGGAAGCCTTCGACAACGACCCGCTGGCGGATGCCATCGAAATCGCCGATCCGCTGCTCGGCACCAGCCAGGCCGTACCGGTCTACCGAGCCCGCAAGTCCGGGCAGCCGGTCACCGCCGTGCTCTCGCCCATCGCGCCGGACGGCTACAACGGCGCCATCCGCCTGCTGGTCGCCGTCCGCTATGACGGCAGCCTGGGCGGCGTACGGGTGCTGAGCCACAAGGAAACCCCCGGCCTCGGCGATCCCATCGACGAAAACAAATCGGACTGGATCCACCAATTCGCAGGCCTCTCGCTGATCGATCCGCCCGAGATCCGCTGGGGCGTGAAGAAGGACGGCGGCGACTTCGACCAGTTCACCGGCGCCACCATCACGCCCCGCGCCGTCGTCAAAGCCGTGCGCAAGACGCTGCAATTCTTCCGCGACAACCGTGAAATACTGTTCGCCCCGGCGCCGCAACAGGAGGACACCCCATGAATCTCGGCCCCTACCGCAAGATCATCCTGGACGGGCTCTGGCACAACAACCAAGCCCTGGTCGCCCTGCTCGGCCTGTGCCCGCTGCTCGCGGTCAGCAGCACCGTGGTCAACAGCTTGGGGCTGGGACTGGCCACCACCGTCGCCCTGGTATTCTCCAACGGCGTGGTTTCGCTGATCCGCAACCGCATCACCACGGAAGTGCGCCTGCCGGTGTTCGTGCTGGTCATCGCCGCCAACGTCACCGTCATCGAGCTGCTGATGAGCGCGTTCTTCCACGACCTGTACAAGATCCTCGGCATCTTTATCCCGCTGATCGTCACCAACTGTGCCATCATCGGCCGCGCCGAAGCCTTCGCCTCGAAGAACACGGTCGACCGCGCCGTCCTGGACGGCTTGTTCATGGGATTGGGATTCACCGCGGCACTGGTCGCGCTCGGCGCCTTCCGCGAAATCGTCGGCACCGGCGCCCTGCTGAACCGAGCCGAACTGATGTTCGGCGAAGCCGCCCGCAATTGGAGCGTGCGGATCGTGGAGAACTACGACGGCTTCCTGCTGGCCATCCTGCCGCCCGGCGCCTTCATTGGACTGGGACTCATCATTGCGCTGAAAAACCTGCTCGACGCCCGCGCCAAGGCGCGAGCCCAAGTCGCAGTAAGCCAGCCCGTAGCGTTCGAACCCGCCGCCGCCCGGAAAGCATGAACGCGAACAAGCGGCGGCAGATCTTCGAACGCCTCGCCGCCGCCATCCCCGAGCCGACCACCGAACTGTGCTACGGCACACCCTTCGAACTGCTGGTCGCCGTCGTCCTCTCGGCCCAAGCCACGGACAAGGGCGTCAACAAGGCCACCACAAAGCTCTTCCCCATCGCCAATACGCCGGAGGCCATCCTCGCCCTGGGGGAAGACGGCCTGCGCGAATACATCAAGACCATCGGACTGTTCAACAGCAAGGCCAAGAACATCATCGGCCTCTGCGAACGTCTGATCGAGCGCCACGGCGGAGAAGTGCCGCACGACCGCGACGCGCTGGAAGCCCTGCCCGGCGTGGGCCGCAAGACCGCCAACGTGATTCTCAACACCGCCTTCGGCCAGCACACCATCGCCGTCGACACCCACATCTTCCGCGTCGCCAACCGCACCCGCCTGGCGCCGGGCAAGACGGTGCTTGCAGTGGAAAGAGGGCTGGAGAAGCACACCCCCCGCGAATTCCTGAAGGATGCCCACCACCTCCTCATCCTCCACGGCCGCTACATCTGCACCGCCCGCAAGCCCAAATGCCCGCAGTGCCCCATCGCCGACCTGTGCGAGTATCCGGACAAGACGCAAGCCCCCGAGTAAAGACTCGTCCGGCGCAGTTTCACGCCGAGGCCCCAGGCGGTATAATCCGAACCCCGAGCAGGCGCCCATCCTCCCGACTCCTGCCAGGCGTCATGCCCTCCTCATGCTGGTGTAGCTCAGTCGGTAGAGCAGCTGATTTGTAATCAGCCGGTCGCGGGTTCGAATCCTGTCACCAGCTCCATAAAATCAATATCTTATAAAATATTCCGCCGAGGCCAATATTTCGAGTAGACTCAGTGTAGACAGCATATATGTCGTCACGCCGTTTTGGTTCTCGGAAGTTAGCAGCAATCTCACCCTAATAGCCACCGCTTGAACATGGTCAAAAAGCCTTCTCCTGACCTTGGCGTAGAGGACGTAGGGCGCGTACCCAGCGTTAACTGCGAATCTGAAACCACATCGACGGAACTATCCTTGCTATCGTAATACCTGAGCTTAGCGGCACGATCACATGCACGCCCAGCTTCAACCGCCTGCTGCGACCACTCTGCCGCCCATGCCACTTTGCTTCGTTTGATCCAATAGTGCGAACGACAGGGAAAGCTCCAATTCCCAATGGATGGCTCCAAAGAGACTGTTTCACCATCGAAAGTTAGTCTCCAATCCGTTGGTGATAATGGGGTCGCGACCTCTTTGCCGCACCCACAGCAGCACGAGTGTGCTGCTGTGGCATACGGTATCGAGATATAAAGGATACCTTCCTGAAGCCTTTCTGGTACGTACTCCACGAACTGATGAGACAAGGCGCTCTTCTTCATACCAGTTCATCGCTCGTTAACTGGTTGACATTGATCGAATAAGTCGAGTTGTGCTCACGCTCCATGTCCTGATAGAACCCGCAGAGTTTCTTCCACTTGATCACTGACCTGCTCCCCGAGATTAGTCCGGTCGTGATGTAGAGTCTGCCTCGATAGGAGGCAGCATGAAGAAGCGTTTCACCGAAGAACAGATCATTGGCATCCTGAAGGAAGCCGAAGCCGGCCTAAAAGTAGCGGAGCTGTGCCGCAAGCACGGGCTCAGCGAGGCGACGTACTACAACTGGAAAGCGAAATACGGCGGCCTGACAGTGTCGGATGCGCAGCGGCTCAAGGCACTGGAGACCGAGAATGCCCGGCTCAAGCGCCTGCTGGCGGAGGCGATGCTGGACAATGCTGCGTTGAAAGAGGTTGTAGGCCGAAAGTGGTAAGCCCACAAGCCAAGAGGGTGGCGGTCTCCCATCTGATGACAAAGCACCAGATGGGCGTCACGCGGGCTTGTGGGCTGATCGGTATTTCTCGGTCGCTGTATCGCTACGAAGCTAAGCGGCCAGCAGACCAGGAGCTCAAGGAACGACTGTGCGAATTGGCAGCGCAGAAGCGGCGCTATGGGTATCGCCGGCTGCACGTGCTACTTTGCCGAGAGGGTTGGGAAATCAACCGAAAGCGCACCTATCGCGTGTATCACGAGGCCGGCCTGATGGTCCGCAAACGAAAGCGGAAGCGCATTGCCGGCGTGGAGCGCCAAATCAAGGTCGCGCCATCGGCGCCTAACGAGAGTTGGTCTATGGACTATGTTTCGGACGGTTTGGCCGATGGTCGGCGGCTGCGGTGCCTGAATATCGTCGATGACTTCACGAAGCAGTGCTTGGCCATCGAAGTCGATACTTCGCTGCCTGGCAGACGTGTAGTCGGTGTGCTGCAACGGCTGGCAGAGATCCGCGGATTGCCCAAATCAGTCACCGTCGACAACGGCCCCGAGTTTGCCGGCAAGGCTTTGGATGAATGGGCCGATAGCCAAGGACTGTGCTTGAGCTTCATCCAGCCAGGTAAGCCACAGCAGAACGCCTACATCGAAAGCTTCAACGGCAAATTCCGGGATGAATGCCTGAACGAGCATTGGTTCGTCTCGATGTGCCATGCTCGCCAAGTCATTGAGGAGTGGCGTCGAGAATACAATGAGCAACGCCCCCACAGTTCGTTGGCTTACCTGACGCCAGATCAGTTTGCAGACACATTTTTAACCGCAGACTCTATGTCCGTTTCGGACTAAATCGGGGAGCAGGTCATCACGGCCAACGCTGCATTGAGAGCGTTAAGGTCAGCAATCTGGATGTTACGAGCGTAGGCATCATCCAATTGTTCCTCAGAGAACGAAATGCGCCGACTGACATGGTCCATTTTCGCCTCTGAGCTGGTGGTAACACGACACACACCCAGAAGCTCACCCGAGCCTTCCACGACATGGATACCCATGCCGACATCAATGAATGGGGTACTGCTTGCCTGCAGGCCTTCAATGATCGGCTTTTTTACGCTCCCCTTATCGATACACAGGAACACGAAATCAAAGCCCTGTAGTTCTTGCACATCAGCCTCCGACACATAACCCTCGTGCACAACGATGCCTCTGTGCATCTTTGAATAAACATCCCTAAAGTACGCGACTTTGCTGGGCTGATGCTTAAGAACGTCCAGCGGCGCAGCCCCCGGTGACCGGAAGGCGTTGTGTTGAAGGAACAAGTCGCCATCGAACAGATGGATTTCCCTCACCGGCGTCTTCGCGAGCAGGTCCAGTACGTATGATCCAGTGCCACCAAGCCCTACGATCGCCACTTTCGGTGCAGCAAGCCGCTCCGAAAGTGCGCCGATTCCTGCCCTACTTGAGGCGGTGTCTAGGTATACGAAGGGCGAATCCTCCTCCAAGGACTCGATGACCCTGAACGTACGTGCCGTCACACTCGGATCGATAGACACAGCATGGGCGACGATAATCTCGATATAGCGGATCATCTTCTCGTAGTAGTCCTGGTATCCGCTAGACGGCTTATTGGAAAACGAATGACTGACTGTAATGTCTGGCGCTAGAGCGGTGACGGAACTACCATGCTTGATCTGAGGAATTTCTACGCCATCGACACGGCATGGATGATCCCCAATGAAGTATGCGATGTGGTTTCCCGGCCGAGTCGTGACCTCTCCAGCCAAGGTGAGGTCCGAGACGAGAGTTCCTCTTGCTATCTCACAACGTGCGTTCACATAAGGCACTGAGTGAACCAGCAGATGGTTGGAGCGGAGCTCAACCTCATAACCCTCGTCGCGCAGCCGTTTCAGATCAGGACTACGATTTATCAGTTGCCGTGACATTGAACACCATCCCATTCTTAAGGCGCACAGATTCCCCCTCAACCAAGCTGCCTTCAGGTCTGTCAGCAGGTCCTCGCTTGAATGTAACGGTATAGGCCGTAGTTTCATTGATTACGGCATCGGGAAATGCCAACCGGACAACCTCAAGGAAAGAAAGCTCGACCTTGTGAACCTGTCTTGGCCTGCCATTAACGATGATCGTGATCGTCTTAATACCTGTGATGAATTTCTCTACCCCAGGTGCAGACAGGTCAAATAACTCGGCATCATCAATCAACCGATCTTCGCCGTGCGGCACTTCCAGCCACACGTCATGGGTCATCGGCTCAACCCCGGCGAGTGATTTCAACGTCGATCCGGAAATATAGGTTCCACCCCACTCAACGATTCGGCCATCCAGCCCGAAACGGAACGATCGGTCACTGCGAAAAATCAGGAATTTTTCGACACCTTTTGACCTGCTCCCCGAGATTAGTCCGGTCGTGATGTAGAGTCTGCCTCGATAGGAGGCAGCATGAAGAAGCGTTTCACCGAAGAACAGATCATTGGCATCCTGAAGGAAGCCGAAGCCGGCCTAAAAGTAGCGGAGCTGTGCCGCAAGCACGGGCTCAGCGAGGCGACGTACTACAACTGGAAAGCGAAATACGGCGGCCTGACAGTGTCGGATGCGCAGCGGCTCAAGGCACTGGAGACCGAGAATGCCCGGCTCAAGCGCCTGCTGGCGGAGGCGATGCTGGACAATGCTGCGTTGAAAGAGGTTGTAGGCCGAAAGTGGTAAGCCCACAAGCCAAGAGGGTGGCGGTCTCCCATCTGATGACAAAGCACCAGATGGGCGTCACGCGGGCTTGTGGGCTGATCGGTATTTCTCGGTCGCTGTATCGCTACGAAGCTAAGCGGCCAGTAGACCAGGAGCTCAAGGAACGACTGTGCGAATTGGCAGCGCAGAAGCGGCGCTATGGGTATCGCCGGCTGCACGTGCTACTTTGCCGAGAGGGTTGGGAAATCAACCGAAAGCGCACCTATCGCGTGTATCACGAGGCCGGCCTGATGGTCCGCAAACGAAAGCGGAAGCGCATTGCCGGCGTGGAGCGCCAAATCAAGGTCGCGCCATCGGCGCCTAACGAGAGTTGGTCTATGGACTATGTTTCGGACGGTTTGGCCGATGGTCGGCGGCTGCGGTGCCTGAATATCGTCGATGACTTCACGAAGCAGTGCTTGGCCATCGAAGTCGATACTTCGCTGCCTGGCAGACGTGTAGTCGGTGTGCTGCAACGGCTGGCAGAGATCCGCGGATTGCCCAAATCAGTCACCGTCGACAACGGCCCCGAGTTTGCCGGCAAGGCTTTGGATGAATGGGCCGATAGCCAAGGACTGTGCTTGAGCTTCATCCAGCCAGGTAAGCCACAGCAGAACGCCTACATCGAAAGCTTCAACGGCAAATTCCGGGATGAATGCCTGAACGAGCATTGGTTCGTCTCGATGCGCCATGCTCGCCAAGTCATTGAGGAGTGGCGTCGGGAATACAATGAGCAACGCCCCCACAGTTCGTTGGCTTACCTGACGCCAGATCAGTTTGCAGACACATTTTTAACCGCAGACTCTATGTCCGTTTCGGACTAAATCGGGGAGCAGGTCAGGCCGGGGTGGTCCGCATTTCGGCGCGCCGCATGCAGAGTTCGAACTGGTCAGCCGCGAGCTGGGTAACGATGTGCCGCTGGTCAGGTTCTTCGCCGGCGGTGAAATCGTCCGCCATCACCTGTATGGCTATACCGGCGTTCTTACTGTTTACACCGAAGCCGTATGATCGGCTTGTGGGCAGACACCCGCCAAAAGTTCCAAACCGGCGGTCGTCACACCGGTACCACATGCCGGGCTAGGCCAATTAATCACGATATGGCTCAATTGACTGATAACTCAACTGCGGATTGAAATGGGCAAGCTCCGCAAGCGATTGTTTCTATTGAAATCAGAAAATCCTGCTTTGGTTTGTAGTCAGCCGGTCGCGGGTTCGAATCCTGTCACCAGCTCCATAAATTCAAATGGTTAGCGCTTGATTTCCGCCAATGCTCGGCATGAAGAAATCTTAGAACCCACATAGTACCCAAAATCTCGAATCTCCCTCCCGTCGGGCGCAGTCATTAGGGGTCAACTTTTCGACCCGCCTTGCAGGGGCGGAGAGGAATCCTTCTTGCGACAAAGTGTGTATCACTCCACGCATCAAGTAGCTGTTGTCAAATCCAATGGTGTATTGACGGGCTTTTGGTTCTATCGGCCGAAGCATTTTTGCTCGCCACCAGTTTTTTGATCAGGCAGGTACGTTGAGCTGAGGTTAGACCTGGCATGGCCGGAGCTAAATCGGCGGCCTTGCCAACACCAGCCCTAACAGTCGCCAACAAGATTGAACCGCCCCGGGTTTGGTGGAGGCTCCACCCGTTGAGAAGATGGAGCCATGAAAAAGTCTACGAAGTTTTTCCCCCGAGGTGCGCGAGCGCGCCGTTCGTCCGGTGTTGGAGTGCCGCAACGAGCACCCCTCGCAATGGGCCGCCGTTGAATCCATTGCCGGCAAGATGGGCTGCACGCCCCAGACGCTGCTGGAGTGGGTGCGACGGCATGAACGCGACGCCGGGCAACGAGAGGGTGCGACCTCCGCTGAGCAGCAACGCCTCAAGGAGCTGGAGCGCGAGGCGAAGGAACTGCGCAAGGCCAATGAGATACTCAAGCTCGCCAGCGCTTTTTTTCGCCCAAGCGGAGCTCGAACGCGTCTGGCAGGCCAACCTGCAGGTCTATGGTGCCGACAAGGTTTGGCGGCAGTTGAACCGAGAAGGTATCGCGGTGGCTCGCTGTACGGTTGAGCGGCTCAGGCGACGTCAGGGTCTACGCGGCGTCATCCGTGGCAAGTCGGTGCGCACCACGATCAGCGCCCCTGAGGCGCTCTGCCCGCTGGACCGGGTCAACCGGCAGTTCAAGGCCGAACATCCTAACCGGCTTTGGGTGGCGGACTACACCTATGTCTCGACCTGGCAAGGTTGGCTGTACGTGGCGTTCGTCGTCGACGTGTTGGCCCGGCGCATCGTCGGCTGGCGGGTGAGCGCTTCCATGCACACCGATTTCGTGCTGGATGCACTGGAGCAAGCGCTGTACGCCCGCCAACCAGGCCGAGACGATCAACGGACGGTACAAGGCCGAGTTGATCCACCGGCGGGCGCCTTGGAAGACCCGGGAATCCGTCGAACTGGCCACGCTCGAATGGGGGTCCTGGTTCAACCACTCCAGGCTGCTTGAACCCTCGGGTATATCCCTCCCGCAGAAGCTGAGGCAAACTACTACCGGCAACTCGCCACTCAGGCCGCCATTCCAGCCTGACTTAAACCAACCCGCCTCCACGATTCCCGGGGCGGTTCAAAGTGCTCGTCAACGAAATCAACACCATCCCCGGCTTCACTAAAATCAGCTTGTACCCGAAACTCTGGGAAGCCAGCGGTATCCCCTACAGTCAGTTGGTCGAGCGTCTCATCGCCTTGGCGATGGAGCGATTCGAGCGCAAGAGCAATCTGCAGACTTCGGCACGCTTGCCGCCAGACGCATAGCAACAGCCCGTTGGCCGGCGAGGTTTTCATTGAATAGCGGATCGGATCGGCGCCGTTCTGGAATTGCTGTACATGGAATAGCTGTACCAGGAATACTGTACCACGCACGCCATGTGCCACTTGTGCTTCCGAGATGCACGCGTCGAAGATGCAACCTCAACCGCAGCGCGCCGCCTCGATTGCAGCGATGTCGATCTTCTTCATCTGCATCATCGCATCGAATGCGCGCTTGGCAGCAGCGCGATCGGGATCGGTGACCGCTTTCGTCAGGACTATCGGCGTAATCTGCCAGGACAAACCCCATTTATCCTTGCACCAGCCGCACCCGCTCTCCTGGCCGCCGTTGCCGATGATCGCGTTCCAGTAGCGATCCGTTTCGGCTTGGTCGGCGGTTGCGACCTGAAACGAGAACGCTTCGTTGTGCCTGAATGCGGGTCCGCCATTGAGCCCGAGGCAGGGAATGCCCATCACGGTGAACTCGACCGTCAACACATCTCCTTTCGTCCCGGACGGAAAGTCTCCCGGTGCGCGGTGCACCGCGCCGACGGATGAATCGGGAAAGGTCCTGGCATAAAACCGCGCCGCGTCCTCGGCATCGCCATCGTACCAGAGGCAAATCGTATTCTTTGCTGGCTTACTCATAGGTCACTCCTTCATCGTGATGAGCCGGCCGAAGCCGGGGTCAACGGTGTGCACGCAGTCGCATTCGCTCTAGCGCCTGGTTCGGCGGTTTAAATTTTGGTTACGGGGAAACCGCCTTGAGTTCTTCGTCAGTTAAACGGGCGCACC
This sequence comes from Methylococcus mesophilus, assembly GCF_026247885.1. Classification (NCBI taxonomy): domain Bacteria; kingdom Pseudomonadati; phylum Pseudomonadota; class Gammaproteobacteria; order Methylococcales; family Methylococcaceae; genus Methylococcus; species Methylococcus mesophilus. The sequence goes on along the minus strand of NZ_CP110921.1, from coordinate 2,900,130 downwards.
TCTACCGGCGCCCGACAGGCGACGGCGGCCTTGCGCCCCCACGTCAGCGCCTCGTCCAGGTCACCGGCTTCCAGCACCCAAAAACCGCCGACATGCTCCGTGGTCTCCAGATAGGGTCCGTCGCTGATGAGCACCTGACCATTAGGCTGCGTCCGCAGAGACTTCGCGCTGCTTGCCGGTCGCAGGCCGCCTACGAAGACCCTGACGCCCGCAGCCTTCATTTCATCGTTGAGCGCGTCAATATCGCGGGACATCGCTTCGTCCTCTGCGACCGACGGGTCGTAGTCGTCGGGGTGGTGAATAGCAACAAAATATTGGGTCATGACTTCTCCTGTAACCGAACGTAGAGCTAAAGGGCGGTCGCGATAGCGACCGTCCCGCTTGAGCGCAATGCTCAACAACCGGTTCAGATCGTGGTTCGCTTCGCTCTCACGATCTAACCTTGTTCGTTAGGCAGCACTTTCTGCGCCATTTCTATGCCGCCCTCAGGACTGCGGGTCGAACTGGAAGACGCGCAGCTCCTGGTCGCAGCGGCAGGACTTCGCGATGCGCGCAGCCCACGCGACGGCCTCCTTGCGCGAGGGCAGTTCGAGCACGGTGAAGCCGCCGTCGAGCGGGGGCGCCCACGGGTAGCCGCCCTCGGCGACCGCGCCGTCGGCCGCGACGAGCACGGGCGGCACATCTTCGTCGATGCCTCCGCCGAAGACGTAGACGCCGGCGGCTTTCGCCTCGTCGATTACGGCGTGCGCGTCCCGGCTTACCGCCTCCCACTCGCCGTCGGGCACGACCATCGCAGCGCTGGGAAAGGAGATCAGGTACTTGGCCATGGTGCTATTTCCTTTTGGAGATTGATGTCGGTCGTGCAGCGAGTGTGCGGCCCAACGCCCAAGCCCAGCCGCTGTCCTGAGGCCGCGCAGCGACGGCAAGGGTGTCGGCTGGAGCGCCTTGTTGGGCGGCATGATCTCGATACTCATATTTTTCTGAGGACAACGTGAGTTGCCTTGTCGGTAGCCGCATGTTCTACGCATTGATAGCCGAGCGAGCGCATGTTGATACCCGAGAACAGACTCTCCCCTGAACCGAGCAGAACCGGCGCGTAGGCGAGATGGAGTTCGTCGACCAAGCCAGCCCGCAAGTACTGCCGGGCCGTTGCCACTCCACCACCCAGGCGCACATCCATGCCGCCTGCCGCCGCTCTGGCGCGCTCCAGCGCCGCATGGATTCCTTCCGTGACGAAGTGAAAAGTCGTGCCGCCTGCCATCGCGATGGGCGCACGCGGATGATGTGTCAACACGAAGACCGGCGTATGGTACGGCGAGTTGTCGCCCCACCAGCCTTTCCAGTGCTCGTCCGGCCAAGGGCCGCGAATCGGACCGAACATATTGCGGCCCAGGATCCACGCGCCGATGTTCCGGAGTCCGCGCGCGGCGAAATCGTTGTCTGTTCCGGTGGCGCCCGCTTCCTTGCCGTACAACTGCTGCTGACACGTCGCGGTCGGCAAGACCCACTCGTGCAGATCCATTCCCCCGAAACCCATGGGATTTTCCAGGCTCTGTTCCGGCCCGGCGGCGAATCCATCAAGGGACAGACTGAAACACGCCATGCGCAACTGACTCATCGTGATCTCCTAATCAAGCGAAATGCTCTTTAAGCAGTCGAACGGCGCTATTCAATTTCGACACGGCTTTTAGCCGTCGCTTCGATGAAGCACGGCATGTGATTGAAGGGTTTCCGTTTATCATCCGGGGTGCCTTCATGACACGGTCCGGTGCCTAACAACGAACCCGTGATTTTCTTGGCTTCTCCTTGCGGTATGGTGGGGCGAGCTCGATCACCCGGCTTTGAGGTCGAAGCGCGAGTCGCTGGGTGGAGTCGATACCGCTTCAGTCGTAGGCATCGCCCCATTGCCCGCTCCTCGCGGCTCAACCGGTACCAGCAGTGCTCGCGCAACGGATGTCCGGGCGGAATGTCCGGATGCTGAAAGGTTTCGGGTTCGGGTTGCATGTTCAACCGCCGCATCACGGCCTGGGAGCGCCGATTGCCGATGGCCGTGAAGGAGACGATCTCCGGCAGCTTCAATTCGGCAAAAGCGAAACGCAGTGCCTCCTGGGCCGCTTCGGTGGCGTAGCCCTGGCCCCAGTAGGGAAAACCCAGCCGCCAGCCGATTTCCACGCAAGGTGAAAAGGGCAACTCGGCGGTAGGGACGTGCAGCCCGACGAAGCCGATGAACGCCTGCGATTCATGGAGTTCTACCGCCCAGAATCCAAAGCCGCGTTGGGCGATGAAGGAGCGCATGCGCTCAGCCATGACATCGCTCTCCGCCCGGCTCAGGACGGCGGGGAAAAATTCCATGACCCGCAGGTCCGCGTTCATCTTCGCGAAAAGCTCCAGGTCAGAGGTCTGCCACTGGCGCAACTTCAGACGTGCGGTTTCCAACTCTGTTCGATTGGGAAACGAGACCTCCAACACCAAGCAGCCCGCGTCCGTCCGGAACGGCCCGTGCATTTCGCCGGGGGCGGCTGGCGCAATACCCCGGTTGCAGCCAAATACCGAAAGCCTCGTCGTACAGACGACCGTTGACGATGAAGGTTTCCTCCGGGGAGGCGTGGCGCTTGCCGCCGAAGGCTTGGGTTTCGGCACACGGAAAAAAGCGAGTCAGGCGGGTATATTCGCCGGTCTTCTCATCCAGGCTCAGGGTGATTTCCTCGGCCATGCCTTCCAATCCGGCGATGGGCTGCCATTTTCCGCCGTGCTCAGGGAGCAGCGGGTTCCGAGGTGATGGTGGATTTGGGCATGGGAAACTTCTCAATGGCCCGATCAGCCCTCGGGCCGGGCGAGCCGGCGGCAGATGCGTTCCGCCGCATGATGGAGGCAGGAATAATGCGACAAGCCTTCCATGATCTCGACCTGGGAACAACCGGGAATCTCCGAGGCCAGATAATCGGCCATTCCCACGGGCGACCAACTGTCCTGCCTGCCGTGCCAGACATGGGTTTCGGCCTCGACACCGGACAGCATGGCTCCCCAGGGCTGCACATAAGCCTCGATGTCCCTGATATAGCCAGGCATCCGCTCGACGAAACAGTCCCGCAGCGTTTCCTTCATCCTCACCTGAAACGCCGGGTCGGCTGCCAGTACCCGGTCTTCGCCGGCGGCACTCGCAAAGAGCAGGCTGAATAACGCTGCCGGAAACGCTCGGGCGAGCAATCCTTGTCCCCACGATAGGCATTCGAACAGCGCCGGGGCAGTCCGCGCCACCCTGAAAACCCCGCCACCGGCCATGGTGCCGAGAAAGTCGCCCGCTTCCAGCGGCGCCGCCGCCGATACCAGATGGAGGCTGCGGACACCCGCTCCGAGATGGCGGCAGGTCTGCAAAGCCACGAAGGCACCGATGGAAAAACCGATCAGGTCGACCGATGCGCCGCCGGCTTCCCCGGAAATCGCCTCGGCCAAGGCGCGAAAATACGCCTCGCCTGTCAGCGACCGGTCGAAGGCGAAACGGTCGAAGCTGAGGAAGCGCAGGCCATGCGCCTTTCCCAAGCGATCAAACAGCGCAGCTTCGCCGGGAGCACCGGGAGCGCCGTGGAAATAGACCACAAGCCGGCCTTGGTCCGAACCGAATTGCCGATTTGTCAAGGCAAATTGCACCTCAGGTCGGTTCCAGTTTCATGGGGATACAGATGACACCGGCCGCATCCACCACCTCAGCTTGCCTGACGAAGCCGAACTTCTCGTACATGCCGACGGCGTAGCGCGAAGAATTCACGGTGAACACGCCGGAATTGCCGGCGTCGAGGCTGGCGGCCTTGGCCACCTCCCACAGTTCCCGGGCCAAGCCCCTGCCCTGAAAATGTTCGGACACGAACAGATGATAAAGATGGCGGTTGTCCCGAACCGCGACGACACCGGCCAATTGGTGCCTCTCCTCGGCCACGTGGTAGCGGTAAGCGGAGGCCATATAGCCCTGAATCGCCGACTCTTCCATAGAGCCGAGCAGACGATTCGCCGCATCGGCGGGAAACTCCTGGGCTATGTATCGAACTGCCAGGGCACGGATCAGGGTACTGATCGCGGACGCATCGTTCGGAGTCGCAGCCCGAATCCTCACGATTTCGGCCAAGTCATGATGTTTAAGGTCCTGTCGTCTGCGGCGACCGGTTAACGGTCTTTGAGTTCCACGGATGAAGACGAGGTACGAGGAGAGTCAGAAAGCCTGCCGATACGATGGCCACCACGGTGCCGAAGATAAACAGCATCCAGGTCGTCGGCTTGATCACCCCCAAGGCAACGATGACGAACAGCATAGGCAAATCCAGAAAATGCGTAAAAGTCGGCAGATGTTCCGCCCGCGCCTTCTCCAACTCGGGCGTGATGACGCCAGCCGACAGTGCCTCCCGAGTCAGCCGGCGCAAGCGTATGAAATAGAGCCGGGTGACTGTGTTGCCTTCCACGAACTCGAAGACGAACAAGGCTACCATCCCGGCCAGCCACGGCGTGCCGGCGAAATCCCAGCCGCCGAAGAAACGGACGATCAGCCACGTTCCCGACGCCAGCAATAGGAGCGCACCGGGAACCACGACGCCGTCGTAGAACACCGCGATGCTGCGGACGGCTTCGGCAATCTGGGGGAGTTCGCGCACCTGCCGCGAGCGCAGATCGGAGATCCACACGCCAATGAGTCCGCCGCCGATCAGGATGGCGCCCAAGACATGGACGAATTTCAGCAAGGTGTAGATCATTTTCCATCCTAGTGTTTTTGAGGGTTGCGGCTCAAAATCGAGCGTATTTAAAACCTGATCTTCCGAAAGAGATTGGATAGCTTTCACCCCAGGACAAACAAGCAAGGAAGGGTCACCAAGATGGAAACAACCACAATGGGACCGAACCCAATCAGGGCGGTTTCAAGTCTGAAGTGCAACGCCGTTTATTGAGCTGAGGATATCCCACTGAAAGACTTCTGCGGGGGGTTGCCGCGTTAGCGCGGCAACGTGCGACTGTCGAATCCTCAAGTGCTCAACCCCATCCTCTACGTGGCGGAGCATGGGTGTAAGTGGCGCGGCCTGCCGGTTCAGCCCGTGGCATACCGTATACACCCGCGTGATGCGCTAGGCGAAGAACGGCGTCTTGGACCGGCTGATCGAAGCACTTTAGTAACAGCAGATCATCCGGATCAAGATCGAAGCCATGTGCCTCGATAGTACGATTATCAAGGTCCACCGCGACGGCACCGGTGCGCTAAAAAGACGGCGCCCAAACCACAATTATGACGAAGCAGTCGTCATCTTACTGATCACAGCCATTTCCCGGCCCCGGACCACAATCACCATAAGCTGACCAATCCGGACCAAACCCACTCGGCTTCGGGGCAAGGGGAAGCTGGATGTGGACCAGGAGACCGCCGCCGGGACGGTCATCCAGAATGATCTCGCCGCCGTGGCGGCGGACGACCGTGCGGGCTACCGTCAGCCCCAGGCCTACCCCGCCGGTTTCACGATTCCGGGAGGCTTCCAGTCGGAAGAATGGCACGAATACCTGCTCCCGCATCGCCGCGGGGATGCCCGGACCGCGGTCGCAGACGGTGATCTCGACGGCCTCGCCGCTTTCCCCCAGAGTTACTTCCACCTCGCGTCCATAAGCCAGGGCATTGTCGAGGAGGTTGACGAAGGCGCGGCGCAGGGACACCGGACGGCCCTGGTAGTTCAGGTGCACCGGCCCGGCATAGGAGATCGTTTTCCCGGCATCCTGCAGGTCGTCGCAGAGGCTTTGCAAGAGCATGGCCAGATCGATCCGGGTCGTGGGCTCGCTGGCGGCGTCGTCGCGGGCGAAGGTAAGGGCGGACTGGAGCATGGCCTGCATCTGGTCCAGGTCGATGTCGGCCTTGCTCCGCTGTTCCGGGTCGGTGATGAATTCGGTGCGGAAGCGCAGCCGGGTGAGAGCGGTGCGCAGGTCATGGGACAGCGCGGCCAGCATCAGGGTGCGGTCGTCGATCAGCCGGCGGATGCGCGCCTGCATGCCGTTGAAGGCCTTGGCCGCCTGTCGGATTTCGCCGGGCCCCTGTTCGCGCAGGGGCGGGGCGTCCACGTTGGCGCCCAGGCGCTCGGCCGCCAGGGCGAAGCGGCCCAGCGGGGCGGTCACCTTGCGGGCGGCCCAGACGCCCAGCGCCGCGATGCCGATGAGCATCAGGCCCGCCGACACCGCCAATCGGAGGGGCCAAAGGCCCCCAATCTCCTCCCCGCCGATGACGAAGCGCAGCCAGGTCCGGTCTGACAGCCCGACCCATACCTCAGACGGCCCCGGCCGGAACCAGCGCGGCGCCGCCGTGCCTGCCGGATAGCCGGCCTCGACCCGTTCCAGCCCGCGTGTCTCCGCCAGAACCCGAATGTCTCGCGCCAGGTGCCGGGTCATGCCGCTCTGGCGCAGCGCCGCCGGGGTTGCGTGCGGTTCCCAGGCCACGGTCAGGCGGCTGTCGTTCAGGGCGGGGAGCAGGGCGGGACGCTGCTCGGCCGGGACCCGCTCGACGATAGTGGCGATCACGGCGATGCGGTGGAGGTTGCGGAAGGTCTCGCCCCATCCCTTGCCGTGAAAGAAGTCCAACTGGAACACTGACAGGCTGCCGGTTACCGTGACCGCCAGGCCGGCGAACAAGAGGATCATGGTCCGGCCGGCCATGCTGTCGGGCCACAGTCGCATGGCGATCATCGCTGCCGGTCCACTTGTGCCGCGAACAGATAGCCACCGCCGCGCACGGTCTTGATCAGCACCGGGTCGTTGGGATCGGCCTCGATCTTGCGGCGCAGCCGGCTTAACTGCACGTCGACGCTGCGGTCGTAGGCGGAGGCCGAACGTCCCCGCGTCAGGTCCAGCAGCTGGTCGCGGCTCAGTACCCGGCGGGGATGCTCGGCGAAGGCCGCCAGCAGGTCGAATTCGCCCCCCGTCAGGGGCATCAGCACGCCCTCGGGGGAATGGAGCTCCCGCCGCGCCAGATCGAGCCTCCAGCCTTCGAAGACCAGGGTATGCCCATCCCCTTCCGGTCGGTCCGTCAGATCCGTCGTGCGGCGCAGCACCGCCTTGATGCGCGCCAACAGCTCGCGGGGGCTGAACGGTTTCGCCACATAGTCGTCGGCGCCCATCTCCAGTCCCACGATGCGGTCGGTCTCCTCCGCCAACGCTGTGAGCATGATGACCGGCAGCCGGGAACTCGCCCGCAGCCGCCGGCACAGGGCCAGGCCATCCTCGCCGGGCAGCATCAGGTCCAGCACGATCAGGTCGAAGCGGCCGGTTTCCAGAATCCGGCTCATGGCCTTGCCGTCGGCCACCGCATCGACCCGGAAGCCGTGCCCGCTTAGGTACTGTGGCAGCAGTTGCCGCAGTTCGCGGTCGTCGTCGACGATGAGGAGATGGGGAGTCGCGCTCATGGCGGCATTATGCCTCATCGTCCAAAACCGCTTGTGGCGATTTTGTAACAGTCCGTTACAGCGCCGGGGACGGAAATCCTCCGTTACCAAAAGCGACACCTCGCGAAATCCTTGCGCAATCGGCGGACGCTATCGTTTCTCCACCGCAAAACGGAGGACCTAAGCGATGAATACCCTGCCCCCATCCTAGCTGCCGATCTCCCGGCAACTGAAGACCCCCATGGCTTCCTCCACCCTGCCGGAAACCGGCCCGGATAACACGCCGGGCGAGACGTCGGCGAAATGGCTGAGACGTGCGGTCTGGCTGTTTTATCCGGCCATCGGCCTGGAGGTCCTATTTGTGATCAGCCCGGCGACCTCCTGGGTGCCCCGTTTCTTCCTGCCGGCCAGGGTGGACCTGGCTGCGGGCATGGTTACCAACCTCGAAACGCCGCCGGCCCACGTACCGTGGGGTGACATCCCCACCCCTTTGTTCTAGGAGGCACCATGAATCAGCGAACTCTCACTACCCTGCTGGCCGCGGCGGCGCTGATTGCGCTGGCTTCCGGCTGTGCCGGTCGGGGCCGCCGGCCCGGTGGGCCGGGAGCGGGCGGGGTCGAGACCGTCCAGGTATCGGGAACCGGCCAACAGGTCTTGGCCTCCCATTCCGGCTGGTTCGACCTGCAGGTCTCGGGCGACGGCAACGCGGTCCGCGTACCGGCCTCCAGCAGCGTGCGCATGCTCCGGGTCACCGGCGCTAACCACGAGATCACCGTGGCGGCCGGTGCCTCGGTGCATGCCGTACGGCTGTCCGGGACCGGCACGATCGTCCACCTGCCGAAGAATGTCCATCCTAACGTTCTCGGCAACGGCGAGGGAGGGCAGATTCTCAACGACCTCGAGGGCGTGGCGGATGGGCCCTGACCCGGTCGAGGCTCCCGGCCCTATCCGCCCGGGATATCACGACTGCATCCGCCCTGCGCACCGTCCCGGTTCCGCAGCGCTGGTAGCACAACCATCCGAAAACCTATGATCCTTAATGGAGACACTCATCATGATCCGGTTAAGAAAGCTTTGGTCGACCCCTACTCTTTCACATGCCCTGCTCCTCGTGGCCATGGCGCAGTCCGCCTGCGCCACGGCGCTGGCGGACCCGGCCCGGTCCGGCCCGCTTGCCAAGGCGGCGACCCCGTCCGACAGTGCCGTTCCAGTTCCCTTGCCGGCGGGCATCCACATCCTGAGGGATGTCCCTTACGGCACCGACCGGCGGCAGCGCTTCGATGTCTACAGCCCCGAACACGCTCACGACGCGCCGGTGATATTCCTGGTCCACGGCGGTGGCTGGCGGAGGGGCACCAAGGCCCATCGCGGCACCTATGAAAACAAGGTGACCCGCTGGGTGCCGATGGGCTTCATCGTGATCTCGGCCGACTACCGCGTACTGCCCGAAGCCGATCCCCTAGAACAGGCCAAGGATGTCGCCCGCGCCCTGGCCGCCGCCCAGGAACAGGCGGAATCCTGGGGCGGAGACCGCCGCAAGTTCATCCTCATGGGACATTCGGCGGGCGGCCATCTGGTTTCACTGCTGGCCACGGCGCAAGGGATCGCCGCGGACATGGGCGTAACCCCGTGGCTGGGAACCGTGGCCCTGGACAGCGCGGCCTTCGATGTGGTCGGCACCATGGAAAACCGCCATCCCCAACTGTTCGACGAGGCTTTCGGGAGCGACCCGGATTACTGGAAATCGATCTCCCCCTACCACGCGCTGACGGAGGCGGCTCGCCCCATCCTCGCCGTGTGTTCCGGCCAGATCGGCTATTTCTGCAAGCAAGCCCGGCAGTTTTCCGGCAAAGGCGATGACCTGGGCGTGCGCTCGGCGGCGCTGAAGAAGAAAGACTATTCCCACCTCGAGGTCAACGAGCGGCTGGGCGCCGACCGGCGCTACACCCGGCAGGTCGAGTCTTTCCTGGCGAGCCTGGACGAAGAGGTGGCGGAAAGGCTCCGCCGTCGTCCGATCCCTTAGGGCCCGGCGACGGCGGCCGGCCGAAGGAGCGCGACGGCGGACCCACGGTGGTGAGCGAACTAGGGGACTCGCTATGACGCCTCACAGTCCTGCCGGTACCAACCAGGATGGGAGGCCTGCGAGACAGCAGTGCGTCTGCCTGGCGGTGCTGCTCACCGCCACGCTGTGGCCTTGGGCTGGCTTCGGCCAGGATCGGCCCGCGGAGTTGATGCTCGATTACCAGGCCTTTGACCAGATCCCCGCAGGCGGCTGGCGGAAACTCGCCGATGCGGGACGGCGCGGTACCGCAGCCCGGCTCATCGACCGCTACGAAACGGAATCGGCGGCGCTGGAAACGTGGCAGCGGATGAGCTTGCGGTTCCATGCCGGCCAGCTCCATTCCGCGGCGGGGGAAAAGGACGTGGCCTAGGCGCGTTTGAAGTCGGCCCTTTACGAGCGGGAGCCCCCCGACTCGCCGGTTTGGTGGAACGCCTACGTCCGCGCGACCATAGCCTTCCCGGAGCGGGACCGGAGCAAGCTGAGCGAGCTCCGTGAGGAGATCGCCCGCGGACCGATGCTTCAGGGTGTCGTGCCAAACCTGGATGCGGTCGACCGCTTGATCGAGTACTTCGAACAGCCCTATGCCGTTGCGTACGGAAAAGGATTCAACGCGTGCCATTGATGTATATCTTTATCCGGGCGATATAGGCTAGGGCATCGCCACGCCTGTTCATGGTTCGGGAAAATTCTGATGCAAAGACTACGAACCTTGCCGCCGATTTAGCGGACCGTCGTCCGGATAGGTTCCTGCCTCTGCGCTTGCTCCACGCCATCTCAAGCGGCGAAGGGCAGCGTATTCGTCGCCAGCGATCCTTACGCGGTCCTGGTCAACGGCGAACCGCAAGCCGTTGCCCTTCAGCCTCATCGGATACTGGAAGCGTGCCCGGATGCAGATTCCCAAAAACGAGCCGATGGCCGCGTACTTCGCCTTCGAGCAGACGAGTCCGAGCGGACGGCCGCTCGAAATCGTCTTCGGGCTTTACGACGAAATCCGGATCGCCCAGGCCCGAGCCCTTTTGGCCGACCCGGCTTCGCGCGGGAATCACGTGTCCGGCAAGATCGTCCCGAAGCCGGCAGGGTACAACCCCGGATGGTCGTACCACCTCGTCCCGGACTCGGTGAGCTTTTTCCAGATGCAGGCGGAAGTCTGTGACGCCAATGCCGTCTACGTGGAAGAGCATCTCAGCGAGGTCGGCGGCAGCCTACTGCCCGGAGGCTTTTGGTGTCCGTGGTCTTCCAGGCTTTCCCGCGAGATCGTGCCTTGATGACAAGGGTGGAGGCCGTCGCCTCGCACCGCTCGCCGGATCGGCGACGCGGTGCCAGCTCGAAAGGCCTGCAGGCCGCCGGCACCGGTCCGGTAAGCGGATTCAGACCCTCGGATCTTCCCGGGTCGCGGCGGCCCATTCCGCACTGAAGCCGGCGAACGCATCCGCGTCGGGGACTTCCAGCACCACCGCTTCGGTGGTGAGGAAGGTGCCGGCGACCGATGCGGCTTTCTCCAGGGCCAGCCTGAGCACCTTGGCGGCATCCCAGATGCCCTTGGCGTGCAGGTCGCCGAAACTTCCGCTTTCCTGGTCGCAGCCCCAGCCGGGATTCGGGTGGTCCATGACCTTGGCGACGACGGCCTCCCCCGACAGCCCCGAGTTTTCCCCGATGACCCGCAGCGGCTCCGCCAGCGCGGAGCGGACGATGCCGATGCCGCGCGCTTCGTCCGCGCTGCGCGCCCCGAGTTCGGCCAATCGTAGGGCGGCGCAAAATTTCGCCATCTTTGGCGTAATTTGACGTAAATACTTACGGCAAGGACACACGGAAATCGGTGCCAACGTGGGGACTCCATAGACGTCTTAATGGACAGCGCGGAGTTCGAGTTGATTGCGAAAGACGAAGGCGGAGACGCGTGCCAGTTGCGCGACCGCTTTCCATGCGCAGTTGCGAGATCATGGCGTGCGCCGCATAAACCTCCGCAACTTCAATAGGCCGCTTACGGCCCTGGACGACTATCGCGATGATCGGCGTCGTCTGCTGCCGGCTATCGCAGTTCAAGAACGCGTCACCTAGAGCGTTGTATCGTTCAATATCGAGAGAATTCGTGACTGTATTGCCTCCGCGACCGGTACAGGTCGGCCGGAGAGAGAGCCAGTTGTATCTGTATTGCCTGGGTCCGGCGCCTTATTGTACGGCTGACGGGATGGATCAACACCTGGCCAATGAGGAGCGCTAATGAAGCTGTACGACATGGAATTTTCCGGCAACTGCTACAAAATCAGGCTGTTTTGTGCGTTGCTGGAACTGAGCTATGAAACCGTCCCCGTGGACCTGTTGAAGGGGGAACATAAGACGGCGTCCTTTCTCGCCATGAATCCGCGTGGGCAGGTGCCGGTGCTGGACGATGCCGGCAGCATCGTGTGGGACTCCATGGCCATACTGGTGTACCTGGCGAGAAAATATGGAAACGAACAGTGGCTTCCAACGGAGCCCGAGCCCTTGGCCCGCGTCATGCAATGGCTTGCGGTATCCGAAAACGAGATCCTCTATGGACTGGCACGGGCGCGGGCAGTGGCCAGATTCAACCGTCCCTGGGACTTGGCGGCCTGCCAGGCGTTGGGTAGAAGCGGTTTGGCCGTCCTGGAAGATCATTTGCGGCACAAGCCCTGGCTGGCCGCCGACCATCCGACCCTCGCCGATATCGCCTGTTATCCCTATGTGGCGCTGGCGCCGGAAGGCGGCGTGACCCTGGACGGTTTTCCCTCCGTCGGACAGTGGATCGCACGGGTGCAAGCCTTGCCCGGCTACGTGGGCATGCCGGGACTGTGACCATGAACCCGCGACTATCCCGCCGCGCCGCGCGGCTTACCAGTTCCCTGATACGCGACATCTTGCAAGTGACTCAACGGCCGGGGGTGATCTCCTTCGCAGGCGGGTTGCCCGCGCAGGAACTGATGCCGGCCCCGGATTTCACCGGCCTGACTGAAGACTGCCGGCAATATGGCCCCAGCGAAGGCGAACCCGCCTTGCGCAGCCTGACTGCGCTAAACCTCTCCTCGCTGGGTCTGACTTGCGGTGCCGATCAGCTTCTGGTGACTTCCGGCTCCCAGCAGGGCATCGACCTGCTGGGTTAGCTTTTCGTCGATGAAGGCTCCCCGGTGTTGCTGGAAGCGCCCACCTGCCTAGCCACGATTCAGGCGCTGGACGTGTACGGGGCGGAATTCCGGGGGGGCTTCCTTTATCTGCCGAGTGCATCGACCCGGACGCGCTGCGCAGGGCCATCGCCCACAACCGCCCTGCGTTCGTCTATCTCATACCGACCTTCCAGAACCCCTCCGCCTGTTGCTATACGGGCGAAGTCCGGCGTGCCGTGGCCGGGGCTCTCGACGAAACCGGGGTGCCTTTGATCCAAGACGATCCCTACCGCGACCTGGTCTATCAGCCCGCAGACCGGACGCCGATCTGCGCCTATCTGCGTCGGGCGCCCTGGGTGTATCTGGGGAGCTTCTCCAAGATCACTGCGCCAGGCCTTCGAGTCGGCTATCTTGCTGCATCGCCCACGCTGTTTCGAGGGCTGGTGCGGCTGAAGCAAGCCAGCGATCTGCACACCAACCGGCTCGGTCAAGTCTGGCTCGCACGGTTTCTGAACTCGGATGAGTTCGAAGCGCACAGGGCGCGCATGATCGGCGTCTACCGGGAGCGGCGTGATGCGATGCAGACCGCGCTGCTGCATCATTTCGCAGAACTCGCCGAATGGCAGGTGCCTGTCGGAGGGCTGTTCTTCTGGCTGCGCCTGAGCGCAGACTGCGATACGCTGGCCGCGCTCCAGGCGGCCTTGGCGCGGGATGTGGCGTTCATGCCGGGAGAGCCGTTCTTTCCCTTATGGAGCCTCCCCTACCCTGCCGTCCGGCTGAATTTCAGCCACGCGGCGCCGGAACCGATCGAACAGGGGATCGCCGTGCTCGGCGAACTCTTGAGCGGGCTCGCCGAAGGCGTTCCAAGCCGGCACAGCCGAGCCGCGGTATCCGTTTGAACCTATTTCCGCACGCTGGATGCCTCCCATGACTCCGACCTCGATCCTCGGCCACAAGAACTACTCGTCCCGTGCTCTGCGGCCCTGGCTGTTCGGCCAGTTCGGCATCCTTGACGCAATGTACCCGCCGGTGGCTTTGCGCTTTCATACTTATCAGATCGAGGCGGAGCCTGCGGTGCGGGAATACGTGGACACGGTGCTCGGCCATCCGGCCGTAGCAGAATGGATTGCGGCAGGCAAGGCGCAAGCCGCGGTTATTCAGGCATTCGAGAAATGAAGACGAGGATCTGGATTGCGTTGCTGGCGGTTTATCTGGTTTGGGGTTCGACCTACCTGGTGATCCGCTTTGCGGTGGAGACCCTACCGCCATTCCTGTCGGCGGGACTTCGCTTCCTCGTTTCGGGTCTGCTCCTGCTGGCGTGGCGATACCCAGCCGGCGATGCGCTGCCGACACTGAGTCAATGGCGGTCGGCCGCGATCGTCGGTACCCTGCTGTTGCTCGGCGGCAACGGCTTGGTCTGCTGGGCCGAGCAGACCGTTCCTTCGGGGGTAGCGGCGCTGATGATCGGCGCGGTGCCGATGTTCTTGGTTTTAGCCGATACCCTCAGGCCCAATGGCGTCAAACCGACGGGCCGCGTGCTCGCCGGCTTGGCCGTCGGTTTCTGTGGGATTTACCTGCTGGTCAGCCCTTCGGAGTTTTCCGACGGATTGCTGTTGAACGTATTCGGCGTAGCGGCACTTCTGCTTGCCGGTATGCTTTGGGCCATCGGCTCGGTCTACAGCAAGACTGCAGATCTGCCGAAGTCTGCCTTGATGACCACGGGGGCGGAAATGCTTGCCGGCGGTTTGTCCCTGATGCTCGCCAGCGGTCTCAGCGATGAATGGACGGGATTCAGCTTTGCCCAGGTCTCCACTCACTCCTGGCTGGCATTGGCGTATCTCATCGCCTTCGGCTCCATGGTGGGCTTCGCCTGCTACATCTGGCTGTTGCAGAATGCGCCCATCCCCCTGGTCGCGACCTACGCCTATGTGAATCCGCTGGTGGCGGTGTTTCTGGGCAACTGGTTCGCACAGGAGCCGCTGACGCCGCGCATCCTGGCCGCGTCGGCGATCATCATCGGGGCGGTGGTATTCATCAACTCGGCGCACCGATCTCGGGTCCAAAGAGCTGCGGCGCCGGCCGAGAGCGAGTGATGGGCCAGGACACCAGAAGAGCCTAACTGTCTTTGGACGGGATCCGGCTAAAAGCAGGGATGACATGACCAAGTGCTCATTCAAAGCGGCTGATAATCTTTGCCAGTCGCTCGATTGCGGCATCGATCCGGTCCGAGCGGATCATTCCGTAACCCAGAACCACGCCGTTGGGCGCCGGCTTTTCGGCGGAGTATCGCTCTAGGGCATGAAGGCGAATGCCATCTACCGCCGCCGCCGACCCCAACTCCCCAGCCGGAATCTCCGGGCTCAGCACCGCCGCCAGGTGGAGGCCCACCGCGTCCCCCACGGGATGCATCCAATCGCCGCCATGCCGCGACACCGCCCGGAGCAGGGCCGCGCGCCGCCCGGCGTACACCCTGCCCATCTTGCGCACGTGGCGGGCCAGATGGCCCTCGCCGATGAAGGCGGCCAGGGTGTCCTGGGACGGCGTCTGGCAGTGCCAGTCGGCGCACGCCTTGGCGGCGACAAGTGCCTCCAGCGCCCAGGGCGGCGCCACCACGAAGCCCAGACGCAGCTCCGGGAACAGGCTCTTGGAGAAGGTTCCGACGTAGCAGACCGAGCCGGTCCGATCCAGCGTCTGCAGCGCGTCCAAGGGGCGGCCTCCGAGGCGGAACTCGCCGTCGTAATCGTCTTCCACCACCACGGCCCCCCGTTCCTGCGCGAATTCGAGCAGGGCGACCCGGCGCTTCGCGGAAAGAGTGACGCCCAGGGGAAACTGGTGAGAGGGAGTGACGCAGATCACCCGGGCCTCGTCGGGCAGGCGATCGACCCTCAGGCCTTCGTCATCGACCGGGATGGCGGCGAGTCTCGCGCCGGCGGCGGTGAAGGCATCCCGGAGTGGCGGATAACCGGGGTCTTCGACCGCGACCACCGTTCGGCCCCGCGTGACCAGGATGCGGGCCAGCAGGTCGAAAGCCTGCTGGGCGCCCGCCGTGACCACGATGTGTTCCGGCGAACAGGAAACCGCCCGGGCAAAGGAGACGTGCTTGGCGATCGCCGCCCGCAGCGCCGGCCGCCCCTGTGGCTGGCCGTAGACTGCCGGTGTTTTCGACCAGGCTCTGAGGGCCCTGGCGGAGAGGCGCCGCCAGACCGGAAAGGGAAACGCCGATTTGTCAGGGAGGCCGAGCCGGAAGTCGAAGGGAAAGCACTCATCGTCCACCCCGGGAAGCGCCGGCAGCCGGCGCCAGGCCTCATTCAAACGGCTGTCCGAGCCCGGCTCGCCGGGCGGTCGGCGAGCCGGGCGCGGTGAGATGGCGGCCACGTAGGTTCCGGAACCCGGCCGAACGGCCAGATAGCCCTCGCTCAACAACAGCTCGTACGCCGCCATCGCGGTGTTGCGGGACACACCGACGGCGGCGGCGAAGGCCCGTGTCGAAGGCAGCCGCGTATCGGGCTGGAGCCGGCCGTCGAGGATCGCATCCCGCAGCTGTCCGTACACGGAACGCAGCAGCGCCCGGGAGCCTTTGGGCGGCAGGACGATGGGCAGTTCGAAAAGTGGCTCCATGATTTTTGCGATTTGTGGTCCTTTTTCGCGGTCGCTCGCCGCCCTATTGTGCCGGCACCTTCCCTCACTATCCGGCAAAGGAGCATCTCATGTTGGCTACCGAACCATTCATCCCCGCAGACTCGGGCAACCCTCAGCTGCCGTGGATTTCCATGGGCCCCGGCATTTCCAAGAAGCTGCTGGCCTTGTTTCCCGAGCGCGGGGAATGGGTCACACTGCTGCGGCTGGAGCCGGGAGCATGCGTCCCCCTGCATCGGCACCAGGGCGAAGTTCACGGCTACGTCCTCAGCGGATACCGGCGCCTCGAGCCGGAGGGACGGCTGCTGGGTCCCGGCGCTTACGAGTACGAGCCGGCCGGCCACGTCGACACCTGGACCGCCGGGGGCGATGAACCCTTGGTGAGCCTGTTCTTCGTGCGCGGCGCGGTGGAGTACCTGGCTTCGGACGGCTCCCTCCTGCGCCGGGAAACGGCCGATACCAACGCCGAGGAATACCGCCGCGCCTGCGCCGAGCAGGGCTTCCTCCAACTCGACCTGCGTCGCTGATCAGGTTGCCCCGGCGTCGGAAGCCGCGGGGGCTGGCGCATACAAGATCAGGAGTGCCGATCATGTTCCCATCCGGGATTTCCGCTGTCGATCACCACCCCAGGACGCGCGTGCCGGTCCTGGATGCCGAGATGAGCTACGTCGATGTCGGCGAAGGCGCACCCATCGTGTTCCTGCACGGCAACCCGACCTGGTCCTACCTGTGGCGCAACATCATCCCCATGTCCAGCCCTCGGCCGCTGCCTGGCGCCGGATCTGGTGGGGATGGGCCAGTCGGGCGGTGCGCCCGCGTCGGCTTATCGATACTTCGATCACGCCCGGTATCTCGATGCCTGGTTCGAGGCGGTGGGCATCGGCGGTGAGGTGATCCTGGTGGTCCACGACTGGGGCTCGGCCCTGGGCTTCCATTGGGCCCGCCGCCATCCGGAACGGGTGCAGGGCATCGCCTATATGGAAGCCCTGGTGCAACCGAGACTATGGTCCGATTTTCCCCCGCCACGGGAGCAGATCTTCCGCCGCCTCCGCGCGGAGGAAGGCGTCAGGATGATCGCGGAGGACAACTTTTTCGTCGAGACCGTGCTGCCGAAGAGCATCCTGCGGAGTTTGACGGAGGAAGAAATGGACGCCTACCGGCACCCGTTCCGTACGCCGGAATCCCGACTGCCGACGCTGGCCTGGGCCCGCGAACTGCCCATCGACGGGGAGCCGCGGGACGTCGCCGAAGTGGTCGAAGCCTACGGCGCCTGGCTTGCGGCCTGCGACATCCCGAAGCTGTTCCTCAACGCCGAGCCGGGCGCGTTGCTGGGACCGCGCGCACGCCGATTCTGCCGGCAATGGCCGAATCAGACCGAAATCACCGTGCCGGGCATCCATTACCTGCAGGAAGATTCGCCCCGCGAAATCGGCACGGCGCTGGCGCGGTTCGTCGCCCGGCTCCGCGCGTCGGCGGTCCGGCCACCAGCGGAGACCGCTGGACCAGAGACGAAGCGATCGACCACTCTCAGGGTGTAACGCCTGAAACGAATTTCCCAATCCAAACCAGGAGAGGTACATGCAAGTTAAGTCCTATCTATTTTTCGACGGCCGCTGCGAAGAAGCGCTGGACTTCTACCGCAAGGCGCTGGATGCCGAAGTAACCATGCTGAAACGTTTCAAGGAAAAGCCCGATGCCTCCGAGGAATATGGCGCACCTACGTCCGGTTCCGAGGACAAGATCATGCATTGTGAGTTCCGCATCGGCGAGACCGCAGTGCGGGCTTCCGACGGCCGCTGTCAAGGGCAGCCGAGCTTCCAGGGCTTTGGTTTGTTACTTTCGGTCCCCGATGAGGCTTCGGCCGAGCAGACGTTCAACGCCTTAACGGAGGGCGGACAGGTACAGATGCCGTTGGGCAAGACTTTCTTTTCCCCCCTCTTCGGGATGGTCGTCGATCGCTTCGGCGTGCTGTGGATGGTAGTTGTGGCAGCGTGAAGCGTCGCTTTTCATGTGAGGAGGAATCATGAACGCGGATGAACTAGCCATCCGAAATCTCGTTGCCCGCTGGCACAGTGCTTCCGAGGCAGGGGATGTAGAAGCAGTCCTGCGCCTTATGGACGAGGATGTTGTGTTTCTTGTTGCGGGTCACCCGCCAATGAAAGGTCGCAGCGCTTTCGAACAAGGGCTGCGCGGGTTGCTGGCTTTGAACCGCATTGAAACCACGAGTGAAATCCAGGAAATAGAAGTCTCGGGACATCTGGCCTATTGCTGGAGCGTGCTCAACGTTCGGGTCATACCAAAGGTTGGCGGTCGTCCGGTAGTTCGGTCAGGCAGTGCCGTATCCATTCTCCGTAAGCAGACCGATGGTTCGTGGCTGGTGGTTCGCGATGTCAACCTATTGGCCGTGGTAACGTGATGTCCAACCCATCGACCGCAAGCCCGATGACCGAAGCGCTTCATGCGAAGGGCCCGAATGTCGAGTATCGAGATAAGCTCATGCAGTTCGGCCGCCTGGTCGGCAGTTGGGACCTCGATGTGATTTACTACGACGAATCGGGGAAGGTACAGCGCCGAACACCAGGAGAGTGGCACTTCGGCTGGGCACTTGAAGGCCGGGTTATCGAGGATGTCTGGATAGTCCCACCACGCTCGCTGCGACCGTCTGAAGGTCAGGCTTCTGGGGAGTACGGTGTTACATTGAGATTCTACGACCCTCGGATTGATGCTTGGCGGTCAACTTGGCACGGCCCTGTGAACGGCATCGTTTGGCCCTTCATCGCGCGTCAGGTCGGTGAAGAGATGGTCCTGGATCGGACCCGAGAAGATGAAAGCCTTAGCCGGTGGATATTCAGCAAGATTGAGCCGGACTCATTCTACTGGCGCGCAATTACGTCAACGGATGGAGGAAAGACGTGGCGGCTTGAACAAGAGATGTTTGCAAAGCGCCGCCGTTGATAGATTGCTTCCGGTGCTTCAGCGTCACCGTGAACCGCTCGTGTTTACCGAGCCATAGACTTCGATATCGTTGAGCATCTGCCCGTGGGCGAGTGATGTGCATCCATTTCTACATCGTTGAATCCGGCGCCCAAATGAATCAGGGTGATTTGATACCATCTTAGCCTTCGCCGCGCATCACCATTACGCCGTATTCTTCCGGTGTAATCGTTCCGCCCAGCTTTTCAGCAATACCCCTGTCACGTGCCGGCAAGGTATCCTGCAAGGCATCGATACGCTTCCATTGCGGCCCCGGTGTTTCGCATCCGGCTTGCGGCGCGTATTTGGAAGTCGCCACACGCCGGTATGAGTGTATATAGCGCGGGCAATTGATGAAAACCTCGGTAACTTTCACCCGCACCACCATCTCGGCCTCGTGGAACGCCTGGAGCAGCGGGTCGTTGCGGTCTATGTTTGCTTCGCCGTGTACGCGTATGCGGTGCGGAATCTCAAAGTCGATGAACAGCATGCCGACCTTGCTGTTGGCGGTAATGTTACCCGTGGACAGGAACATGCCGTTGCCGTCGTAGCTCGGGAACGCAATGGTCTTGCCGTCCACCACGCGCACAAAACCCGGCAAGCCGCCCTTGTAAGAGCAGGTGGGGTAGCCGCGATGGTCTACGGTGGTAAGGAAAAACATATCCCGACTTTCGATGAAGCCCCGGTGCTCTGCGCTGATTTCCGGCTGGACGATGATGTCTTTGACCCTGCCTGCCATGCTGGCGGTATCGAAGGACTGTTGCAGGGCAAGATGCTGGCTGCCGTAAATTTCGCTCATGGTAACTCCGGGACGAGTAAAAAGGCTGCGCTAAACCAGCGCGATTTCCGTAATGGATCGATGCGGAACAGTATGCGCGGTTCCGTTTCTGTCCGCTGGCCTGAGACGGAACGAAAACTTGACTGGAACGGCGGCTTCTTCGTTTACATCCAGCCGTTGCACTTCTACTATCGGGGACCGATTTTTACGGCGATGGGGAGCTATGATCAATGGGCCTACCGACTCCGACGGCAGTCACGCTGTCGACAACCGGGGTGCCCAAGCGGGAAAGGCTCGGTTGGCTGCGCGAGGTGATCGCCCGGGAGTATGTCAAGGTCGAAATCAGCCCGCCCTCTGAGGGGAACCTCTTCAGCGAAATGACGATCCCCCCCTGGGAGAACCTGCGGTTGCCCGTCATCCGATCGAGTGCCATCGCCATCGAACGGCTCGCCGGTGAACCATACCAGGCCAGCCAGGATGCCTACTTCGCGGTTATCCTGCTCTCGGGCCGATACGCGCTGGAACAGCAGGGACGGGAGGTTTTTCTCAAGCCCGGTGATATCACGTTCTACGATGCCACGCGTCCCCATCGTATCCACTGCCCAGGACGTTTTTCGAAGCTGATTGTCTCCATTCCGCGGATGACGCTGCGAGAGCGGATCGCCGGTATGGAACACTGTACGGCGCGGCCTATTTCGGGGAGACAAGGTATCGGCGCCGTGGCCAGCGGCGTGGGCTTGTCTTCCCGTTACGTCAACGAGTTGTTCCAGGCGGAAGGGACGTCCCTGATGCGCCATGTTTGGCAGCGCCGACTGGAGCAATGTCGCCGCGACCTGATGGATCCTGTCCGCTCAGGCTGCAGTCTATCCGAGATCGCATTCCGCTGGGGATTCAACGACTTGTCGCATTTCAGTCGGGCGTTCAAACTGCGCTTCGGCTGTTCGCCGAATGGCTACCGGCGGCAATATCGACAACTTGGCTAGATTCTGGCGCCGCGCCGCTTCCGGGGTTCGCTCGTGAAACGGAAAAATCGTAGGCTAGGCCTCGATCGTGCGAAGCGGTCGGAATTTGCCTTGTTCGATGGACTTGCTCTGCCGCCAGATGTAGTCGCCGGCCAGATTGATGAGTTCCCAGCCCAGAGATAAAGGGAGCGGCAGCAGTCTCTCGTCGATGTCCGTGCCGGAGTTCGGTGGCCATTGCGCCACCAGCCGCGACTGCTCGCGGCCACCTGGCAGGCGGCCGTTTCCGCAGCGCCCACCACTTTCAACTCCCGATACGTCATCGTGTCCCGACCCAGGTGCTTGAGCTGTATCGCACGCAGCCGGTGCCGCAGCTCCGCTATGATTGGCCGGTTTAGTCCGCGCCTGGCCTCAAGATTGTTGGACAACCTGCCAACGCTAGATGTAAAGGCGATCTGGGCAACGCCCTCCCCCGCTAATTAGTGGACATTGCCTCTACCAGACCCCGCCGAGCCAGATGGGCCGGGGACGGATGTCTAAATTTTACCCGGGTGATATTGATCCTTTATTTCATCCGGGTAAAATAAGAGCCTCCCGTTGATTTGAGTCCAACCACCATGAATACTGACACACAACCCACCTGGATTGCCTTCGCAGATACCAAGCGCATTGCCTTCGGCAGACCACGAGATGTGGCTCGAACAGTGAAGTCTTTTATTGACTCGGAAAGTCAGGATTCGATCCTGATTTTTGATGCGGTTACGAGCCATCCTGTAGAACTCGATTTTCGCGGTTCGATGTCAGTGGTCCTGGATCGACTACTGGCCATCGCCCCGCCAGAAGAGGGGCAGGCGCCATACCCACCGCTGAATGTGCGGCGATCAGCCGGGCGTCCGAAGTTGGGGGTCACGGCTCGTGAAGTCACATTGCTCCCCAGACATTGGGATTGGCTCGCGTCTCAGCCTAGCGGGGCTTCTGTAGCCCTGCGAAAACTCGTCGAGCATGCCATGCGCGCCAATAAAGAAGACGACCGGGTACGCCAGGCCCGAGAGGCCGCTTATAGATTTATGCATGCTATGGCAGGAAACGAACCGGGTTTTGAAGAGGCCACACGAGCCTTATTTGCTGGCGATTACGACCGATTAAGCCAGACAGTGGCGAGCTGGTCTACCGATGTAAGAGAGCACGCTATCGACTTGGCGAAGGCGTCCGTCGTTGGGAAACAAGAGCTCGAACACGCCCCTTGATCGACGTTCGAGCGTATGGCTTTGTGGATTTCCGACACTGGCTATTGATCCTGTCCTATTTTGAGCGTACAGACCATGTCCGTGAAGCCCGGGCCGTTGCCGATCTGGCATACGGAAAGTCGGGCCTGGTTATATTACAAGGAGCTGATTTTGAACGGCCCAAGCTCACAGGAAAAGCATCCGATGGCAGGCTTCCCTCAAGTTTGTTTCATCAAGAATGTCGTCAAAAATCCAAATATCGTGATAGGCGATTATACCTATTTCGATGACCCGGAAGATTCCGAGGGGTTCGAGAGAAATGTACTTTACCACTTTCCGTTTATCGGAGATAAACTGATTATCGGCAAATTCTGTGCGATTGCCCGTGGAGTGAAATTTGTCATGAACGGCGCCAACCACAAACTGTCAGGGATATCGACATATCCATTCCAGATTTTCGGAAACGGCTGGGAAAAGGTTATGCCTGGCCCGTGCGATCTGCCGTACAGGGGCGACACCGTGATTGCCAACGATGTCTGGATTGGCTATGAGGCGATGATTATGCCAGGAGTAAAAATCGGGAATGGTGCGGTCGTGGCCGCTCGTGCCGTAGTGGTCTGCGACGTACCAGCCTATACCATCGTTGGTGGCAATCCCGCAAAGCCTTTGAAACAACGCTTTCCGCCGAGTGAAATCGATATATTGGAATCGATTGCTTGGTGGAACTGGTCGATCGAAAAGATTACGCATCACTTGGATAAGATCGTATCGGGAGACGTCAAAGCATTGCAGTCTTGTGTAGACAATGAGTAGTTATTTCCGCGAATGTCGCCAGAGAGTTTTACGTTTCAATGTGCCACAAAGTGTTGAGACGGGATTGACCAGTTCGACTACCTGATACCATACCATATAAATATTGAGGTTTTTGGAAACCATGAAATATTTATGTATGGTCTATTTCGAAGAAGAAAAAATCGAGGCCTTATTTCAGGGCGTTGTCGACGAGATTGGTGAAGGCTCGGCGCAGCGAAACCGGCCGCCCCTCATAGGTCAGGTGCAAAGGCCCCGAATAAGAAGCCTCTTTTCCGGCATCGTGAAGATTGTCGCACAGGCTTTGTAGCAGCATGGCTAGATCGACCGGATTGGTGGCTTCCGCTCCCACATCATCGCCAGCGAAGGACAGGGTCGACTGCAACATGGCCTGCATGTCGTCCAGGTCGGCTCCGGCCTTCCTCTTCGCTGGCGATGACGAATCGGAGCCAAGGATCGTCCGAAAGCGCGATCCAGACCTCCGCCGGTCCCGGCTCCGGCGTCAGCCATCCAGCGGCTCCGGAAACACCGGACGGATAGCCCGCCGCAACGCGCTCCAGCCCGTGCGCTTCGACGAGGACGCGAATGTCTCGCGCCAGATGATGGGTCATGCCGTCCTGGCGCAGCGGCGGGGGCGTGGCGCGAGGCTCCCAGACTACCGCAAGACCACGCTCGTTCAATGCGGGAAGCAGCACGGGACGGGTATCCGGCAGCACCCGATTCATGATCGAAGCGATGATGGCGACGCGGTGCAGGTTCCGACAAGTCTCGTCCCAGCCTTTGCCGTGAAAAAAATCCAATTGGAACACGGAGAGGCTGACCGTCGCCGTGAACACCAGGCCCGCAAAGAGCAGCCCGACGGTTCGGCCGGCAATGCTGTCGGGCCAGGATCTCATAGCGATCACCGTTCGCGTTCGACGCGCGGTGTGAACAAATAGCCGCCGCCGCGCACGGTCTTGATCAGCGCTGGACCGTTGGGATCGGCCTCGACTTTGGGGCGCAATTGGCTGAGTTGGACGTCCACGCTGCGGTCATAGGCGGAGGCCGCGCGTCCCCGCGTCAAGTCCAGCAACTGATCGCGGTTCAAGACGCGCTGGGCATGCTGCGCAAAGGCCGCCAGCAGGTCGAACTCGCCACCGGTCAGCGGCATCAGCACGCCTTCGGGGGAATGCAGTTCGCGCTTGGCGAGATCGAGCCGCCAGCCGTCGAACACCAAGGTCGCCCCCCGTCTCCTCCCGGCTGCCCGGAACGCTGTCGCTGCGCCGCAACACCGCCTTGATGCGGGCCAACAGTCCACGCGGGTTGAAGGGCTTCACGACATAGTCGTCGGCACCCATGTCCAGACCCACGAGACGTTCGGTCTCATCGGCCAGCGCCCTCAGCATGATGACCGGAAGACTCGAAGCCGCCCGTAGGCTCCAGCACAGCGCGAGGCCACCTTCGCCGGGCAGCATCACATAGAGGACGATGAGGTCGAAACGGCCCGTTTCCAACAATTTGGCCATGCCCTTGCCATCCGTGGCCGCATCCACCCGAAAGCCGTGCCGGGCGAGGAAGCCGGTCAAGAGTTGTCGAAGTCCGCGGTCGTCGTCGACGATGAGGATGTGGGGAGATCGCGTCATGAAGGCATTATGCTGAATAGTCCGCCCTGCTTAAGGGTGAGTTTTGTAACGGAAGATTGCAAAGGCGAATACGGAAACCGTGCGTTACCAAAACCGGTTCGCGGTGAAATCGTTCGGTTACCCGCGAGGACGACCATCCGCTGCATCGATAACGGAAAAAGCGAAAACCATGACCGCGATGCTCATATTGGACCCGCTCAGTCTCCTGCCAAGATGGCTGATGCCTAGGGCCTGGCTTGCCCGGCTCCTTCTGCACCGTCTCTTGACGACCCGCAGCCCCGCTCTCAACTCTCTGGCGACCTATTTTTTTGCGTACTATGGAGAGAGGCCGCGATGAGCCAAGAAAACAGCATCTTGATGCGCCTGTTTGGGCGACCCCAAGGGTTTATGGGGCGGATGGGCGGCTCCATCATGGCGCGCACGAACCGGAACGCCGCTGCCTGGGTGGTCGAACTCCTGGACATCCAACCTAATGACAGCGCCCTTGAAGTGGGATTCGGTCCCGGCGTCGGCATTCAGCTTCTGGCCCGGTTGGCTCCGGAAGGCTATATAGCGGGACTGGACTCTTCCGGGGAAATGGTCGCGCAGGCCATCGCTCGAAATTGGACAAATGTCGCAATCGGCCGAGTCGACTTGCGGCACGGCTTTGTGGAGCGTCTCCCATTCGAAGACAGCCGCTTCGATAAGGCACTGGCGATCAATACCTTGCAGGTTTGGCCCGATGTTACGGCTGGACTTGCGGAAATGCGGCGCACCCTCAAGCCGGGCGGCAAGATTGCCGTGGCGTTTACGCCCTATTCGGGTCAGGTGAACCGCGGATTGTCGGAAATGCTGACGTTAGCCGGCTTTGTGGAGTCGCGCGTGGTGGTGGCGGAACCGGGCTTCTGCACTTTGGCTGTCAAACCATGACCCTATACGCCGCATTCAAAGATTACCCGAGTTGGTGAAGTCACTTTTCCGGCAGCCTGAATGCCAATGACCTGCTCCCCGATTTAGTCCGAAACGGACATAGAGTCTGCGGTTAAAAATGTGTCTGCAAACTGATCTGGCGTCAGGTAAGCCAACGAACTGTGGGGGCGTTGCTCATTGTATTCCCGACGCCACTCCTCAATGACTTGGCGAGCATGGCGCATCGAGACGAACCAATGCTCGTTCAGGCATTCATCCCGGAATTTGCCGTTGAAGCTTTCGATGTAGGCGTTCTGCTGTGGCTTACCTGGCTGGATGAAGCTCAAGCACAGTCCTTGGCTATCGGCCCATTCATCCAAAGCCTTGCCGGCAAACTCGGGGCCGTTGTCGACGGTGACTGATTTGGGCAATCCGCGGATCTCTGCCAGCCGTTGCAGCACACCGACTACACGTCTGCCAGGCAGCGAAGTATCGACTTCGATGGCCAAGCACTGCTTCGTGAAGTCATCGACGATATTCAGGCACCGCAGCCGCCGACCATCGGCCAAACCGTCCGAAACATAGTCCATAGACCAACTCTCGTTAGGCGCCGATGGCGCGACCTTGATTTGGCGCTCCACGCCGGCAATGCGCTTCCGCTTTCGTTTGCGGACCATCAGGCCGGCCTCGTGATACACGCGATAGGTGCGCTTTCGGTTGATTTCCCAACCCTCTCGGCAAAGTAGCACGTGCAGCCGGCGATACCCATAGCGCCGCTTCTGCGCTGCCAATTCGCACAGTCGTTCCTTGAGCTCCTGGTCTACTGGCCGCTTAGCTTCGTAGCGATACAGCGACCGAGAAATACCGATCAGCCCACAAGCCCGCGTGACGCCCATCTGGTGCTTTGTCATCAGATGGGAGACCGCCACCCTCTTGGCTTGTGGGCTTACCACTTTCGGCCTACAACCTCTTTCAACGCAGCATTGTCCAGCATCGCCTCCGCCAGCAGGCGCTTGAGCCGGGCATTCTCGGTCTCCAGTGCCTTGAGCCGCTGCGCATCCGACACTGTCAGGCCGCCGTATTTCGCTTTCCAGTTGTAGTACGTCGCCTCGCTGAGCCCGTGCTTGCGGCACAGCTCCGCTACTTTTAGGCCGGCTTCGGCTTCCTTCAGGATGCCAATGATCTGTTCTTCGGTGAAACGCTTCTTCATGCTGCCTCCTATCGAGGCAGACTCTACATCACGACCGGACTAATCTCGGGGAGCAGGTCACCAATACATCACTATGTGACGCTACTTTCGAGAAAGTTATAGACCGGGCGATTAAATATCTTGAAATATGGGGGGTGAACCGCCCCGGGAATCGTGGAGGCGGGTTGGTTTAAGTCAGGCTGGAATGGCGGCCTGAGTGGCGAGTTGCCGGTAGTAGTTTGCCTCAGCGTCTGCGGGCGGGATATACCCGATGGGTTCAAGCAGCCTGGAGTGGTTGAACCAGGACACCCATTCGAGCGTGGCCAGTTCGACGGATTCCCGGGTCTTCCAAGGCGCCCGCCGGTGGATCAACTCGGCCTTGTACCGTCCGTTGATCGTCTCGGCCTGGTTGGCGGGCGTACAGCGCTTGCTCCAGTGCATCCAGCACGAAATCGGTGTGCATGGAAGCGCTCACCCGCCAGCCGACGATGCGCCGGGCAAACACGTCGACGACGAACGCCACGTACAGCCAACCTTGCCAGGTCGAGACATGGGTGTAGTCCGCCACCCAAAGCCGGTTAGGATGGTCGGCCTTGAACTGCCGGTTGACCCGGTCCAGCGGGCAGAGCGCCTCAGGGGCGCTGATCGTAGTGCGCACCGACTTGCCACGGATGACGCCGCGTAGACCCTGACGTCGCCTGAGCCGCTCAACCGTACAGCGAGCCACCGCGATACCTTCTCGGTTCAGCTGCCGCCAAACCTTGTCGGCACCATAGACCTGCAGGTTGGCTTGCCAGACGCATTCGATCTGCGGGGTCAGGGCCGCGTTGCGGTGGGCACGTGCACAGCGCAGGTCAGGGTTGCGCTGCTGTGCCGCATCGCGCCTGTAGCCCGACGGGGCGATCTGCAACACCTTGCAGATCGGCTCGACCCCGTGCCGGTCGCGATACCGATCGACAAAGGCCCTTAGGATTTGAATCGGCGGTCGAGCTCCGTTTGGGCGAAAAAAGCGCTGGCGAGCTTGAGGATCTCATTGGCCTTGCGCAGTGCCTTCGCCTCGCGCTCCAGCTCCTTGAGGCGTTGCTGCTCAGCGGAGGTCGCACCCTCTCGTTGCCCGGCGTCGCGTTCATGCCGTCGCACCCACTCCAGCAGCGTCTGGGGCGTGCAGCCCATCTTGCCGGCAATGGATTCAACGGCGGCCCATTGCGAGGGGTGCTCGTTGCGGCGCTCCAACACCGGACGAACGGCGCGCTCGCGCACCTCGGGGGAAAACTTCGTAGACTTTTTCATGGCTCCATATTCTCAACGGGTGGAGCCTCCACCAAACCCGGGGCGGTTCAAAACAGCCCCAAATCCCATGGCTTAGTTTTTGTGATCAGCCGGTCGCGGGTTCGAATCCTGTCACCAGCTCCATTAGGTCAAGGATTGATTTCACTTCCCCCCCTCGCCTTCGGCTCGCCGGACCCCATCTGTGTTCGCTACCGCCTTCATGAGGCGACGGTACAGGCTCTTGACATAGCCCCCCGAGAATTCTGCTCAAGCCGCGCCCCTCCGCACCATCTCCACTCACGATCATGACTCTCTCCCAAAGGGAGGCGCGAGCAAAGTTGAGCGCCTTTCAGTTTAAATTCCAGGCGCCCGACTCCTGATCCCGTGTTTTTCCCGGCCGATTTTCCTTCAGCTCGACAGCAAACTTTCAGACCGCTCCCGCTTTCGCTGCCTCAGTGTCATGGCCGCAAGCGGAAAAACCAGTACAGAAAGAATTCCAGCTCCGACCAGCGCCGTGGCGTTTTCGGGAAGCATGCGGCCGGTAGCTTTTCCAATCTCCGTGATGACGACGATCAAAGGCAAACCAGTGGCCGAATAAAACGCCAGGGCGTATCGCTCGGCGGTTGGAAGACTCCGCCGGTAAAGCCACGCGGGGAGCCCGCGAATGACCAGAAGGAGCAGGAGAAACAACGGCACCCGCATCAGGGCATTGGGGTTGGAGAACAGGCCGACGACATCCATTTGGGCACCGCTGGTGACGAAGAAGATGGGAATCAGAAAGCCGAACCCGAGAGCGTCGAGCTTGTGGCGGAAGGGCTCGGCTTCGGGCGAGCGGGCGACCAGGCCGACCAGGCTCCCTGCGGCAAACGCGCCCAGCAACAAGTCGAGGCCGAAGCTGTCGGCGAGTACGACCGAACCGCCCAATAGGAACATCGAGAGACGCACGGGCAACTGGCTCGTGCTGTGCAGGCTGCGCGAGAGCAGCGCGACAACTCGCGGCGGACGCAGTTGCAACGCCAACGCGGCGCAGGCGATAGCAATGAGCACGAAGGAAACCAGCATGCCGGAGCGCAGAGCGACGCTCTGCTCCCCGGTCAAAATCAGCGAAAACAGGATGATCGGCCCGAACTCTCCGATCGCTCCAGCGCCCAGCAGAAATCGGCCGAATTCGGTGTCGAGTTCGCCGGCATCCCGCAGGATGGGGAGCAAGGTGCCGATTGCCGTGGTGCTGAGGGCAACCGCGACCAACAGCGGATCGGAAACGATCCCGGCCGCATGAAGCGAAAACGTCAACAGCAATGCCAACATGATGGAGAACAGCCATCCGATGGCACCCAAATTGAGCGGAGGACCGCGCAGCGAGGCGAAATCGATCTCCATCCCGGCCAGGAAGAAAAGGAACGACATGCCCAGGGCAGACAATGTCCTGATAGCGCCCTCGACGGAAATCAGGTCAAGGACCTGCGGCCCGACGACGATGCCGAACAATATCTCCAGCACGACCAGCGGCAGGCGCAACCGAATGGGCAGTTCGTTGAACAGCGGCGCCATGGCTGCAACGAACAGGATGACAAGAAGCGCGTGTGGATGGGCGGCGGGCATCTGAATGATTTCCGGAAGTGGTGGGTCGTACCGATAACTTTGTCAGGGCGCCGTCGGACCCGGCCCCCAAAGCTCGGGAACGAGGCGGGTTCGCCCGTTCAGAATGGATCGAAGGCCTTGGGAATCGGACGCGGCGTACTCGACGGCTCGGGAGCAGGAACCGCCGGCGCCGCCGGTTCGGACGGCTGGACGGGTGAGGCCGGCAGGTCTGCAAGTTCGACGGCTGGCTGCGCGGGCCGTGCCGCTGTCGCGTCATCCGGCTTCGGCGGTTCGACCGGGGGCATTTCCTCTGCGGGTTGCGGATGTTGAACAGGACCGCCGCCTTGCGCAGGCAGCCGCCAGATGAGCTTTGCGTTGTCTACCCATCCCTCAAGCCCGGTCCGGGACGCGAGGATGTAGGCATAGCCGTGTTCGGTCCGCGTGCGGGCAACTTTTTCGTGCAGCGGCAACCGTCCGACGATTGCCGAGCTGCCGGAGGCGCCGGCATGTACCACCAGGTTTGCAACCCCGGAATAATAGGTCTGGCCGGTTTCGGGCACGGCCGAGGGCGAAGATCCGCCGAACCAGTCGGAAAGGCCCCGGTGGGGGCCGGAACAGCCACCGACGACCGTGGCGATGGCGAAAGCGAGGGCGATACGTAATGTCGTCATGCCACTTCCGACAAACTGACAAAATGGGGCCTAAGGTCAAAGATTTTCCGCCGAACAATGCCCTCGCCGCCAGGCCTTGTCAACCGAGCGTTGAGCCGACCGCCATGCCCGGCCGGTTCGTCGTGCGGAACAGCCGCCATGGTCTCCGGGCAACCGCCCCGCTTCACTTGCAACGGTCCTTGTCTGCGGAATGGCGCGCTCTGGCTTTCTTCACGGGCCTGTTTCGGGGACACATTCGGCTCCCAGGGATTTGACCCCTTCGCGTGTCCAGACGTAGGCGTGGCGGCGGTTCGGTGCGTCGTCCGGACAGGCGGTTTCCTTGGTCATCTGGCAGTCGTACCGGTAGAAAAGCCTGCTGTCGATGCGGGCGTCGATCCAAACGGGTTTTCCCTGGCCCTCGCTGCGCGCGGCGGCGCAATATTCGGTGGCTGCGAACCAGACTCTGCCATTGGTCAGGTCGACCACGGCCAGCTCGAGACAACTTGAGCCGCAGCCCCAGGTGGCAAGCCGATAATGGCCATTGAAGTTCGGCCCTTGGGCGCTCTCTCGGCGCAGCGCCGACCGGTAAAGACGAGCCTTCGGTGTGCTCAGCCGCGGTTTCACTGGCGCTCCCTGGAACAGCGGTTCGCCGGGAAAATCCGGAAACCCGGCCGCCGCCACGGCCGGAGCCACAACGACTGACGCGATCAGCGTGGCGAGGAAGGCAAAGGCCGGACGCTGCGCCATTTTCCGCTCATGCCTAGGCATCACGGGCGGCTCTGTGCCCCGACTGGATTCCAAGGG
This sequence comes from Methylococcus mesophilus, assembly GCF_026247885.1. Classification (NCBI taxonomy): domain Bacteria; kingdom Pseudomonadati; phylum Pseudomonadota; class Gammaproteobacteria; order Methylococcales; family Methylococcaceae; genus Methylococcus; species Methylococcus mesophilus. The sequence goes on along the minus strand of NZ_CP110921.1, from coordinate 2,869,170 downwards.
AGTCACCATTCAAATTTGTACCCCACCCCGTAAACCGACACCAGCACCTCGCGTTCCGGCAGCACCGCGGCCAGTTTCTTCCGGATGTTCTTGACGTGGCTGTCCACCGTGCGGTCGGTGACGATCCGGTTGTCTTCGTACAGACGGCCGAGCAATCGCTCCCGCGACAAAATCCTGCCGGGTTTCTCCATCAAGGCGGCAAGCAGCCTGAACTCCACCCCAGTCAAGTCCAGCGCGCGGCTCTGGAACTCGATGGTCATACGCTCGTGATCCACCCTGAATTCCGCTTCCGGCGGACGCCCGGAACCGCAATATTCGATCCGGCGGAACACGGCCCGCACCCTGGCAACGACCTCCCTGGGACTGTAGGGCTTGCAGATATAGTCGTCGGCGCCGAGTTCCAGACCCAGCAAACGGTCGATTTCTTCGACCCTGGCGGTGATCATGAAGACCGGCACGTTGGAAAACTTTCGGATATCGCGGCAGACATCCATGCCGTCCCGGCCGGGCAGCATCAGGTCCAGCAGAACCAGATCCGGTTCGTGCTGCCTTACCCAGGACGCCGCCGGCATCCCCTCCGCCAGCCAGTGGACCGAAAAGCCCGCGCGCTCCAAGTATTCCTTGAGTACTTCCGCGAGCTTGGGTTCGTCTTCCACAAGCAATATCGACTTTGAATCCGGCATCGGCGTAAGCCTTCGGTTCAGGACGGAAGCAAGGGCAGTTCCACGCGCACGCTGAGCCCGCCGAGATGCGAGCCTTGCGCCCGGATCCCGCCGCCGTGGGCTTCCACGATGTTTCGGCAGATCGCAAGGCCCAAACCCGCGCCGCCCAGACTCCGGCTGCGCGATGCATCGACCCGGTAAAACCGTTCGAACAACCGCGTACAGGCGTCCTCGGGAACGGTCGGAGCGGAATCCGAAACCTCCAGTATTGCCATGGTCTCGGCCTGACGCACGGCGATTTCGCAGGCGCCGCCGGCATCGGTATAGCGAAGACTGTTTTCGAGCAGATTCCCGAACAACTGACGCAGCCTTTGCGCATCGCCCAGGACGGTGATCTTGGCAATGTGCTGGTTAAACGGCTTCAAAGCGATATTTTTCGCTTCGAACCGGCTCCGGAAACTGGAAACCACTTCAACCAGGATGCCCACCGGGTTCAGCGGCTCCATGCGGTACTTGAGGTTTCCGAGATCATAGAGTGACAGCTCGAAGAGATCGTCCACCAGCTTGCTCAAGGCCATGATCTCCCCGTGCAGCGAACGCAGGCGTTCAGGCGTAGGCTCGCGGACCCCGTCCAATAGCGCCTCGACCTCCGACCGCAGGACCGCCAGCGGCGTCCGCAGTTCGTGGGAAGTATCGGCGACCCATTGCCGGCGGCATTGTTCGTTGTGGGCCAGGGTGCGGGCCAGCAAGTTGAAATCGGCCGCCAGACGGCCGAGCTCGTCGTCGCCCGTCACCGTTATCTCCGTCTCATAACGGCCCGATCTGAGGGCATTCGCGCCTACGGCCAGGCGCTTGATCGGCAGCAGGAACTGGCGCGCAAGGATCAGCGATCCCACCAGGGAAATCAGCAAGGCAAGGGCCATGATGACATAGCCGGTCCGGGCCTGCTGCTCGATGAAGGCCGCCTGAAGGCGATCGTCCCTGAACGGCAGGGCGTGGGGGTGCGGCTTGAAGCCGAGCCATCCAACGGTGGCGCCGCCCCAAACGATGGGGCGAAGATTTCCCTCGCTCGCGTCCCTCAGCGGGAACGGCGGACCGCTGACCTGCTGGCGATCCGCGTCCAGTACCCAGACGTGCCCCTCCCGCAGCAGCCCTTCCGGTGGCGGCGGGCGGAGGTGCTCCGGCGGTGGAGACAAAGCGTCCGGCCCCGCATCGAAGCCGGCGTCCGGCGGCGGCAGGAGGTCCTCGGGATCGAAACCGGCGCCTTGCTGCAAGAGTTCACGCCAATAGCCCTCGTTGCCCCTCAGGAAATCCCAGCCGCCATACTGCCGGTGCTGCTGCGCCAGCAACGCTGCAAAGCGGTCCAGGCGTTCTTCCTGGACCTGGAACAGATACTCCTCGAAACCGCGCAGAAAACTCCAGCGGACCGAAGCCATGACGGTAACCGTGAGGATCAGCGTGCTCAGGAAGGCACCGAGAAACAACTTCCCGAAGATATTGAATTTCATCGCGCCCGCCGGCTGCCGATGCCACGCCTTCGGCGGGACGGGATGATTCCGGGCTGGCCTCTCCCGGCGGCCGGCGGCCTCAGGAACCGGCCGCCGCCACGGGACGGAGAGACGGCTTCAGCGGCCGGGTTTCGCAGGCTCGGCGAGGTATTCGGCCAGGGAGATCTGATCATCGTCATCAGTATCCACGGCGGTGAGCAATCTGATGAGGTCCTGGCTGACGGGACGGAGCGCTGCGAACTCGGCCGAGGAAAGCTCGCCGTTCTGATCGGTATCGCCTATCTTGAAGGCCTTGGCCGCCCGCCGCGCCTGCCTGCCCGTAGCGCTGCCGACGAATTCGGCCTGGCTCAGGGCGCTGCTCTCGTCGCTATCCAGCGCCGTAAAGCGTTCCGTTTGCTTGGCCGTCAGCCAAGCCTCGATTTCGGCGATGCTGGCGTATCCGCTGGCATCGGTATCCATGGCGGTGAACTCGGCGGTGCGTGCGGTCGTCACCTCATCGGACGTGACGGTTCCATCGCCGTTGAGATCGTATTCCGGCGGGAAATGCGGCCCTTTGTCGGGCTTGGCAAGAACCGCGGGGGCCGACAATGCCAGCAGCAAGCCGGCGGTCATCAAGTTGCGAACGAACATGGCGTTTCTCCTTCGATCGAGTCGAGTTCAAGGTTGAGGGAAGCAGGCACCCTGATCGGATACCTGCCCATAGCTTGGTCCCCAACTTTGATGGAAATGTGGAGAAAATATGGAATTCGCCGTCTCTTCGAGTGCGGTCCGGCTCGGTCAGCGCTTGCGGATATAGAGATCAGTGATCGTGCCTTCGATCATTTCCGCGGCGAAGGCGAAGGTCTCCGACAAGGTCGGGTGGGCATGGACGGTGAGGCCGATGTCCTCGGCGTCGGCGCCCATTTCCAGCGCCAGCACGGCTTCGGCGATGAGTTCACCCGCGTGGGGACCGACGATGCCGGCGCCGATCACCCGCTTGGTAGCCTTGTCGCACAACAGTTTGGTGGCGCCTTCCTTGCGGCCGATGCCCAAGGCGCGTCCGCTCGCGGCCCAGGGGAACACGGCTTTTTCGTATTCGATGCCCTGGGCTTTCGCCTGAGTTTCGGTGACGCCCATCCAGGCGACTTCCGGATCGGTGTAAGCCACCGACGGAATGGTCAGGGCCTGGAACGCCGAAGGATGGCCGGCGATGACTTCGGCGGCGACCTTGGCCTCGTGGGTGGCCTTGTGGGCCAGCATGGGGTTGCCGACGATGTCGCCGATGGCATAGATATGCGGGACATTGGTGCGCTGGCGCTCGTCGACCGGAATGAAGCCCTTGGCATCGACGTGGACACCTGCGTTTTCCGCACCGATCAGGGCGCCGTTCGGGGCGCGCCCCACCGCGACCAGCACCCGGTCGAACACATCGGACTCGGGCGCACCTTCCCCTTCGAAGAACACCTTGAGACCGGCCGCTTCGGGTTCGATCCGGGCAACGCGGGTCTTGAGATAGATGTTCTCGTACTGCTTCTTGATGTGCTGGTGGAGCGGGCGCACCAGATCGGCATCGCAGCCGGGGATCAGCTGGTCCATCAGTTCCACCACGGTGATGCCGGCGCCCAGGGCGTGATACACCGTGGCCATTTCCAGGCCGATGATGCCGCCGCCGACGATCAGGAGGCGCTTGGGCACTTCCTGCAGCGCCAGGGCGTCGGTCGAATCCATCAGGCGCGGATCGTCGTTGGGGAAGCCCGGAATCTTCACCGCCCGCGAACCGGCGGCGATGATGGCCTGGTCGAAACTCACCGTGACCGGGCCATCGGCCGTTTCCACGTTCAAACTGTGATCGCCGGCGAACTGGCCGGTGCCCTGCACCACCGTCACCTTGCGCTGCTTGGCGAGGGCCTCGAGCCCGCCGGTCAGGGTCTTGACCACCTTGTCCTTGAAGCCGCGGATCTGGTCCAGATCGATTTCCGGTGCGCCAAAGCGGACGCCGAACTCGCTGGCTTCCTTGGCTTCGTGGATGATCTGCGCGGTGTGCAGCAAAGCCTTGGACGGGATGCAGCCCACGTTAAGGCAGACGCCGCCCAGGGTCGGGTAGCGTTCGACCAGGACCACCTGCTTGCCCAGGTCCGCCGCGCGGAAAGCGGCGGTGTAACCGCCGGGGCCCCCGCCCAGCACCAGGACCTCGGCGTGAATCGTCTTGGGTTCAGCCATCGGGAATATCCTTCTTCAATTAGAGCAGGACGCGCCGCATGTCGGCGAGCAGGCCGCTGACATAGGTGACGAAGCGGACGCCGTCGGCGCCGTCGATCACGCGGTGGTCGTAGGACAGCGACAAGGGCAGCATCAGCCGCGGGACGAACTGGCCGTCTTGGAACACCGGCCGCATCTGCGCCTTGGAGACGCCCAGGATGGCGACCTCGGGGGCGTTGATGATCGGCGTAAAGGCCGTGCCGCCGATTCCCCCTAAGCTGGAAACGGTGAAGGTGCCGCCCTGCAGGTCGGCCGTGCGCAGCTTCTTGCCGCGGGCCTTGTCGCCGATGGCGGCGAGTTCGGCGGCGATGTCCCAGATCCCCTTGCTGTCGGCATCGCGGATCACCGGCACCACCAGGCCGTCCGGCGTGTCCACCGCGAACCCGATGTGGCAGTAGCTCTTCAGGATCAGTTCTTCGCCGTTGGGCGCAAGCGATGCATTGAAGCGCGGGAAGGCTTTCAGGGCGGCGACCACGGCCTTGATGATGAACGGCAGCGGGGTCAGCTTGACGCCGCGCTTGGCGGATTCGGCCTTGAGTGCGTTGCGGAAAGCTTCCAGCTCGGTGATGTCGGCCTCGTCGTGCTGGGTAACATGCGGGACCGTGATCCAAGTCCGGTGGAGATTGGCCGCCGAAAGCTTCTGGATCCGCGACAGCGGCTGGCGCTCGATCGGGCCGAACTGGGCGAAATCGATTTCCGGCAGCTCCGGCAAGGCGAAACCGCCGGCGGGCCGTTCCGCCTTCGCTACGGCGTCCTTCACGAAGGTCTGGATGTCCGTTTTCAGGATGCGGCCCTTGGGGCCGGTGCCGCGGACTTTCGCCACGTTGACGCCGAGTTCGCGGGCGAAGCGGCGGACGGCGGGGCTGGCATGGGCCGGCCCCGAACCTTCCTCGGCAACCGGAGTCGGCGTAGGGGGAGCGGGCGGAGAGACGGGAGCGGCCGGCGCTTCGGCCCGTAGAACCGGGGCAGGCTCGATCGGCGTCGGCGCAGCGGCTGGTGCCGGTTCGGCAGGAGCGGCGACCGCTACGGGCGTTTCCGCACTCTCGTCCGCCCGCAGCAGCAGGATCGGCGTCCCCATGCTGACCTTGGTGCCCACGCCGACATGGAGTTCGGCCACGATGCCGGCATAGGGCGAGGGGATCTCCATCGCCGCCTTGTCGCTCTCCAGGGTGATCAGCGAGTCGTTCGCCGCGATCTTGTCGCCCGGCTTGACCAGCACCTCGATGATCTCGACGTCCTTGAAGTCGCCGATATCGGGGACGACGACGGTTTGCTCTTGTGCCATTTCTTTTTATCCTCCTCAGCAGCCGACCGGGTTGGCCTTGTCCGGGTCGATGTTCCAGCGGGCCATCGCATCCGCCAGCTTGGATTTTTCGATTCCGCCTTCGTCGGCCAGGGACTTCAGGGCCGCGAACGCAATGTGGTAGCTATCGACCTCGAAAAACTGGCGCAGCGCCGAACGGCGGTCGCTGCGGCCGAAGCCGTCGGTCCCGAGCACGGTGTAGCTCCGGGGCACGAATTCCCGGATCAGGTCCGGATAGGCCTTGACATAGTCCGACGCCGCGATGATCGGACCTTTGCTCGCCGCCAGGCACTGTTCGACATAGCTGATCTTATTTGGCTGTTCCGGATGCAGCAGGTTCCAGCGCGAAACCTCCGAGCCATCGCGGCGCAACTGGTTGAAGCTGGTGGCGCTCCAGACGCCGGCCTCGATGCCGTAATCCGCTTCGAGCAAATCGGCCGCCTTCAGCACTTCGCGCAGGATCGTGCCGCTGCCTATCAACTGCACGGCCTCGTCCTTACCGGCATCGCGGAACTTGTACAGCCCCTTGACGATGCCTTCCTCCGCGCCCTCCGGCAGGGCGGGATGGCAGTAGTTCTCGTTCATCACCGTGATGTAGTAGAAGACGCTCTCATCTTCCTGGTACATCCGGCGCAGGCCGTCGTGCACGATGATCGCCAGTTCGTAGGCGAAGGTCGGGTCGTAGGTGATGCAGTTGGGAATCGCGCCCATGATCAGGTGGCTGTGGCCGTCCTGGTGCTGCAGGCCTTCACCGGCCAGGGTGGTGCGTCCCGCGGTGCCGCCCATGAGGAAACCGCGGGCCTGCATGTCACCCGCCGCCCACATCAGGTCGCCGACGCGCTGGAAGCCGAACATGGAGTAGTAGATGTAGAACGGGATCATCTGCACGTTGTGATTGCTGAACGCCGTGCCGGCTGCGATCCAATCGCACATGCCGCCCGCTTCGCAGATCCCTTCTTCCAGGATTTGGCCGGATTTATCCTCGCGGTAGAACATCACGGTGTCGGCGTCCTGGGGCTCGTAGAGCTGGCCGACCGAGGAATAGATGCCGTATTGCCGGAACAGGCCTTCCATGCCGAAGGTGCGAGCTTCGTCGGGCACGATCGGCACCACGTAGCGGCCCAGCGCCTTGTCGCGCAGCAGGGAGGAGAGCAGCCGGACGAAGGCCATCGTCGTGGACATTTCACGGTCTTCCGAGCTCTTCAGCATCGTCTCGAAGATGCTCAGCTCGGGCACCTGCAGATGGGGCGCCTCCTTCCGCCTTTGCGGCAGGTAGCCGCCCAGAGCCTTGCGGCGCTCCTGCAGATAGATCATTTCGGGGCTGTCTTCGGCCGGCTTGTAGAACGGCGCCTCGTGCACCTTGTCGTCCGGGATCGGAATGCTGAAACGGTCGCGGAATGCCTTGAGCGCTTCGGCATCCAGCTTCTTCTGCTGATGCGCGCCCATCTGGCCTTCGCCGGCCCGGCCCATGCCGTAGCCCTTGATGGTTTTGGCCAGGATCACCGTGGGCTGCCCTTTGTGCGCCACTGCGGCCGCGTAGGCAGCGTACACCTTGTGCGGGTCGTGGCCGCCCCGGTTCAGGTGCCAGATATCCTCGTCGGACATGTTGGCGACCATTTCCAGCAGTTCGGGATATTTGCCGAAGAAATGCTTCCGGACATAGGCGCCGTCCTTGGCCTTGTAGGTCTGGTATTCGCCGTCGACCACCTCTTCCATGCGCTGCTGCAACAGTCCCTTGGTATCGCGCGCCAGCAGTGCGTCCCAATGCGAGCCCCAGATCACCTTGATGACGTTCCAGCCGGCGCCGCGGAATTCCGCCTCCAGGTCCTGGATGATCTTGCCGTCGCCCCGCACCGGCCCATCCAGGCGCTGCAGATTGCAGTTGACCACGAAGATCAGGTTGTCCAGTCTTTCCCGGCCGGCGAGGCCGATGGCGCCCATGGATTCCGGTTCGTCCATCTCGCCGTCGCCGCAGAAGCACCAGACCTTGCGGTCTTCGGTGTTCGGCAGGATCTTGCGGTCGACCAGGTATTTCATGAACCGGGCCTGATAGATCGCCATCAGCGGCCCGAGGCCCATGGAGACAGTCGGGAACTGCCAGAAATCCGGCATCAGCCAGGGGTGGGGGTAGGACGAAAGCCCGCCGCCGCCGACTTCGGCGCGGAACCGGTCCAGATGCTCTTCCGTCAGCCGCCCCTCCAGGAAGGCCCGGGCATAGATGCCGGGCGCGGAATGGCCCTGGAAAAACACCAGGTCGCCGCCGTGGTCGCGATCAGGGGCGTGGAAGAAATGGTTGAAGCCGACGTCGTAGAGTGTGGCCGAGGAGGCGAAGCTGGAAATGTGTCCGCCGTACTCGGTGGATTTCTGATTCGCGCGCACCACCATCGCCATGGCGTTCCAGCGCAGATAGCAGCGGATGCGGTGTTCGAAGCCGGCATCGCCTGGGCTGCGCGCCTCGGCGTGTGGCGGAATCGTATTGATGTAGGCGGTGTGTGCCTTGTAAGGCAGGTTCGCACCGGAGCGGCGTGCCTTGTCGACAAGCTTTTCTATCAGGAAATGCGCGCGCTCGACGCCTTCCGCTTCGATGACGGCTGCAAGCGCGTCCAGCCACTCCCTGGTTTCCTCCGGATCGGTATCCGTGTTGGCCGCGGACTGGGAGTTCAGGGATGGATTGCTTGCGATCATGGCGATTCTCGACCCTTCGGTTGATTAAAGCGTTAACCGAATATGATGCCGCCGTTCCATCGCGAGGACAATGGGATCATACCAAACGGTTGTTTCAGCCGCCGTCAAGGAGCGGTCGCCGGCTCGGCGGAGAGTGAACAAGGCCGCGCAGTTCGGATGCTGCACGCGCGACATCCGACGCCCCGAATACCGCCTCGACGACCGCGACCAGGTCCGCGCCGGCATCGACGACTTGACTGGCGTTGGCGGCGTCCAGGCCGCCGATGGCGACGATGGGAACGCTCAAGCGGATTTTCGCCTCCCGTAAAGTCTCCAGCCGGGCCCGCGGTGCGCCGGGCTTGGTGGCGGACGGGAAAAACGCCCCGAAGGCTACGTACGCGGCTCCCTCGGCTTCCGCTCGGAGCGCCCGATCCAGCGAGTCATAACAGGAAACGCCGACGATCGCCTGGGCGCCGATTAAGCTCCGCGCTGCCGCCACCCCGCCATCGTCCCTGCCCAGGTGTACTCCGTCCGCACCTATCTCAGCCACCAGCCGCGGACTGTCGTTGATGATGAGGGGAACGCCGGCGGCGCGACAAACACCGAGTAGCCGGCTCCCTTCGGCCAGGTGATCTTTCGCCGATCCCGACTTGGGCCGGTATTGCAGTACCGCCGCGCCCCCGAGGAGGGCGAGTTCCACTGCGGCAAGCAGCGCATCGCCTCGCAGCCGATCGGGCGTGATCGCATAGAGTCCCTTCGAGGGAAACGGCAGGTGCATCGAATCTTCCACCACTGAGTGTTTGCCGAAAGCGCCAGAGTGTTATCGATCGTCGGAAGCCGGCGGGCGCCTGCCTCGTACCATGCCATTCATGGTAGGCTTCCGGATATTGTGAATGTTTTAATCAGAAGATGATCGCGGAAAAGCCTTCAAAATTGGCGATTTCAGCACTGATGTGCCTTCTGGCTGGCTGCGGCGCGGAGCCCGCGACGCCGGACCGGCCGGCTCAGCCCATGGCGTTCCACAATACGCGGCTGACTTATGCGTTGATGACTGATGATGAGGAGACCCTGCAGCGGGATTTCCGGATGAAAACCCGTCCGAACTGGGTGGAGCGCGCCTTTGCAGGTATCGGCTTATTGGCCGCGAGCGGCATGGAGACGGTCACCTGGCCGGTATTCGCCGGTTTCCGTGCCTACATGGAGGCAAACCCCGAACCAAGCACGCCTGAATACATTGCCGGTGCCGGCGTGCGGCACGCGCCGTAAGCACCTCGGATACGGCCGCGGCTAGCATGAAAAAAAGCGGGGCGCATCGCGCCCCGCCCTTTCATCACCTGTCGGCGGTTCGGCCGGCAGACGATCGACGAAGTGAAGTTACTTCGTGTTAGCGTTGATGTCCGTCATACGGGTCACAACATCGGTCAGTTTCTCAATGGCCGCTGCATTGTTGCCGGCTTCGAGATCGGTAGCAGCGCCCTTGGCAGAGCCCATGGCCTTCTGCAGCGAAATGCCGGCAGCAGCGCCGGTGATTTCCTTCGCTTTCTGACGGTACAGCTTGGAGCTTGCAATTGCAGCGTCCGTCTGACCGGCTTTCGCCTGTTCCAGGGCATCCTGAGACGCCTTCAAGGCTTCTTCGGTAGCTCTCTTCACGCCGTGAGCGTCTTCCGCGGCGAAGGCGCCGAAGCTCAAGGAACCGGCTACCAGCAAAGCAGCGAATTTGGACAGGGCATTCTGAATTTTCATATCGACTGAGTCTCCTCGGGTATCGTAGTTATCGTTGTAATTTTGAGTCTGGAGCCGGGTGACTGCTGTCGCATCCCTCTGCCCGTCGACCCGCCGGTACCTGCCCGGCTACAACGCGGCGCTGACGGAAGTCGACGCCAAGCGGCCTCGTCTTCCGTAATCGGGCCGAAATACTAACCAAATTCTGCGGTCAAGACCATGTTTAGTTTGCAAGTCGTTGCAAATCTTCTCGCCGTATGCCCACCACCACGCAGATGGAGGGGGGAAGGCGCCTCAGGTTTGCTTGTCCACACAGCACGGGGGCACACGGCCATGATGTTGTATAGTCAAAAGCTTGCGAACGGCGCCACGCCAATGGCCTCTCGTCTTTATGGCCGGAGCGGCGGCGAACTTTGCTCAAATTTTTTGAAACCATGCAGCCGAATTGGCTCAATCAACCAAGCCGGATTCCCATGACGCATCGACTTTCCCGCCGAACCGAACGCCTTACCAGCTCCCTCATCCGGGACATTCTGCAGATCACTCAGCGGCCCGGGGTCATCTCTTTCGCCGGCGGTCTGCCGGCGGAAGAACTGATGCCGGAGCTGGATTTCAGCCCCTGTGCCGCGAATTCCCGCCAATACGGCCCCAGCGAAGGGGAGCCGGCGTTACGGAAGCTGATTGCCCAGGGGCTTTCGGACCTCGGGCTTCGGTGCCAAGCCGAACAGGTGCTGGTAACGACCGGCTCCCAGCAGGGTATCGACCTGGTCGGCAAACTGTTCATCGACGAAGGAACACCGGTGCTGCTGGAATCGCCGACCTACCTGGCCGCGCTCCAATGCTTCCGGGTCTACGGCGCGGAGTTCCATGGCCTGCCCTTGCAAGCCGAAGGCATCGATCCGGATGCGCTGAAAACGGCCATCGACCGCCACCGGCCCGCTTTCGTCTATCTCATCCCCAGCTTCCAGAACCCGTCGGGATGCTGCTACAACGATGCGGCACGCCGCGCCGTCGCGGCGGTACTGGATGAAACCGGCACGCCTCTGGTGGAAGACGATCCCTATAGGGATCTGGTCTATACGTCATGCGACAGAACGCCGGTCTGCGCATATCTCGAGCGGGCGCCCTGGATATATCTGGGCAGCTTTTCCAAGATTACGGCTCCGGGATTGCGCGTCGGCTACCTCGCATCGTCCCCCGCCTTATTTCCCTGGCTCGTCCGCCTCAAGCAATCGAGCGACCTTCACACCGGCCGAACCGGCCAGGCCTGGCTGGCGCGCTTCCTCGCCTCCAGCGACTTCGGGAAGCACCTGGCGTACATGAACGACGTCTACGCCGAGCGCCGGGATACGATGCAGGCCGCCCTGGAACGACATTTCAGCGGCTTGGCGGAATGGTCGGCACCGGCCGGCGGTCTGTTCTTCTGGCTGCGACTGATCGAGAACATCGACACCCTGGCAGCGCTCAAAGTTGCGCTGGACCATGACGTGGCATTCATGCCGGGAGAGCCGTTTTTCCCGGTTGCGGATCAAAGCTATCCGGCCTTGCGGCTGAATTTCAGCCATGCGAGCCCGGAAAAGATCGAGCTTGGCATTGCCCTATTGTCGAAAGTTCTGGGCGACTGCCCCGCCACTGCCATCGGGTGATCCGCATGCGATTGTCCATGCAGCCTTGGCAGAACAAAGCCTCAAGAGAAGCGCGCCAGCCCAGTCCTTGACACACAAGGGCTAAGCACCTAGCATGGATGGGTTTTTTTGTTGGCGGGCGCGTCATAACAACTCGATGAATAGTCAGGCTGTCTCCGATCCAGGGTCCGCTGATCTTCGCAATTCCCGCGAAGTTTTTGCCAGTATCCGCCGCCTCGTCGACGGCGAGGCGGCGGCAGTCGATCGCTTGATCCTGCGCGAACTGCACTCCGACGTCGTGCTCATCAATCAGATCGGGCAGTACATCGTCGGCAGCGGAGGCAAGCGCCTGCGCCCGATGCTCCATCTGCTCTCGGCTAAGGCATTGGGCTATCCGGGCGACCACCATATCACCCTGGCCGCAGTCATCGAGTTCATCCACACCGCAACGCTGCTTCACGACGACGTCGTTGACGAATCCGTGTTACGCCGGGGCCAGGATTCGGCCAACGCGCTGTGGGGCAACTCCGCGAGCGTATTGGTAGGGGATTATCTTTATTCGCGCTCGTTCGAGCTTATGGTGCGGGTCCAGAACATGCGAGTGATGGACATCCTCTCGCGCACCACCACAGCCATCGCCGAGGGCGAAGTGTTGCAGTTGCTCAATTGCAATAATCCGGCGACCGATGAAGGACAGTACCTGGATGTAATCTCCCGCAAGACGGCGATATTGTTCAGCGCAGCTGCCCAACTTGCCGCCGTGCTTACCGGGTCATCTCCCGAAATCGAAGAGTCCCTGAAGGATTATGGGACATATCTCGGCATGGCCTTTCAGCTCAAAGACGATGTATTGGACTACAAGGCCGATCCTGAAGAGTGGGGCAAGAATCTCGGGGATGACCTCGCCGAAGGCAAGCCGACCTTGCCGTTGATCTACGCGCTGTCTCAGTCCTCAGGTGCGGATGCAAACATCTTGCGGCAAGCGATAGAGCAAGGCGAACGGGAGCAGTTCAAAAAAGTTTACGCAGTGATTGAGTCGACCGACGCAATCCCGTATACTGAGCGGCGTGCCAGGGATGCTGCGAACAAAGCTATCGAGCAGGTTACCCATCTTCCCGAGAGTGATTACAAGGAGGCCTTGATCGCTCTTGCACGGTTCGCGGTTGATCGCGGTTATTAAGAAAATCTGTCCAGCCGGATTTCGGGGTGTAGCTCAGCCTGGTAGAGCACTGCTTTCGGGAGGCAGTGGCCGGAGGTTCGAATCCTCTCACCCCGACCAAAAATTCCCGTAAATCCAATCCCTTACAAATTCACGTCTTTCCAGGTTCCAGGCTTTTCCGCCAACGTGAAACCGGAGTGTGAAACCTCGACTCCATTTAGCACATCCACCGCATCCCTTAAGGTTGCCGGCGAAAGATGTGCGTAGACCCGGTCAGTCACTCGAATGTCGGAATGCCGCAGTGAAGCGCTTACCGTCTGAATCGGCGCCCCGACTTGCATCAACCTGCTCCCAAACGTACGCCGCAGGCCATGCGGATGAACGTCACCCAATCCAGCAGCCCGGACCGCCGAGGCAAAGCTCTTGTGAACTCTGGCGATCCTCTCGCCTTCCCGATTGCTGAACACCCAGGGCAAACCCGGACAGTAGGTGGCCCGGAATCTTGCGCGTGAAATGATCGTTTCACGTGCCTGTTTATTCAGCGGTACGCTCCCTTCCCTGCCGTTCTTCTGGTCTTCAGATCCCAGCTAGACCAGGTTTCGCGAAAGGTCTACCCGACTCCATTCCAGCCCCAGCATTTCGCCCGGCCGCATCCCGCTATAAAGCCCCAACCGGATGAAGTCAGCCAAGTGAGCAGCCTTCGGCACCTGTTTGGCCGCCCGGATCAGCATGGCCGCTTCCGTTTGGCTCAACCACCGGGAACGACCGGCGGGTTCCTTCAGCTTGCGGCATTCAAATGGGTTCGGAATATCCCATTCGTGTTCCTTCCGTGCCCAATTGATGGCCGCTCGAACCAGGCCCATTTCCTTGTTAATCGTCGCCGCGCTGACCCCATCATCCTGACGTTTGGCGATATTGCTCCACACGTCTGCACCGGCGGTTTCAGCCAGGTCTTTCCCGGTAAAGTACGGGTAAAGCTGTTTCGCACTGAACAGATCCCGCTGATGGTTTCGCTTGTCCCGGCTAGGCCCTTCCAGATAGCAGGACATTGAATGTCAGCACTTCTGACGTTACCGGCTCCGATTCGGGCGCGGCCTGGCGTTCCTCGGCGGCATCGACAATCCATTGCGCGCGGACGGCCTTGGCCACTTCAGCCTACAAACTTTCGACGGGTACCCCGGATCAGCCGCGGCACACGTGCCGCTTTCAAGTCTCCGGCTGCGATCATTCGCCAGACGGTGCGCGCTGAGACACCGCCAAGGCGTTGTGCAACTTCTTCCAGATTGAGAAGAAGGACTACTGTCACACCGCCTTCCCGAGCTTTCGCCGCATCCATATCCCTTCTCGGATAAAGTCCTTCAGATCCTGCTTCACCTGGTCCTTGGCCTGCCCCCCCCTCCCCGCGTCAGAATAGTTGTCTCCTCCAATTTTCAAAGCAGACGAGATTTAGGGGATACCGAGAGCGTGAAGAAAGCGACGTATGCTGAGGGCTTAAAAGATCAAGCCCTGTCGAAGGTGTTCAGCCGTCGAGACCGGATGGTTCAGGCCGTTGCGGAAGAGCTGAACATCAGGGTGCACATCTTGAAGAATTGGATGAAGAAGCCATTGCTCGAAACCAGAACAAGCTAGACCGGAAAGCGAAGCGACCTCAGGATTGGTCGCTGGGGGCAAGCATGACGGTGTTGCGTGTTAAATCGAGCGCGACTGATAATGATTGGCCTAGTTTGGCTAGGTGGGCCGGAGCTGTGTTTGCACGCATTTGCGTGCCCGGCATCAAGGTGAAACTGGCTCACCTGAGGGCAGGCCGCCGCCCGCCCCTGTGCCAGCATGAGTTGCGAAGTCGTCGTGCCATTTAATGAATGAGGGAAACCTGCAATGAAGCTGCTAAGCCGTGCCGCATGTTCCATCTTTGCCCTGATTACTCTGGCGGGGTGCTCGTCTACCCATGTGAATTCGCGCCAAGCGTACACGGGAACCGCGAAGGTCGCCCGGCCGGACCGGATCATCGTCTATGATTTCGGTGCAACCCCGTCGGACATTCCGCGGGAATCTCCCTTGGCTAGCCAGGCGACTGGGGACGGGCAGCAACAGACGCCCCAACAGATCGAACTGGGCCGCAAATTAGGAATGGAAGTCGCCAGTGAATTAGTTGCAGAGATTAAAACGATGGGGCTTCCGGCAGTACGAGCGGAGGGGCAGCCGCCGCCGAGAGTCGGTGACCTGGTAATCCGGGGGTATTTCGTTTCGGTCAGCGAGGGCAGCGCGGGTAAACGAGTGTTGGTCGGTTTTGGTTCCGGTTCTGCAGAGCTGAAAACCGCTGTCGAGGGCTACCTCATGACAAATCAGGGGCTACGCCGAGTAGGAGGTGGCGAAATGGAATCGGGTGGCAGCAAGACGCCGGGTGCGCTTGTAGGAGTTGCTACCCTGGCGGCCACTGGAAATCCGATCGGACTGATCGTGAGCGGTGCGTCTAAACTGGCGGGAGAGGCGAAGGGTTCGTCCACTGTCGATGGTCGGGCAACGGAGACCGCGCACGCCATCGCGGAGGAAATGCGTACAGCATTCAAAAAACAAGGTTGGATCTGATCGTACAGCCCCCTGCGTCTTCGATTTCCGGTTGCGTTAGCTCACGTCGCTGTGCCCGGTTGATGGACCACCGGGCGGGTTGCGACACGAAGCCTTGAAAAGGCCTTTATCTATCAATGTGTTCGGTGTTAAATGGTGGGCCCTGTAGGACTTGAACCTACGACCTGGCGATTATGAGTCGCTCGCTCTAACCAACTGAGCTAAGGGCCCAAGACTCGATGTCCATCACTCGATGTCCAGAAAGCTGCGCAATTGCTCTGACCGCGACGGATGGCGCAGTTTGCGCAGAGCTTTGGCTTCGATTTGGCGGATACGTTCACGGGTAACGTCAAACTGCTTTCCGACCTCTTCCAGTGTGTGATCGGTGTTCATGTCGATGCCGAAACGCATCCTGAGCACCTTCGCTTCCCGTGCGGTCAGACCGGCGAGCACCTGCTGGGTGGTTTCGCGCAGGCTGGCCACGGTCGCATGCTCGACCGGCGAGAGGACGCGGGAGTCCTCAATGAAGTCCCCAAGATGCGAATCGTCGTCGTCGCCGATAGGAGTTTCCATGGAAATGGGCTCCTTGGCGATCTTCATAACCTTGCGAACCTTGTCTTCCGGCATGTCCATGCGCGAGGCAAGTTCGTCCGGCGTCGGCTCGCGACCCATTTCTTGCAGCATTTGCCGTGAAATGCGGTTGAGTTTGTTGATCGTTTCGATCATGTGCACGGGGATGCGGATCGTACGCGCCTGATCGGCGATCGACCGCGTGATCGCTTGTCGGATCCACCAAGTGGCGTAAGTCGAAAACTTGTAGCCCCGCCGATATTCGAACTTGTCCACCGCTTTCATCAGGCCGATATTGCCTTCCTGGATCAGATCCAGGAACTGCAGCCCTCGGTTCGTGTATTTTTTGGCAATGGAGATGACTAGACGAAGGTTCGCTTCGATCATTTCCCGCTTGGCCAACCGCGCCTGATTCTCGCCTACCGAAACCCGACGGTGTATGTCCTTGACGAGCGCGATGTCGAGCCGGTTGTCCTTCTCGATTTGAGCGAGTTTGGCCTGGATCCGGCGAATTTCCTCCGCCTGGGCCTTGATCGCTGCAGCATAAGGCTTTGTCGGCTCACAAACCCGTTCCAACCACTCCGCATCGGTTTCGTTGCCGCTGAACGTCGCGATGAACTCCGTCTTAGGCATCTTCCCCTTGGTGACGCAGATGTCCATGAGCGCGCGTTCCTGTTCGCGGATTTTCGCTACCGTGTCGCGCAGCGTATCGGTCAGTTCCTTGAAGAACTGCGGGGTTTTCTTGAACTCCATGAAGGCTGCGGCCAGAGCATCGAAAGACTTCTGGGTCTTTTCGTGGCCGTACCCATGCTTGTGGTGGGCAGTAACGGCTGCCTTGTGCAGTTTACGGAAAGCTACCAGCTTTTCCCTCACCAGTTCGGGATCGGGGCCGCTATCGCCCTCATCGATGATTTCCGCTTCGGCGTCGTCCTCGACCGCGACGGCGTCGGCCGCAGCCGGATCGAAGAAATCGGAAATCAGGTCGGATAGCCTGAGTTCCCCACTATCGACAGTTTCGAAGGCCTTGAGGAAGTGTTCCATGGCCGCTGGAAACCGCACGAGTTCGTTGGCGGCGACATTGATCCCTTCCTCAATGCGCTTGGCGATGCTCAGCTCGCCTTCCCGGGTCAGCAGCTCGACGGTTCCCATTTCGCGCATATACATGCGTACGGGATCGGTGGTACGCCCGAGTTCGGTATCGACTGACGAGGCAAGGGCCGCTGCGACCTCTGCGGCTTCATCCTCGTCGGATTCGGCCACGACCGCCGTGTCCTGAATCAAGTCTTCGTTGTCAGGCGCGTCTTCGTGAACCTCGATTCCCATGTCGTTGATCATGCAGATGATGTCTTCCATCTGCTCGGGATCGACGATGTCGCTGGGGAGATGATCGTTAACCTCGGAAAAGGTGAGGTAGCCCTGCATCTTGCCCTTAGCAATAAGTTCCTTAAGCTGGTGCTGCTGCTGTTCTGGCGTCATTAACGAACTCGCGCTGGAGGGGTGGAGTGGTACTGAAGAACTTTTCATTGTAGAAGATGGGGTGCCATTAGTCGAGTTTCAAGATTTTCCTCCTGTCAATTTTCGCAGTTCTTCCCGTTCGCTATCAGTGAGTTGGGCACGCTTCGACTTATCGATCAGCTGGTTCAACCGCTCATCGCGAACCAGCGCACACACTCGATCGAGCGCATCGACGAATTCCTTTTCCATGCCCTCCTCTGGCGTCAGCACCCCCCGTCTCATGAGGTTTCGGGCCACGTCGCCTTCCGGCGTTTCCCGCAGATATTCGAACAACATGCCCGGCGTCGGCGTGGCTCGCAGATCGGTATATTCCAGAATGCGCGCAATGAGCGGGCCGGCGCGAGGGTTTTCCGTAAGCCGGGCTCGGATTTCCGACGAGATTAGCTCTGCGAGTTGCGGGCGATGCAGTAGGAGGGTGACCAGATCGCGCCATGCGGAAGGCGCGCGCGCCTGCCCGGATGAGCTGCGCGCCCGGCTTTCGGGGTGTTTCGATACGGACGTTGTATTCACCAATCCGGTGAGATCGCTCAGCCGCTGCTCCATCAACTCCTTGAATACGCCGACCGGCAGACGGTCCAGAAGTTCGCGGGCCTGCTTCTGCAACGCTGCGCGCCCTTCGACGCTGCGTAGATCCAGGTCCGCTTGCAGGGTTCGAAACAGGTAATCCGAGAACGGGGAGGCTTGGCCGATGCGGCGCTCGAATGCCTCGCGCCCTTCCTTGCGGATCAGAGAATCCGGATCTTCGCCTGCCGGCAGGTGCATGAAGCGTATTTCCCGCCCCTCCAGCAGGAGCGGAAGACTGGCTTCGAGGGCGCGCCAGGCTGCCTTATAGCCGGCGGTATCGCCGTCGAAACAAAAAACGATCTCCCTCGTGAAGCGGAACAGTTGGTGGACATGGTCGGTCGATGTGGAAGTCCCCAGCGTCGCGACAGCGTCGTTGATTCCGTGCTGAGCCAGTGCTATGACATCCAGATACCCTTCGACCACAAGGATGCGCCGGGGCCTGGCATTGGATTCGAGCAGCTCATGCAGACCGTAAAGCTCCTTACCTTTTTTGAAGGCCTCCGTTTCCGGCGAGTTCAGGTATTTCGGAGTTTCATCACCCAAGGTGCGACCTCCAAAGCCGATGACGCGGCCGCGCCGGTCCCGGATAGGGAACATGATGCGCTGGCGGAAGCGGTCGTAGCAGGAGCGGTCTTTTTCGATGACCAGACCACTCTGGATCAAAGGCGCTCTGGGCCAGTCCGTCGGGAGGCTATTCCAGCCAGGCGGGGCGTAGCCGATCCGGTATCGACGGGCAACCTCGCCAGTCAAGCCGCGTTTGAGCAGGTAGGCTTTGGCCTGCTCCGCGCTGGGATGATCGCGGAGCTGCTGGGTATAGAAGGCTGCCGCTCGTTCCAGGATGTCGTAGACCGGCTGGAGCGACGCTGCCGGATTCGCTCCCGAGGTGGATGTGACGTTCGGCAGGTCGATTCCCGCCAGAGCGGCCAGTGTTTCCAGGGCTTCCGGGAAGCTCTGGTGCTCGTAATCCATCAGAAAGCTGACGGCGTTGCCATGCGCGCCGCACCCGAAGCAATGGTAAAACTGCTTTTCCCGGCTGACGGAAAAGCTGGGAGTCTTTTCGGAATGGAAGGGACATCGGGCCATGAAGCTGGAGCCCGACTTCTTCAAGGGAACGCGCGCGTCGATGAGATCGACGATATCGATGCGCGCTATGAGGTCGTCAATGAATTCGCGAGGGAGTCGGCCGGCCATTTGGGGGAAAGTGGGTTCCCACCGGCTTGTCCTTGCCCGATCGGCGGGAAGCGCGAACTCAGGTCAACAGTGATTTGACTCGTGCGCTGGCTGCGGACATGTCTGTCCGCCCCTGCAGCCGCGGTCTGGCCAGGGCCATGACCTTTCCCATGTCCCCGATGCTCTTCGCTCCGGATTCCTGGATGGCCGCCTGCAGTATGGCCGCGACCTCCTCTTCGCTCAGGGCCTGCGGAAGGTATTCCTGGATGATCGCAAGTTCTGCCTGCTCGATGCCCGCCAGATCGTTGCGTCCGGCGGCTTCGTACTGGGCGATGGATTCGCGCCGCTGCTTCACCATTTTGTCGAGCACCACCACGACTTGCGCATCGTCGAGCATGATGCGCTCGTCAACTTCCTTTTGCTTGACCGCGGCGAGGATCAGGCGGATCGTGCTCAGGCGATCTTTCTCGCCCGCCTTGAGCGCCGCCTTCATGTCGCCCTGCAGGCGTTCTTTCAGGCTCGCGTTTTGCTCAACCATGGGCGCGCTCCAGCCGACGGGTTACTGCTGGGGACGGCCCTTGCGCAGATTCTGAAGGGCGAACCGTTCGCGCGAGAGCTTTTTCAAATGCCGTTTGATGGCCGCTGCCGCCTTACGTTTGCGTTCTTCGGTGGGCTTTTCGTAATATTCGCGGCGGCGCACTTCCGACAGGACGCCGGCTTTTTCGCAGGCGCGCTTGAAGCGGCGGATGGCAATTTCAAACGGTTCGTTCTCGCGGATCTTGATTGACGGCATGTAGCATCCCAACAGTTCAAATGGATTCTTGGAAAAATGGCCGGAGTCCGGCCGCCTCGTGAATAAATGGCGCATTATACCCGGACCACCGGGTAACGCAAAAAGAGCCGTGTTGGTCTTAGGCATCGAAACTTCCTGCGACGAAACCGCCGTCGCGCTTTACGACTCGAGCAAGGGGCTGCTGGCGCACCGGCTTTACAGCCAGGTCGACGTGCATGCGGAATACGGCGGCGTGGTGCCCGAGATCGCGTCACGCGATCATCTGCGCAAGCTCCTGCCGCTGATCCGGGAAGTACTCGATGCTGAAGGCCTTAAGCGGACCGCGATCGGCGGGATCGCCTACACGGCGGGACCGGGTCTGATCGGGGCGCTCCTCGTCGGTGCCGCCGTGGCGCGCAGCCTCGCCTGGGCCTGGAACATTCCGTCGGTCGCGGTCCATCACATGGAAGGCCATCTGCTTGCTCCCCTGCTCGAGCCGGAGCCCCCTGAATTCCCCTTTGTCGCCCTGCTCGTCTCGGGCGGCCACACACTCCTGGTCGATGTGCGCGGAGTCGGGTCCTACCAGGTGCTGGGCGAGTCGCTGGACGATGCGGCTGGAGAAGCTTTCGACAAAACCGCTAAGCTGCTGGGGCTGGGCTATCCGGGCGGGCCGGCTTTGGCCCGGCTGGCGGAGGAAGGAGATGCGGGGCGATTCCACTTTCCCCGTCCGATGACGGACAGGCCGGGCCTGGATTTCAGTTTCAGCGGTCTCAAGACCCACGCATTGAACGCGCTTGCCGCCCTGGAGGGCACGCCGCAGGACAAGGCGGACATAGCCTGTGCATTTCAGGAAGCGGTCGTCGATACGCTGGTGTTGAAATGCCGCAGGGCACTGCGGGAAACGGGGCTGGGGCGCCTGGTGGTGGCGGGGGGCGTGAGCGCCAACCGGACCATGCGAAAGAAACTCCAGGCGATGGCCGAAAGCGAGCGCTGCCGGGTTTACTTCCCGCGGCCGGAATTCTGCACCGACAACGGGGCGATGATCGCCTTCGCCGGTTGCCGGCGCCTGCTGGCGGGGCAGTTCGAAGCGTCCGCGATCGAAGCCAGGGCGCGCTGGCCGATGGATACGCTCACCGGCGCTTAGCGCCGAGCCGGGTTTCTTCGGCTTTGAGCAGACGTTCGATATTGCCCTTGTGGCGATAGACGAGCAGTGTCGACATGAACATCGTCGCGACCACCAGCTCGGCGGAGCCCAGCCAGAACCAGACGTAAACCGGGGCCAGGACTGCCGCCGCCAGCGCGGACAGGGACGAGAACCGGAACAGTGCGGCCACGCCGAGCCAGGTCAAAAGCGCCATGACGCCCACCGGCCAGGCGAACCCCAGCAGCACACCCAGGGCGGTTGCCACGCCTTTCCCCCCCTTGAACTGGAAAAAGACCGGGTAGAGATGCCCGACGAACGCCGCGAAACCGACCGCGGCGATCAACGGCGGAGAAACCGCCATGCTTTTGGCGATGAGCAAGGGAATCAGCCCCTTGGAGGCGTCACCCAGCAAGGTCAGGATTGCGGCCTGTTTGCCTCCCAGGCGCAGCACGTTGGTGGCGCCGGGATTTTTCGAGCCTTCCTGGCGCGGATCGGGCAATCCCAGCGCGCGGCTGACGATGACGGCGCTCGAAACCGAGCCGAGCAGATAGGCAAAGGGAATCAGCAGCCATTCGATCAGCATGAACGCTCCGCAGTTGTCATGAATTTGAATTCTATGTTACGAATGGCCGTCTTGAACGCGTGACCGACAGAGGCCGGAATGGACATTATATTTCTGCGGGGCCTGCAGATCGAGACGATCATAGGCATCTACGACTGGGAACGGGAAATCAGACAGACCGTGGTGTTCGATCTCGAAATGGCGACCGATATCCGCAGGGCGGCAGCTACCGACGACATCGTGCATGCTCTCGACTACAAGGCAGTGTCGAAACGCCTTATCGAATTCGTCGAGGGCAGCCAGTTCTTTCTGGTGGAAACCTTGGCTGAGAAGGTCGCGGCCATTCTGCTGAACGAATTCTCGATCCCGTGGGTGCGCATTACCCTGAACAAGCGCGGCGCCATCCGCGGCGCCAGCGATGTCGGCGTCCTGATCGAGCGTGGGGCAAAGCCGGCCGATGCCTGAGGTCTTCGTCAGCGTCGGCAGCAATGTCGACCGGGATCGGCATATTCCGTCCGCGCTCGCGGCACTGGGGGATTCTTTCGGGCCTCTGCGCGTTTCCAGCGTCTACGAAACGGCCGCCGTGGGGTTCGAAGGCGACCCCTTCTACAATCTGGTGGTCGGGTTCGAAACGGATCTGCCGCTCGCCGAGGTCGCAAACGAACTGGCCCGGATCGAAGCGGATCATGGGCGTACGCGGGAATCCAAGAAGTTCAGCGCCAGGACCCTGGACCTCGACCTGCTGCTTTACGGCGATGCGGTCGTCAGCGAAGGCAAACTGAAGCTTCCGCGCAAGGAACTGATCGAATATGCCTTCATGCTCGAACCGCTGGCGGAAATCGCGCCGGATCTGAACCATCCGGTACTGGGATTGAGTTTTCGGGAGATTTGGGAGCGTTACGAGAAGACCGGTCTGCAGCAGGCGCGTATTCGCCCGCCGTGGCATTCCTAGCCGAACAGGCTGCGTCCTCCATCCACTGCAAGTACCTGCCCCGTGACATAGGGAGCTTGGTCCAGGAAATAGGCAACGGCCTTTGCGATGTCCAGCGGGGTACCTGGCCTTCCCAGCGGGATGCGGTTCAGGATTTCGGCCTGCATTTCCGTATCGGCGCCCTGTTCGGGCCACAGGATCGCGCCCGGCGCGACAGCGTTCACGCGTATGGCCGGCGCCAGTTCTTTGGCGAGCGACTTCGTCAGCGCCACCAGCCCCGCCTTGGCGACGGCGTACGCCGGATGGTTTTTGAGCGGCCTGTCGGCATGGATGTCCGCGAGGTTCACCACGCAGCCGCGGCTGGCCGACAGCCAGGGCATGGCGTGCTGAGCCAGGAAAAACGGTGCGCGTAGATTGCTGCCCAGCAACTCGTCCCACTGCTGTCCGGTCACCGATCCCATCGGTGTCGGATAGAAGGCTGAGGCGTTGTTGACCAGGGCGTCGAGCCGGCCCCAGCGTCCGGCTGCGGCGTCGACCAGCGCGCCCAGGGCTCCGAGTTCCAGCAGATTGGCTCCGATGGCCGTGGCAGAATCGTTTCGGCAGCGATTGAGCTCCTCGCAAAGCATCAAGGCATCCCGTTCCGAGCTGTGGTAATGCACGATGACACGGTAACCCTGATCGTGCAGGTGCGCGGCAATGGCCGCGCCGACTCTTCGGGCCGCGCCCGTGATCAGCGCCACCTTCTCCTCCGCCGGATCGGCTGACGCATTCATCGAATCGTCACCGTCGCGACCGCTTTCTGTCATGCTCGTCCTCTATCATGGGTAAAGCGTTCGTTTCCCCGGAGCGTTGCCATGAAACTGATCCACGCGATTCACCGATGCGACGTATTCATGTTCATCTGGTTCATGAACCGCAAGCACCTTGAGCTCTGCGCGCAGTGCAGCCGTTGGATTTCGCGCACCGGAGATGGTTTTCTCTATGCTTTGCTCGGCCTGTACTGGTTCGCCAGCGGCGACGACCTCAATCTGGCTTTGCTGAAATCCGCTCTGCTGGCATTCGCGGTCGAGCGGCCGCTGTATTTCATCGTCAAGAACGGCCTGCGCCGCGACCGGCCTGCCGCAGCGATTCGGGATTACCGCAGCTTCATCATTCCGTCCGACCGGTTCAGCTTTCCTTCCGGGCACACCTCCGGCGCGTTCCTGATGGCGACGGTCGTCGCCAACGCTCATCCCGCCTGGTCGCCGGCATTATACGGCTGGGCCGCCGCGGTGGGATTGTCACGCATTTTCCTGGGCGTCCACTTTCCCACCGACGTGCTCGTCGGGCTGGCCATGGGCACGACCGTCGCTTTCCTCAGTTTGGGAGTCTTTCTGACGTGAGAATCTTTTACGGCGTCCAGGCCACGGGCAACGGACACATCACACGGGCGCGGGTCATGGCGCCCGCGCTCAAGGCGGCCGGGTTCGAGGTGACCTATCTGTTTACCGGCCGCCCCTGGGATCATTTGTTCGAAATGGAGGTTTTCGGCGACTACCTGTGGCGCAAGGGGCTGACGTTTTCGACCAAGGCCGGGCGGGTATCCTACCTGAAGACCTCGGTTCACAATGACGTCCTCCGCTTCGTCCGCGACGTCAAGGCGCTGGATCTTTCCCATTACGACCTGATCATCACCGATTTCGAGCCGGTTACGGCGTGGGCGGCCAGGATGCAGAAGCGCGAAGTCATCGGCATCGGCCATCAGTACGCGTTCGGCTATCCCATCCCCAAGACAGGGGACGACATTCTCGCGCGTACCGTGCTCAAATATTTCGCCCCGGCCAGCGTCGGGCTGGGCCTGCATTGGCACCATTTCGACCAGCCGATCCTGCCGCCGATCATCGAAACGCCGCCGGAACCGGAGACCGTGCTCGAACAGAAGATTCTGGTCTACCTCCCTTTCGAGGACATCCGCGAGATCGTGGCGCTGCTGGAGCCCTTGCGCGACTACGAATTCCACGTCTACAGCCCCGCGGTAAGCCGGGACCGGCCCGAGCACATCCATATCAAGCAACTGTCCCGCGCCGGGTTCCAGCAGGATCTGCGCGATTGCGGCTCCGTGATCTGCAATGCCGGCTTCGAGCTCGCGAGCGAAGCTTTGCAAATGGGCAAGAAGCTGCTGGTTAAGCCCCTGAGAGCGCAAATGGAACAGCTTTCCAATGCCCTGGGGCTGGAGCAGACGCAGCTCGGTGCGGTGATGCCGGAGCTGGACCGGGCGTCGGTGACGCATTGGCTCAAGAACGGCCACGCCGTCCGGGTCGTCTACCCCGACGTGGCTTCCCACATCGTCGGCTGGCTGAAAAGCGGAGACCGGCATATCGACCATGCCTGGGTCCGCAGCGTATGGGACGAGGTCCGCTACGATTACGGCTCCGCCCCCGAGCGCCGGGCGAACGCCGCCTAGCCTTCGATTCCTTGCGCGTAGTCGAGCCAGGGACGGCTCTTGTCGCCGTAGACCAGGAAGTAGGGATTCAACAGGCCGTCCCGCGCGTTGTACACGAGCGGGCCGCCCCTGAGATCGGTCACCGCGCCACCGGCCTCGGTCACGACGCAATGCGCCGCCGCCGTATCCCATTCGGAAGTCAGGCCGATCCGCGGATACAGATCGGCGGCTCCCTCCGCCACCAGACAGAGCTTGAGCGAGCTGCCCACGGGCCGCAACTCGCATTCTCCCAGCCGGCTCAGGTAAGTCTCCATCTCGGCGTTCACGTGCGACCGGCTGCCGACGACAACAGGGACCAGCGGCGCCCTGGGCCGCGCCCGGATGCGCTGGGGCGTCTCCTCGCCGTGCTGGCGAAAGGCGCCGCAACCTTCGGCGGCGAAATACGTCAGTCCCAGCGCCGGGGCATGAACTACGCCCAGGACCGGGGTGTGTTCATGCACCAGGGCGATATTTACCGTGAACTCCCCGTTTCTTTTCACGAATTCCTTGGTGCCATCCAACGGGTCGACCAGCCAGAACGAGATCCACTTCTTCCGATCTTCGAAAGCGGTGGCTGCGGACTCCTCCGAGAGCACCGGAAACTTAGGCTTGAGCTGGCCGAGTCCGGCTACAATCAACTCGTGCGACGCCAAGTCCGCCGCCGTCAGCGGCGACTGGTCCGATTTCTGCGCCACGCCGAACTCCGAGCCGTAGATCGCAAGGATGGCCCGGCCGGCCTCCCTGGCCAGCGCGACCACGGATTCGAGCAGGCGGGAAGGCTCCTTCATCATGGGCATGGACTGATTTCCTTGGCTACTCACGGGGCTGGGCTTTCGACAAATCAAGCGGGACATGGTAACCGATGATTCCCTGGAAACGCATGCGCAGCGTGTTTCTCGACATGGACGGCACGCTGCTGGATCTCAATTTCGATAATCACTTCTGGCTCGAATTCGTGCCCCGGCGCTACGCAGAGCGCAATGGCCTGAGCCTGGCGGAAGCCAAAGCCGAGCTGATGCCAAAATTCAGGGCGATGGAAGGCCGGCTGGAGTGGTACTGCCTGGACTATTGGAGCCAGGCGCTGGGACTGGACATTCCGGCGATGAAAGCCGAAATCGCCGGATTGATCGCAGTGCTGCCCCATGCGACCGAGTTTCTCGAGGCTGTACGGTCGGCGGGGCTACGGCTGGTCCTGGTGACCAATGCCCATCCCAAGAGCCTGGGGCTCAAGCTCGAGAAAACCGCCCTCAACGTGTTCTTCGACGCCATCATCAGCTCGCATTCCGTCGGCCTGCCGAAAGAAGACCCTCTGTTCTGGCGGCGGCTGCACGAGGTCGAGCCCTACGATCCCGAAGCCACCCTGCTGGTCGACGACAGCCTGCCGGTGTTGCGCTCGGCGCGGCAATCGGGGCCCCGGCATCTCGTGGCTGTGCGCAAGGCCGACAGCAAGAGGGCGGCGGCGGATATCACCGAGTTTCCGGCGATAGACGATTTCCGGGCGCTTGCGCCGGTGGGGGCGGCTGCCGGAAACCCGCCGTGAACGGAGGGATGCGTTCCGGCATCAAAACATGGCTTGAAAGCCGGCGTTCAGATACCAGCTATTGCGCAACTGGATGCCGTTCAGATCCTGGTACACGGGTATGCCGCCTTCGAGGCCGATGCTGTAGCCGTGATACTGGTAACTGCCGCCGACGAGCATGTTGAGAACGTCGCCGCCGTAATTCTGGGGGTTATAATCGGGCATCAGCCAGGCTCCGTTACCCATATAGGTCGACTTGGTCATGTTGGGATTGGAGCCGTAGATCTGGGCCGTATTGATGTATTTCGCCCGGAGCCAAGTGGTCGCATCGCCGAAGGCGCGCTGTCCCCAGGCGGACAGCGTCACGCTGTCGCCCATGCTGTAGCCGTTGTTGGTGCCGATGTGGTACACGCCGGAAGCCTGGCCGCCGAGATTCCACAGGGCGTCGTCCGATAGCCATTGGTAAGTCAGCGCCGGCATGAGGTTCACGGTCCCCTGGCCGTTCTGCATGTCGTAGGGCGAAAGGATCTGCGCCGGCTGGTTATCTCCGCCCATCATGTTGGCGGTCTGCTGGGAAGTACTGCCGGTTGGAATATTCAACCCCATCGTGCCGGTCAGGTTGTGCTGACCCCAGTGGCCGATCTTGTAGATCGCGTCGACCTGAGTGTCACCCAGTCCGCCCGAATCCATCGGCGCCATGCCCTCGGTCATGTACCCCATCCTCATACCCATGTTCATCACCATGGGCATCGACATGTACTGGTAGTTGATCATGGCCATGAGCGTCAGGTCGTCCGTCACGCCGTACATGGGCATGAACATGAACATGTCCATGGTCTGGCCGGTAGCAGGCATCATGTAAGGGTACTTCGACGGCACGCCGTTCTTCGTCCCGGTGTAGACGTTCTGCGGATTCACCGGCGAGGTGCCCGCCATGAGGCCGTTGTCCTGCGAATGCATCCACTTGACGTTGGCCATCCACATTCCCTTCGGATGGGTGTGGAACATGTCCAGGCCGCCGAACACGGGGTTGAAGTAGAACTGCGATCCCGGTTCCATTTTCATGCCGCTGCCACCGCCCGCCATTTGTGCACCGCAGGCCATTTCACCGGCAGCCTTGTCCTTGGCTCCGCCGGCTGCCGCCGTCCTGGCTACTTCTTTCGCTGCAAACGGATTGGCCGCCGCCGGAACAACGCCCTGTTTCGCTGTATTTTCCTGGGCATCGCGCAGTTTCGCCTGTAATTCTTCGACCTGCCGCCGGAGTTCGGCGTTTTCATCTTCGAGTGTGTGGACGCGGGCCTGCGTGCTATTGCTCTTGGCTGCTGCGACGGCGGGTATCGTCGCGACGGCCGTTAGTACGGCGGTAAAACAGCAGTTGAGCTTGAAGACACGTTTCGTTTCCATGGCATCATCCTTCTTTGAGCATCATGAAGTTACGGGAGGGCGGCATTCGAACGGGGCGGGACCGGCTATTTCTGACTGCTGCCTCCTTCCATCATCATGGCTCCACATGCCATTTCCAGTTCAGGCTTCTCGGCGGACGAACCGTCCTTTGCGATCTCCTTGGGCTGGAGCGGGTTTTCGGCGGCGTTGGCCCCCACGGTGGCGCGCTTGTGCCCTTTCCAGACCATCGGCCCCTTCGGCCCCAGCACCATGAGCGCCGACAGGAGGCCGATCGTTACCAGGCTGAAGGAACTGAGCTGAGCCAGGGTCAGCGGTCCGCGAAGCTGGCATTTGCCCGCCGCCACGCCCTCCTTGTAGAAGAGATAGGTGAACCAGATCAGGATCAGCAGATTGGCCGTGGTGAAGACGGGCATGAAGATCAGGACATGGTCGGGAATCATCATGACGACGACCATGGCGCCCATCGTGCCCCCCATGACGCCCGCCATGAGACCGTGGATGACGGCCATCGGGCCGCAACACCAAGCCGTCAGCACGCCGTAAAGGGTGCCGAGCGACATGCCCACCATGGCGCCGATGAAGAAGCCGTTGGTCGCGCCCACGACGCCGCCGATCATGGTCCCGACCTGCATCCCGATGGTCATGCCTATCACCATGCCCATCATGT
The DNA here is from genome assembly GCF_026247885.1 of Methylococcus mesophilus. Lineage (NCBI taxonomy): Bacteria > Pseudomonadati > Pseudomonadota > Gammaproteobacteria > Methylococcales > Methylococcaceae > Methylococcus > Methylococcus mesophilus. The sequence goes on along the minus strand of NZ_CP110921.1, from coordinate 2,840,445 downwards.
GGGAGGCATGGGCGTACATGTAGCTGCGGAGATACCCCAATGTCGCAATCAGCGGCACGACGCTGACATCGAGGTAGACCATCCACCATCCATAGCGGTCGAGAAATTGGGGGTCGTCGGCGAAATAGTTCCAGTAGACCAGCCCCTGCAACGCCAGGACCGCGCCGATGACCGTGAGGACGTTCAGCCCAAGCCCCAGCAGCGGATCCAGCGAAGGCCCCGCGGGCGCCGTTTCGATGGCTGGATTGGAGATGCCCGGAACGGTTAGGCCAGCCGCTATCGTGTCGTCGGAATCTCCGCAGCAGGACTCTTCCGGGAGGGGAGCCAGGGGGAGGGAAACATCGTTGACCTTGATGGACACCACTCGGTTGGCGCTGTCGAACCTCAATTGCAGATCGAAATATCCCGAGGTCTTAGTGGTTTCTTCTGTCATGTCGTTTCCTGGTATTTTCGGGAGCGCGATAGCTGGCCACAGGCTGGAGCAAAATGACACCCCCTATGGCGTGACTGCTCCGCAATAACGGTGCCAATGGCATTGATCAGACGTTCAATGCACAGTTGGCGTCGATGCCGATGACCCGCCTCGGCGTGGGAAAGCCGGCCGGCCCGGATTTCCTCCTGATGGCGCCGCCGCCGGCAGGATCTGTGTCAAGCCGGTGAATTTATTGAGTGGTGTGTTTATCGAGAATGCGCGCCGGCCCAGCCGTGACAGTATCGGCACGTCTTCGCCGAATCGGCTGGCGCTGCGACCTTATGCCGCATGGGTTGCGGGTTGGCGGCCTCCCCTCCATGCCTCGGACGGCTTTCATCGGGGAAGGACGATTGCGTGATATGCCTCTTGCTCGAGCTATTTCACTCATCCGCCGGAGGCAGTGCCGTTCAATGCTTGGTAAAGGAAGGTGTGCTCTTGATTTCTTCCGAGAACAGTGCGCCGATATCGACGGGGTCGAACTGGTAGCGCTTGTTGCAGAAATCGCAATCGACCTCGACGCGGCCTTTTTCCGCAAGTATGTCCTCGACGTCCGCCTTACCGAGGGCGAGCAGCATGGCTTCGATCCGCTGGCGGGAGCAGGTGCAGCGGAACACCACGGGTTCGGCCTCGAACAAGCGCACCTTTTCCTCGTGATAAAGCCGGTAAAGCACGTCTTCGAACGGCAGGTTGAGCATTTCCTGCTCCGTAATCGTGTCGGCCAGGGTGATCAGCCGTGTCCAGTCGTCCTCGGCGTGCGCCTGGGCCGGAAGGGCCTGCAGAAACAGTCCGGCGGCACGCTGTCCGTCCGCGAACAGCCAGAGCCGGGTTGCCAACTGTTCGGAATTGGAGAAATAGCTTTCCAGCGCAGAAGCCAGGTTCTGGCCTTCGAGTGCCACGACGCCCTGATAAGGGTCCGCACCTTCGTTCTGAATGGTGAGAACCAGTCGGCCATCCCCGAAGACTTCGCTCATGGCTCCTGCTGGCACCGGATCGCGCCAGTGGGCAAGGCCGCGTATGGTCTGGCGATGGGTGGCCTGGACCACCAGCGTGTGCAAGGGACCCCGGCTCTGGATCTGGAGGATCAATGCCCCTTTGAACTTGATGGTTCCGGACAGCAGCGTCACGGCGGCGAGTGCCTGGCCCAACTGACGGCTCACGTTCGGAGGATAGGTGTGCCGCTGAAGTACGGCCTGCCAGCTCGCATCGAGGCGGACCAATTCGCCGCGGATGCCCATGTCTTCGAACAGGAAGCGCTGAAAGCTGTCGGAATTTTTCATGATGCCCGCATTTTTCCGATGGAAAGGCCGGCATTATAGGGTTTTCATTTCCCTCTTATTCAACGCGGGAGTTCGCTATGTGGTTCAAGTCAGCCGAGTCGGCATTGCCCGATCCTCACGATGCCCTGCCGGGTCGCTCCACGCCCATGCAAGTGACCGAGACACACTTCGTCCATGGCCGGCGGATCAGGCCGCCTTTTCCGCCGGGCTCGGCCTGGGCATTCTTCGGGATGGGATGCTTCTGGGGAGCGGAGCGGCGGTTCTGGACCTTGCCTGGGGTCTACTCGACGGCGGTGGGGTACGCCGGAGGATTGACGCCCAACCCCACCTACAAGGAGGTGTGTACCGGCAGGACGGGACACGCCGAGGTCGTATTCGTCGTATTCGAGCCCGATGCGGTCGGGTTCGACGCCCTGTTGCAGGTGTTCTGGACCTCGCACGATCCGACGCAGGGTATGCGTCAGGGCAATGATCTGGGGACACAGTATCGCTCTGTGATTTTCGCCTCCACGCCGGAGCAACTCCGGTTGGCTCTGGCTTCACGGGAGGCCTATCAGCGGGCGCTTGAACGAGCCGGCCGCGGCGCCATTACGACGGAAATTCGAATGGCCCCTGCATTCTATTATGCCGAAAGCCATCACCAGCAATATCTGGCGAAGAATCCGGACGGCTACTGCGGGCTGCAGGGCACGGGGGTCGAGTGCCCGCCTTTTCGGATTGAAGAGCGGCAAGCCGATCCGATATGATCCCGCCACTTTGTTTCGCCTCGATCCTTAACTCATGAAGAAAGCAGCCGTACTGCTCCTGGGCATTGCCATGAGCGCCTGCGCCACGTCCCCCTTGGGACGCAGCCAGCTCATGCTGTTGCCGGACAGCCAAATGGAAATGCTGGGCGATCAATCGTTCGCCGCGGTGAAGCGTGACGTGCCGGTCGAGCCGGACCGGCAGGCCAACGATTATGTGCGCTGTGTCGCCGACGCGGTGACGCGCGAAGTCGGCGGAAGCTGGGAAGTTACGCTGTTCAGGCGGGACAGCCCCAATGCCTTCGCCCTGCCCGGAGGTAAGATCGGGGTGCATACCGGAATGCTCCGCATTGCCCGGAACCAGGATCAACTGGCGACGGTGCTGGCCCATGAGGTCGCCCATGTGCTTTCCCGCCACGCCAATGAGCGGCTGTCCCAGCAGGTCGCCGTCCAACAGGGGCTGAATGCCATGCAAGCCGTAGCCGATCCGACGTCCGCGTCGGGCAAGACGCTCATGGGACTGCTGGGGATCGGCGCGCAGTATGGCATCCTGATGCCCTATAGCCGCACCCAGGAAAGCGAGGCGGACCTGCTCGGCCTGGATCTCATGGCGCGCGCCGGTTTCGATCCACGCCAAAGCGTCGAACTGTGGAACAACATGGAAAGCTCGGGAGGCAGCCAACCGGTCGAATTTCTATCGACCCATCCTTCGCACGCCACCCGCATGCAGGACCTGGCGAAGCGGATACCCCAGGCGCTCGACTTGCAGCGTCAGGCGGACGCAAAAGGGCGTCGGCCGCGGTGCGACGGGATGCGGACCGGGGGCAGCTGACGAATCAGGCGGGATAGGGGAAGTAAACAAAACGCAGGGGGATCAGCCCTGCGTCGAAAGAGGAGGAGTCGCTCGCACTACCGTGCGGCGCGTCAACTCGAGGGAGGTAGTCTCGATGACGGCTATAGCTTATCAAGCGACACCTGTGACGTGAATGTGACAAATTGTCGCGTGGCAGGATGTCGCACATTTTGTCAAGTCCCTCTTGTTGAGCTTCAGGTTGAAGTCCGTCTCCGTATCAGTTTTTCCATCGCTTCCTCACGCAGAATACTGGTTGCCCGCAAAGTCCGGCCGATGTGGCAAATTGCCGCAGACGTCCTCCTCGCCGTCCCCAACAGTAAGATAAGCGTATGACCGACTCCATGAACATCCCTATCCCATTGGATTCGGACAACACCAACCGCAAGAATCTTCAATGGTTGTTCGTTCTCCGCAATCTGATGATCGGCGCTCAGGCTTTCATGATCCTGTTCAGCGTCTACGGTCTCGAAATCCCCTTGCGCCAGGCGCCGCTTTGGGGAATCGTGACGATCCAGTCGGTATTCAACTGGTGGACCTGGCTCAAGCTGTCCGATATCGAGCCGACTACGCAGATCGATCTGTTCGTACAGCTCATGGTCGATGTCTTCGCCATCGCCCTGATCCTTTATTTTACCGGCGGCGCCAACAACCCCATCGCTTGGTTTTTCCTGCTTCCCCTCATCATCGCGGCGACGGTGCTGTCGCGCGCGTTCACCTGGCATCTCGTCATTCTGGCTTCCGGCTGCTACACGATTCTGATCGGCTACTACCAGCCGCTTCCGGCGCTCAATCCAGAAACGTTGACGCCCCCCGTCCCGGCTCATGCGTTCATGATCGACCCTCAGCACGCCCATCTGCACGCGGTCATCGAGGAGCACCACGTGCAGCTCCATGCGTTCGGCATGTGGTTTGGGTTCGTCTTCAGCGCGGCGTTGGTGGCGTATTTCGTCGCGGAAATGGCGGAAAATCTGCGGGAGCGGGAGCGCAAGCTCGCCGAGGTCCGCGAACAGAGTTTGAGAAACGAGCGCGTCATCGCGCTGGGAACGCTCGCCGCAGGCGCAGCCCACGAAATGGGTACTCCCTTGGGTACCATGGCCATCCTGATCAGCGAACTGGAGCAGGAGTTCGAAGCCGAGCAGCGCGACGATCTCCAAGGAAAGATGCAGATACTCCGCGAGCAGGTCAAGCGCTGCAAGAACGCTCTCGCCGTGATGTCGGCCTCCGCGGGCGAGGGGCGGGCGGAGAGCGGCCATGTCATGCCGCTGCCGGACTACCTCGATGCCGTCGTCGAAGACTGGAAGCAGCAAAGCCTGCCGACGCCGCTCGGCTACTACCGCAACGGCACCCGGCCGATTCCCTCGATCATCGCCGAGCGCAGCCTGACCCATGCGCTGGTCAACATCATCAACAACGCCGCGGACGTATCTCCGGAAGGCATACAAGTCGAGGCGCGCTGGACCGCGGAACGGGTGACGCTGGACGTCATCGACCATGGGCCGGGCGTAACGCCCGAACTCAGTCAGCAGCTCGGCAAGTCCCCTGTGACTACCAAGGATCACGGCCTGGGGGTCGGACTGTTCCTGGCCTTCTCCACTATCGAACGCATCGGCGGCGTCATCAGCATGTCTGCTCGCATGCAGGGCGGCACCCGAACCCGCATTGTTCTACCCTTGTTGCCATCACCGACATGAGTACGCACGAAGAAAAAAACGAGAGCCCCCATCTGCTGCTGGTGGATGACGATCCCACCTATTGCGAGGTACTGCGGCAGGCTTTGGCCCGGCGGAACTACACCGTTCACGCTGCCAACGATGTGGAAACCGGCCTCGATCTGGCCGCGCGGATCGAGCCGGAATACGCAGTCATCGATCTACGGATCGGGCACGAGTCGGGCCTGACCCTGGTAAAGCGGTTGCACGAACTGGATTCCAACACCCGCATCGTCGTGCTGACGGGATTTGCCAGCATCGCGACGGCGGTCGAAGCCATCAAGCTGGGGGCTACCCACTATCTCACCAAGCCTGCCGACACGGACGAAATCCTGGCGGCACTTCACAAGGACGAGGGAGATACGTCAGTCGAAATCAAGGAAAAGCCGCTTTCGGTCAAGCGACTCGAATGGGAGCATCTGCAGAAGATCCTGGTCGAGCACGATGGGAACATTTCGGCAGCCGCGCGCGCGCTTGGCATGCATCGTCGCACGCTTCAGCGCAAGCTGGAAAAGCGTCCCGTCAAAGAATGATCAGCCCAGCAGGCCGGCAATCAGGCATTCCAGTCGCGGCGCCTGTCGCCGGACGGCGAGACGCTGGGTTTGGACGATCGCGCGGAGCTGGTTAAGGGCGAGATTGAAGTCGTCATTGACGATCAGGTAATCGTACTCCGCATAATGCGACATTTCGGAAATGGCCGCCTCCATCCGGCGGGCAATGACCGCTTCGGAGTCCTGCCGGCGGCTGCGCAAGCGCTGTTCCAGCGTCTCGCGGGAGGGCGGCAGGATGAAGATGGAGACGCATGCGGGCATCAGCTCGCGGACTTGGCGGGCGCCTTGCCAGTCGATCTCGAGCACGGCATCCTGTCCGGCTGCCAGCATCTCCTCGACCGTCGCTTTCGCCGTACCGTAGTAGTTGTCGAAGACGCGGGCGTATTCCAGAAATGCTTCGTCCGCAATCATTTGCTCGAACTCGGGCTTTTCCACGAAGCAGTAATCCTGGCCGGGCACCTCACCCGGCCGCCGCGGTCGCGTCGTGTGCGACACCGACACCGCGAGGTCGGGAGCGCCATCGCAAAGCGCGCTGACCAGACTGGTTTTTCCTGCTCCGGACGGTGCGGAAATGACGTAAAGGATTCCCTGTGTCATTGATCGAGTCGGGGATGTTGGCCTGAAATTCGCTTTAGGGGTACGCGTGAGGGGGCCGATCAGGTACGCTCGTATTCTATCAGGGGAGGGAACTTTCTTGGCGGGCTGGGGACCAACTGGAGTTGCCGCGAAGGCAATGCGCGCCGTAGAAATCCGCTTTTTGTCCGAACCGGCGCGGTTTCGCATCAAAACTATCCCGGTGGACACATCCGGGTTGATTGAACAGCAATATGGTGTACTTTAAGAGACTATCGATTGCGGACTTGTAAGCCTCGAGGGCTGCAGGAGCTGGCGGCGCACAAAAGCGATTGCGGGGGAGGGTAAAATGCAATCCCATATATCGAATAGTGGTACATATGATTTGGGCAACGGGTGAGGACATGAAGCCATTTAACGATAAATTCCACTTGAAATCTTTGGTTATATCGATTTTCGGCGCGCTTGGCGCCACTTCTCCGTCAGGTGTGATGGCGGCCGCTTACAGCGTCACCAATATCACGTCGCTGGCCGGGAATGTCGATATCACCGACGTCAACGATAACGGCCAAGTCGTCGGCTATTTCGCTTCCGGGGACGACAAGCAACCTCCTCATGCTTTTCTGTTCGCCGATGGCGGCATGATCGATCTCGGCGTGTTGGCCGGCGGCCAGAGCAAGTCGCGGGGCGCCAACAATGCGGGTGCCGTCGTAGGGCAATCGGGTAACGACCAGAATCCTGTCGCTTTTTATTACAGCTATTACGGCAACAAGAAGATAGTCGATCTAGGCTTGCCTGAAGGGGCGACAGCCGCCGTTGCTTCGGCCATCAACAACAACGGCCAGATTGTGGGATGGGCGAAGATCGAAGGTAACAGACACGCGTTTTTATACAGCAACGGCGCTTTTTCCGACCTCGGTACGCTGGGAGGGGAGTTCAGTTTCGGCACCGCCATCAACGACGTGGGCCAGGCCGTGGGGTATGCAGAGACGGCAACGCATGCTACCCACGCATTTCTGTACGACAACGGTGGGAAGGTCGACCTGGGGGCGCTGGGCAACCCGAATGCAAATCCCAGTTGGGCTACCGCCGTCAACAATTCCGGGCAGGTTGTAGGATACTCCGATGTTTCGGCCGGCGTGCCGCATGCTTTCCTGTATAGCAACGGCGGCATGGCCGATATCGGCACCCTGGGGGGCAGCACCAGCCAAGCCATGGGCATCAACGATGCCGGCAAGATCGTCGGCGTGTCCGCAGTGGCCGGCGGCCAGCAGCACGGTTTTCTCTACAGCGACGGCAAGATGTACGACCTGTACGGCCTGATGCCGGCAGAGGCGAACATCGCATCGGGCACCGAGATTCAAGGCATCGCTATCAACAATGCCGGCCAGATCGCGCTCACGGCCAAGACGGGCGCGAACCGACGAGCCCTGCTGCTTACGCCGAATCTCCCGGCGGCAGTCGTCGAGGGTCCCCTCGGCAACGTGGCAGAGAACATAAAAGTGACGCTGGACGGGTCCCACAGCAGCGCGCCCGCATGTTCCCGCCAAGGTGCTCCCGCACCCTGCCCGATTTACTCATGGTCGCAGGTCGCAGGTCCGGGCGTCAGCCTGAAGGATGCCAAAACCGCTAAAGCAAGCTTCACCACGCCCGTATTGGATGCCGGCCAAAAAAGCCGTGTACTCAGCTTCAAACTGAACGTCAGCGACGGCTTGTTCAGTGACGAAGAGCTTATCGATGTCACCGTGGTATCCGACAATGCCGCCAATCAGCCCCCGATCTCTGATGCCGGCGAGACCCAGACGGTGAGGGAAGGGGCGAGCGTACATCTCGACGGTTCCGGGAGTTATGATCCGGAAGGAAGCGCGCTTAGCTATGCCTGGAGCAACGTTTCGACGGGCGAGCCGTGCAATGCGGTAGCCCTGGACAACAATGCGAGCCCCTCGCCGAGCTTCACAGCCCCACTGGTCGGCCAGACGCTGCACACCTGCGCATTTTCTCTCACGGTGACCGACGACAAGGGATTGGCTTCAGCACCCTCGAACGTCAATGTAACGGTGGACAACACCAATCACCCTCCGGTGGCGGACGCAGGCGCCAATCTTACGGTGCATACCGGAGACACGGTTAACCTGAGCGGCAATGGCAGCAGCGACCCGGACGGCGATCCTTTGACTTATGCCTGGGCTCAAACCGGCGGACCCGCGGTAGGCTTGAATGACGCCAACACGGCGGCGCCGAGTTTCGTGGCTCCGGCAACGACGGCCGAGAACGATACTCTGGTATTCCAGCTAACCGTGAGCGACGGCTTCTTGACGGCGAATGCGTCAATGAACGTCAAGGTCTTGAGCGCCGGTTCCTCTCCGAACCCGACACCTACGTCGTCTCCGAACCCGACACCTACGTCGTCTCCGAACCCGACGCCTACGTCGTCTCCAACCCCGTCACCTACGTCGTCTCCGAACCCGACACCCGGGCCGACGTCCAGCCCAAGCCCCACGCCGGCACCCACACCTACGCCGTCCCCGACACCGAATCCCGTCTGTGATCGCGCGGTGGTCGACCCCGCTCGACTCTGGGCGCCGGATCATAAGATGCGGCGGATAATTCTCAAGGAACTCGGGGAAAGTACCCAGTCGCTGGCAGGCGAAGCCGGATCTGCGGCGGCGAACGACATGACGGTCAAGATTCTTTCGGTCATGCAGGACGAACCGGTCCGCCGGATCAACAGTTCCGACAGCAGTCCCGATGCCGTCATCGTGCATAAGGCGACCGGCGACAAACTGAGGCTGCGCGCCGAACGGGCCGGTAAGAAGAAAAACGGGAATGGGCGGGTCTATACCATCGGGTTCAGTGCGACCGATGCACAGCAAAACGTCTGCGAAGGTACCGTCAAGGTATGCGTACCTTTGAAAAAGAAGGAAAGCTGTGTTGACGATGGTGCGCTATACAACTCGCTGTTGAAGCGATAACGGCAACTACCGGACATACGTGCGGGTGGGACTGCCTACCCATCCGCATGTACGGCCCGTCGACGACACTTCCCTGCAGCAGCCCTACCTCCTCCGCTCAATCCTCTCTTTCGCCCAGCCTCTCACCTGTCCCCGGCAACGCCGGTGATGTTGTTTGGCGACGGCACGGGTGCCGCTTAACCACGTTTAATTACAGCCCGTTCAGCAATTTTGGTTTCCAGGCCATGGAATCGCTGTCGTCCTGGCACGACGACGCCTTTCGGGCCTGTTTTCGAATACAAGAAAAATCAGCGTGATAAGAAGGAAGAATCTAGTCACGATTCTTGCTTGGCATCTCTGAAATCGGCACCGAAACGCCGATTCCACTCTTATCAATGCTCGGTTTCGAATCGATAGCAATGGCCGTCAAGGGAAATTACCGCGCTCTCCGACACCCGCTTGGGCGGGCATTGCTGCGCAGCGTCCGTTCTGGCCTCGCGGCGGTGATCCTGCTCTCGGGTTGTGCAAACCATATCGATCACGGCAAATCCGTGGCTCACCTCGAAGCGCCATCTCATTCCACTCCCCGCCATGGCGCCGCCTACAATCGGGCCTATCGTGTGAAGGGCCGGATCTATTACCCTTTGACCAGCGCCAGGGGATACCGGGAGCGGGGTACGGCGTCATGGTATGGAGAGGAGTCCGGCCATCGCACTGCGATGGGAACCCGCTTCAATCCCCAGGGCTTGAGCGCTGCGCACCGCACCCTCCCCTTGCCCACGCGAGTCAGGGTCACCAATCTCAGCAACCGGCGCTCGATTGTTCTCGTCGTGAACGATCGCGGACCTTTCGTCGGCGGGCGCTTGATCGACCTCTCGCATGGCGCGGCAAAGGCGCTGCGGCTGAGCGGTCTGGGGCGTGTCGAAGTCGAAGCCCTGGACTGAGCTCACCCGTTCCACCTTCGCTTGAGCCGCACTGCGATTTCGTGGTTCCATAATTCAACTCGGCCCCAGCGGCGCTTGCCGACTTTTGATTCTGGATGCCTACGCAGGCGGCGTCCGCTGGGAATCGATGGCAGTGGGCCGAGTCCTCCGCGGGTGGCGGGCTGAAGTTCGGCTTCCAGGAGGCAAGCCCAAAGCCGGCGGACGCCTGTCGATCCATGCGATTGCATGCCTTTCGGGCTCTGCCCCATCTTCTGAGGTTCAAGGGAAGGAGGTTCCATGACCCTGCCGCAACCGCCTCAGGCACTTCCGTGCCATTTCGTCATCTTCGGAGCCACGGGCGATCTGTCCGCATTCAAGCTGCTCCCCGCGCTTTACCATCTGGAGGCGGGCGGGCGTTTGCCGGTTGGAATGTCGATCATCGCCCTGGGCCGGAGGCCCTGGAGCGAGGCGGATTGGCTTCGGCATCTGGAGGACAGCATCCGGAGACGGACGGGCGACCAGTTCAACGCACGCGTCTACCGACGTTTCGCGGCGCGTTTCACCTATATTGCGGGAGATCTGCACGATCCGGCCCTCTACCAAACCTTGAGCGACAAACTCTGCGCCGATCAAAGCTGCGCCGACACCGTATTCTATCTTTCCATCAAGCCCTCGGACTTCGGCGCGGTCATTCAACAGCTCGATCGAACCGGTTTGAACCGGCCGCGCGGCCTGCACCGGATCGTGGTGGAAAAGCCGTTCGGAGAGGACGTCGACAGCGCCCGGCAGTTGAACCGGTTGCTGCACGGCTCCTTCGACGAGGAGCAGATCTACCGGATCGATCATTATCTGGGCAAGGAAACGGTCCAGAATCTCCTGGTGTTCCGATTCGCCAACACGCTCATCGAGCCGCTGTGGAACCGCAATTACATCGACCACGTGCAGATTTCCGTGGCGGAACAGGCCGGCGTTGCGACCCGCGCCGATTACTACGACAAAGCCGGTGCACTGCGGGATATGCTGCAGAACCATTTGCTCCAGTTGCTCACACTGGTGGCGATGGAGCCGCCGCCGGCGCTGGAGGCCGATGCCCTGCGCGACGAAAAGGTGAAGGTGCTGCGGTCGATCCGTCCCATCGCCGAACAATCGATTCACGCCCATGCCTTCCGGGCGCAGTACGGCGCCGGTTCGATCGACGGCGTCGCCGTACCCGGCTATCAGGAGGAGCCCGGTGTGGCGCCTCGCTCCATCGCGGAGACCTTCGTCACCGCCAAGTTCTATGTCGACAACTGGCGCTGGCGCGGGGTGCCGTTCTATCTGCGCACCGGCAAGCGCCTTGCGCAGCAGCTCTCGCTCATCGCGATCCGCTTCCGCCATCCGCCCCAGCAGTTGTTCAGGGAAACGCCGCTGGAATTCATCGAGCCCAATTGGGTCTTGCTTTCCCTGCAACCCTCGGAGAGCATGCATATCGAGCTGCACTCCAAGCAGCCCGGCCTCGGCATGGATACCCGGGTCATCCGCCTCGACGCCTCGTACCGCCGCGGCCGCGAGAAGACGCTTGAGGCCTATGAGACGCTGCTGCTCGATGTCATGGAAGGCGACCGTTCGCTGTTTCTCCGCTTCGATGAAGTGGAATGGGCCTGGCGGGTGGTCGATCCCATTCTCAGGCATTGGACGCGGCAGCGCGATTTCATCCACACCTATCCGGCGGGTTCGTGGGGGCCGCCGGAAGCGGACCGGCTGTTCGACAAAGTCGAACAAGCCTGGCGCAACCAGCTATGAGGGCAAGCCCGATGTATCCGAGACAACAGAAGCGCTGGCATGTCTACCCCACGGCGGAGGACTTCGAAATTCGGGTGGTGCGGGGGATTTTGCGAATGGCTTGGGAGGCCATAGCGGTCCGTGGCACATTTTGCATCGTGCTGGCGGGCGGCAAGACCCCGGAACCTATCTATCGGAGACTGGCGGCGGCGCGGGCGGAAGCCGAGTGGAGCAAATGGCAGGTCTACTGGGGCGATGAGTTCTGCCTGCCGGCGGACGATCCGGGGCGGAACTCCGCCGTCGCCCGAAGCGTCTGGCTCGACGACAGCCCGATTCCGGCCGCTCAGGTCCACCCCATTCCCGGGGAGCTGGGGCATCAACGCGGAGCCGAGCTGTATGCGGAAGTGGTCGCCGGCGTCGAAGAATTCGATCTCGTTCTGCTCGGCCTGGGTACGGACGGTCACACCGCCGCCCTGTTTCCGGGCCGCGATTGGGGTGCCGATCCGGACAGTCCCGACGTTCTAGCGGTGACGGATGCACCGGGCGCCAGCGCCGAGCGCGTCAGCCTCAGCGCCAGCCGATTGAGCCGGAGCCGCGAGGTGATATTTCTCGCGACCGGCTTCGGCAAATTCAGCGCGGTTCAGCGCTGGCGCTGCGGAGAACCCTTGCCGGCAGCGGCGATCACGCCGGCATGCGGTGTGGATATCTGCGTGACACTGGAAGCTTTCGACTTTGCCTGAGCCTTAGGGTTCGATCAGCGAAAACTGGCCGCGCGTGGCATCCCGCAGGTCCGCCCGGAATTGGTCGACGAGGCTTTCCAGAACGCTGATCGTGACCTTCAGGCCCTGTTCGGTGTACGTCTCCATCCGCTGGTCCACGCCGAGCGACTCCAGCAGCCGGTATAGCGCGCCCATGTGCTCGAACGGTACTTCGACCGTGATTTCGGCCCGCGGCAGTTCCTCCTGCCGCTCGGCGGTGCGCAATGCCTCCGCCGCCGTTCCTCCGTAGGCACGCACCAGCCCGCCCGCTCCGAGTTTGGTACCGCCGAAATAGCGGATCACCCCGACCACCACGTGATCGAACCCCTGTCCCTCGATGGCCCGGAGGATGGGCTGACCGGCGGTACCGCCCGGTTCGCCGGCGTCGCTGAAGCGGTACTGATCGTCGATCCGATAGGCCCAGCACAGGTGGGACGCGTCGGGATGCCTGGCGGCCACGGTCCGGAGAAAGGCGAGCCCCTGTTCCGGCGTATCGGCCCGTGCGCCATAGGCCAGGAACAGCGAGCCTTTCACCTCGGTCTGGTGCGCGGCCGTCGTTTTCAGGGTGACGAAGCCCCTTGCGTTCATATGTGCATTCTGAGGGTCGGTTATCAGTAGCCCCGCAGGGGATCGACCCGGTACGGCATCGGCTCGCCGCGGGCGGCGGCATTGAGCATGTTCGCAAGCTCGCCGAGCCGCGCCGGCTCCTTTTCTTCCGACCAGCCGGCCCGGTGCGGACTCATCACCACATTGTCCAGTTCATGGAAGGGGAAGGTGGAGGGCGGATGCGGCAAACCCTCCTTACGCTCGGCGGCAGAAGGGTAGCGGTACCAGACGTCGATCCCGGCCGCGTAGATACGCCGCGCCTGCAATGTCCGATAAAGCGCTTCCTCTTCCACGATCCCCCCTCGCGCCACGTTCACCAGAACGGCATTCGCCGGCAGCAGTTCCAGTTCGCGCTTCCCGATCATGCCTTCCGTTTCGTGGGTATGCGGCAGGCAGACGATGAATGCCGCAGCCTGCGGCAAAAGCACGGGCAGGTCGGCGATGGCGTATTCTTCAGCGGCCGGTCCGGGACTATGCCGCACACCGACGACCCGCATACCGAGGCCCCGGCAGGCCAAGGCGATACGCCGTCCGATGCGGCCGTAGCCCAGGATCAGAGCCAAGCCGCCATCCAGCATCACCGAGCCGGGCACTTCCGGGTGCTCGCCCGACCAATAGCCCCGGCGGAACCGCTGGTCGTAGGGGACGATCCGCTTGGCGGCGGCCAGGAGCAGGGCCACCGCCATTTCCGCGGTGGGCCCGATATTGTAGGGCAGGTTGTGCAGGGCGATGCGCGGAAATTCCCGCATGAGATCGAGCGTCGCCAGCGGCACGCCCACCCACGGTACGATCACGGCGCGCAGACGGGGATTGCCTGCCAGGTCCTCGACCGTCGGCTCCCCGGTTACCAGAATATCGAAACCGGCCTTCGACCGGCATTCGCCCATATTCAGGCGAATGCCGGGTTCCAGGCGGCTTTGCAGGTCCGCCCGGTGCTCCGGTCCGGTTTCAAGATTCAAATGGACTTCCAGCATCGATCGCCCGTTATTACGCCTCTTGCGCCACTCGCCGCTCGGCCCACTGGTGCAGCAACAGCGCCCCGAGGATCAGGGCGGTGCCGCCGACGATCCTGAGCGACAAGGGCTCGTCGTTCAGGACATGGCCCAGGTACAAGGCCAGCACCGGTGAGATCAGGCTGATCATCGCCACCCGCGTCGCCGACAAATGGCTCAGGACATAATAATAGAGCGCGAACCCGACCGTCGTGGCGATCGCGCCGAGATAAGCGATGGCGGCGATGCTGGTGGTGGGCAGCAACTCCGGCCATTGGCCATCGACCAGCACCCAGGTCAGCAGATAGGCCGGCAAGGCGATCATCAATCCGCCGGCGACCGTCGTCAGGGCCGGCAGCTTGGCATCCAGGCGCTTGATGCCGACCGCGCTGAGGCATTGCAGGAAGGCCGACAGCAGCACTCCTATGATGCCATAGACCCCGTGTGGCCCCAGTTCCAAGGCAGAACCGAATATGGACGCAAGTCCGGCCAGTCCCAGCAGGTAGCCGGACAGCTTGGCCAAGGTGAGGCTGCGCTCGCCCAGCAGGGCCGCCGCCATCAGCGCCGTGAGCAGGGGCGACAGCCCGAACACGACCGAGATCCAGCCCGAAGGAATGAACTGGGAGGCCCAGTACACGGCGAGCATCGCGCCGTAAACCTGGATCGACGCCAGGAGGTAGGTGCGGACCGCTTTCCGGTGCCAGGGCATGCGGCGGCGCAGCACGAGCATGACCAGCAGCACGCACAGGGTGCCGATGGCCATGCGGCCGGTGACGCCGAACAGATAGCCCGGCCCTTCCCCGCTCCATTTGATGGCCAGCGGGGTTGTGGCCCAGAGCAGGATGACGCTCAGGTAAGCGACGGTAACGCTCATTTCACACCTCCCGGTCGGAAAAAACAAAAAGGCCGCAGATTCGTGGGAACCTGCGGCCTCTTTTGCGAAAACGCCTGTAATCAGACGACTCTCTATGGAACCCCGCAGGCAAGCGCCAGCCATCGCATCGGCTTGCGCCAAAGATGCGTAAAGCTCACGAAGTCGAAGGGTTTCAGCGAAAGTTTCATGGGTCCGATTCTCGCCGTTGCTTACCGGTCAAGTCAAGCGCCCTGGCCAATGGGCTCAGGTCAGAACTTCCAGGATGACGAACAGAACCACCGTGAGGCCGAATCCACAGCCGATCACGCCGGGCACACTGGCCATCGGGCCGAGAATGCCGGCGGGCGGTAGCTTGAACTTGTTGCATTGCGGGCAGCGGACCAGTGCCTTGTAGACGGCGTTGTATTCCAGCACCATGACCGCGAGGAAAATCGCCAGGAACGCGACCACGCCGAAGCCGCCGTGCGGATAATGGCCGGAGGCCCCCATGAAAAACAGCATCGGCACCGAGAACATCGCGTTGCTGCGCGAGGCCACGCCCGCCGCCGCCAGCGCGTCGGCCGCGTCCGGCAGCGGCTCGCCGCCCGCCGCCACGCCTTCGGCGGAGGCGATGACGATCTTCTGGTTGGGCCAGATCACCAGCCACACGTTCAGGAACATCAGCGTGCCGAGCAGGGCGCCGACGTAGATGTCGATCGACATGCCGCCGCCCCGGACCCCCATGATGGCAACGCCGGTCAGGAAGGTCGCCATCGCCCCCCAGCGGAACCACCACAGCGCCCTGGGCGCCAGCTTGCGCAGCACGTCCGGTTTAGCGCCGGCGTCCGCTTCCTTCATGTATTCGGTCTGGACGAAATTGAAATAATAGAGCAGCCCGATCCAGGTGATGCCGCCCAGAAAATGCCCCCAACGCAACAGCATTTCGATGCCGGCTTTGGTCGTGATGATTTCCATGTTTTCCTCCTCAAAGGTTGTTATTGGCGTTGTAGTATGTTGCGGTAGACGGTGGCCGCCGGGGTATCCGAAGGAGCGGCCTACAGGATTTGTCAAGACCTGTATCCCCGTCACGCTCAAGGTACTGCAGGCACCGCAAGCTGTGAAGCGTTTCTTGGAAGGCATGCCGGCCGGCGCGCATCCGTTCCTGGTCGAACCCCCACGAGGAAAGAATCGTGAAAACCCTGTTCTTTTGTGCGGCAGCCGTGGCAACGACCGCTGCGGCTCATGCCGATCCGCATCCCAGCTTCGACTGCGCCAAAGCCAAAGGATCGATCGAACGAGCCATCTGTTCCGACGAGAATCTCGCAGCCCGCGACCGGGGCCTCGCCGAACAGTTCGCGCGGCTTGAAAAAGACCTGTCGCCAGAAAGTTTTGCGACGGTGCGAAACGCACAGCGGGACTGGGTGAGCTGGGTTCGGGGCTGGTGTGGCGCGAAGAAGTCTGCGGAGGACGCCTCCCTTCCGTCGGGTGTTGCCGACTGCCTGAACACCGAGTACGAGGAGCGGGAAGGCGTGCTCGCACTTCCCAGCCAAACCAGCGGGACTCTGAAACTGGAAGGACGGCTGATCTTCAGAAACAGGAAAGTGGCATCAACCGCGGAAGTCGAGGATGACAGCTATCCCTGGCTTACCGGAACGCCGGCCGACAAGGCGCAGGCCTTCAATCGGCACATCGACAAGACTCTGGCCCTCGCATCCCGCCTGTCCCGTTTCACTCCCGGTGACCTTCAGGCGATGGGCGAAGGAGTCGAGCACTTCGCGCGCACTTTCGAAGTTCACCATTTCGACGGCCATTTGATCAGTCTCGAGGTCATTCACACCAACGCGGGCCCGACCGGACACACCTGGATGTCCGAATACACCCTCAACTGGGACCTCGATCGCGGCAGGCCGCTCAAGCTTGACGACGTATTCCGCGTCGACCGGAAATTCTGGGAAGCCGTCTTCGCGCAGGCCAGGAAATACCTCAAGGAAAATTCCGACACAGCGGACGTCGATGGCTGGCTCGATTCCGTATCCGCCGATGTGAAGGACGACGCGAACTGGCTGTTCGATGACCGGGGGGTCGTCGTACTGTTGGGGCACGGACCGCGCTCTTCCGCCGGCACCGCGGAAGAGGTGCAGATCGGCTACGCTGGACTCAAGGCTTTTTTGAAAACCGACCGCCCGTTGTGGTTTCGACGTAGAGGCGACTGACGGCCCGTCTGGGAATTTCCCGCACGCCAGAACCGGCTTTGTCTGGAGGCGGCACGGAACACTGTCTTTGGTGAGTGCGGAATCTGCTCCGTCGGATTGCGCTATTGTCCAAGAAAATCCGGCGTTTTATTCTTAAACTTCGACAGCCGGATGTCGAAGCCGGCGCCGGTGGAGGAGCACATCCCTTGACCGGCAATCAGTCCAACCATCAAATACCAAGGTAACCACGGAGATTCCATGTTCAACGCCAAACAAATCTGCGGGGCCGTGACCGGCCTGCTTCTTTCCTCGAGTGCCGCCTGGGCAGCGACTTGCGCCGACCTGGAAAAGCAGGGGCTGACCTACGACAACATGAAGTCCACGATCAGCAGCGTCGTATCGCTGGACAACGGCGGCTTGGGTTTCCCGATGTGGCTGACCCTGGTGGACGGCAGCGGCACCATCTGCAACGTGACCAATTCCCTGAGCGCATCGCAGGACGTGACGGCGGACATCTGGCTGGGCAGCCGTAACATTTCCGCCCAGAAGGCCAATGCGGCCAATGCTTTCAGCACCGGTGACCTCGCCCTGTCGACCGCCAACCTCTACACCGCGACTCAGCCCAGCGGCAGCCTCTACGGCTTGCAGGCCAGCAATCCCATCGACCCGACCTTGTCTTACCTCGGCAGCGCAATCAAGTTCGGCGCCAAGAACGATCCGCTGAAGGGCAAGCGCATCGGCGGCATCAATGTATTCGGCGGCGGGCTCGCGCTCTATAACTCCGCCAAGCAGAAGGTCGGCGCGATCGGCGTTTCAGGGGACACCTCCTGTACCGACCATGTCGTGGCCTGGAAGGTGCGCGAATTGCTGGCGGGCGGCGCCTTCGCCGTCAAGAACGTCCCGGCCGGCGTTTCCCCCGGCAACAACGATGCGATGATTCAGGACATCGTCAAGGACAACGGCATCGGCAACCAGGCCAGCACAAGCGGATTCGGGCACCCGACCTGCCTCAACAACCCCGGGCCGGGTGTAAATGCCGGTTCGATTTACGGTCCGGCTCAATAAGGCAACGGCCAAAGCCGGTTTTGCCATGCAAAAAACGCCGAGGTTCGTCGGCGTTTTTTGTTTCCGCTATTTTCCGGAAAGCGTTTGAGTTCAAAGCGGGGTGAAGCCTCGCAGCGGTCAGTCGTGCCCGGTTTCCATACTGCCGGGCAACACCAGCCGGTCGAGCGCACGGAAAGAGTCGGCGGCCATCTGCTCCCCAGCCTTGAAGGTCCCCGGTGTTTCGCCGAACCGGCGCCGGAACAGCCGGTTGAAATAAGACAAATCATTGAAACCCGAGGCGAAAGCGATCTCGCCGATGCGAAGGTGCCGATACTTCGGGTCGCACAGCAGCCCGCGCGCCCGCTCCAGCCGCAGGCGGTTTACCATTTCAGTAAAACTCTCGCCGGTTTCTCCAATTAAATCATGCAGATACCGCTCTGAAATATTCAAGGCCCGGGCCGCCGCGGCCACCGACAGCTGCGGCCGGTGATGATGGTCCTGAAGGTATTTTTTCAACGTCGCCAAACGCGCCGCTCGCAAGCCGCAAAGCCCGGCCTCGTGCTCGGCCTCTCGGGTCGGCCCCAGCACCAAGGCGAGCAGGTCCAGGACGTGGTTGCCGGCAAGCTGGGACAGCCGGGAATCCTCGGCAACCGGCGGGGTATTGCCCAGCAGCATCAGATACTGCGACAGCAATCGCAGCGGTGCCTGATCCGCCTGGAGTGCGCCGATAGACCGCTCCGCATTGGGCGCCTTTTGCAGCATCTCCCCGCGGGGAACGACCAGATTCAGGCTCTCGCAGTACCGGCCGGCCTGCGGAACGAGCGAGGCTTCGAAGGGCTTGCCGTACGAATAGCCGGTTGCGCTGAAACCGTCCAGCACCGTTTTCTCCTTGTGGCGCGAGGTCTCGCTGCGTCCGCTCAGATTGATGTGGAAGCAGAAGCCGTCGAAACCG
Source organism: Methylococcus mesophilus (assembly GCF_026247885.1). Lineage (NCBI taxonomy): Bacteria > Pseudomonadati > Pseudomonadota > Gammaproteobacteria > Methylococcales > Methylococcaceae > Methylococcus > Methylococcus mesophilus. The sequence continues at coordinate 2,821,235 of NZ_CP110921.1, read as the reverse complement.
TCCCGTTCGATCCAGCGGCGGGAGCGGGTAAAAGTCGCAGCGCTGAACGATGCCTTGTAGGCGTCGATACACCCCAATGGAAGCCATTCGACCCGCCCGAAAAAAGGGCGCCGATCGACATGGACGACATCGACTGCCCCCGGCCCGCCGGAGGCCATCTCCCGCCAGAGATCGAAGCGATCGCGCTCCGGCAGTTCATTGCTGCAAAAAACGAGTAGGCTGCCCACATTGACTCCTGTTCGACTGATGTCGCAACGCCGATGTCCGACTCCCGAGCAAATTGGAACCGCACGGTTGTGAAATTGTGCTGCCCGGATTGCGTGATTGTCTATCAAAAAGAGTGCCAGCCCAGAGGCGATCGCCGTGGCCATGTCTGCTCTCGCCTCTGGGAGGCCATAAAGCATCCTGATTAGCAAGAATCTTCAGCCAACCTCGAAAAACTCCGTCATTCCGGCCGGGAAGCCGGAATCCAGCGACAAGGATGTTAGGCCGGTAGTCTCGCGAACTTCGACGAAGCGCGCCTTGGGTGGCGACCTACCGTCCCTGGCCTGGAATCCGAGCTCCCTGCCGGAATGACGGCTGAGGATTCTTGCTAATCAGGTAAAGCGTATTGCCCGCGCCGAAGGCGCCCGGGAACTTGGACCGATCGTGGGAGTGGGTCCTCCGGCGTCGCTCGAGACGGGCTTCGGCCCACGATTGGCATTCGTCGCGGGCTGAAGGGCGCTTTGACCTTGAGGTTCATGGACAGGGAGGGTGTCAAAATAAGACCCAATCTGCACGGAAAGCCCAGGAAAAACTGCAACCGTCGCACCTGGATCGACGAAACCCAGAGGCCGTGGGAGGCAAGGTCCATCCTGGGGCCTGGATGCCGGCGCTGCGCCTATGTGTTGGATGTTTCGTTGGCGGTTCGCCGGTGATCGTTGCGCTTGATGCCGGTTCTGAAGTTGCCCGGTGAGTCACCGAACCGGCGCCGAAACAAGCGATGGAAATAAGCTAAATCGCTGAAGCCAGAAGCAAAGGCGACGTCGCTCACGCGCCAATGTCGATACCTCGGCTCGCCGAGCATCTGTTGCGCGTGCTCCAGTCGCAGGCGGTTGACCGTTTCGGTAAAGCTCTCGCCGGTTTCGGCCATCAGATTCTGCACGTAGCGTTCGGAAATCCCGAGGGCGCCTGCGACCTTTCGCACGGAAAGCTCGTGGTCCTGGAAATCGCGTCCCAGAAGTGACTGGACGGCTGAAAGCCGAGCCGCCCGGAGGCCGCCTTGAGAAGCTTCCCACCGGGTGTCGCGGGTGGGGCCGACCATCAGCGTCACCAGATCCAGGATATGAGAACCCGCCAGTTGCGCCAATTCCCCTTTGGGTATCGGAGTACCGGCTTTGCCGAACATCCGCAAATATCCCATCAGCAAACGCAGAGGTTCCTCCGTCCCGCTGAAACATCCGAGAATGTTTTTCTCGCCGTGGGGCGCCCGCCGGCGCAACTCCATCCGCGGAATACGCAGGCTGACGGCGCCGTACGGGTGTCCGTCCGAACATGAAAGACAGGACAGAGTCACGGGTTTGCCGCAGTGGAATCCGGTAGCGCCCACACCGGCGAGGCTTCTGCTGTGGCGCAAGCTATCTGTGACCTCAAGACGGCCGGCGAGGTTCACCGCGAATACGAAGTCGTCATTACCGTCGGCGGCGATCAGCCGGGGCGTCCGGCGGTAGACGGCATCGCTGGATGTGCCCCGTACCACGTCGACTATGCCCAAGGGAAGGCAACTGGCTCTAGCGAAAAACGAGAGCGGATCTGCAGGCGTCATGTCTTGCCCAAACACCGCCGAGGCGACGAGTTCGCGCCACATTTCCATCCGCTTTGCGCGAGGAAAGTCGGTGGTACAAAAAGTCAAATCGGCGTTGACTTCCAGAGGTTCCATTCAGCGTTTGTTCCAAAAGGACTTGAGTTCCGATTCGTTGGCGCTTCGGTTCCTGCGCTGGCTGTCGAAACGTTTCAGAGCTGGAAGCCGGTACGGTGAGCCCCGGGAAGTTGTGCGCCGCCGATTCTATCTGATCGATCGGGTTGTGGCGACTTCGACGGGTTCAAAGCGGCTCATATGCGCGGAATCGGCGTCTGTGCGGATGGTACCGAGTCCTTCAAGGCGACCGCCTCGGATGCAGCGTCGAATAATAGTCTCGGCTATGCGGTCGCGATTTCCGGAGACACCGTGGTGGCGGGGGCGCCGACCTACAACCTCAGCGTCGTCAAGAGCGGCAAGGCAAGGTCGCCAGCACCCCCGCCGGCATCGACTGCGGCCCGACCTGCCAGGGCAGTTTCGCCCAGGGATCGGTCGTCACCCTGGCGGCCACGGCGGCGCCGAAATACCTCTTCCTCGACTGGTCGGGCCCCTGCAAGCTCGCGGTCCGGGTTCAGCGCGGTACCCTGCCGCCGCAGCTTCTCTGCGAAGTTACCCTGAACAAGTCGAAACAGGTCAAGGCGAAGTTCGTGAAGGTATTGCCCTGAGCCAGGAAACTTTCCTGCTGAGGTATCCAGATGATCCGCTGGAGGGTAAGGATATGGCCGAAAATAACTTCCCTGAATGACCGAACAACATTTTTCGTTCAAAGCACCGTCATGCCGGCAAGGATCGCCGGCATCCAGACTACATGGATGTTCCCAGGCCATTCCACCCCTGGAACCTGGAGTCCGGCAATCCATGCCGGAACGACGGCTGTTAATTTCGGGAAGTTATTCTTTGCCAAATCCTAAGCAGTGACTTTGGGTGTGCAGCCCCGCAGCGGAGAAATCCTACGCTGCGGTTGCCCTGCTCTTTGGTCTGAGGAGTCCAGGGGGAGGCCGGTCCTATTTTTCGTCAGCGGAATCCTTGCCGATCCGGAAGGCTCCGGGTGAGTCGCCGAACCGACGCCGGAACAACCGGTGGAAGTAAGCCAAGTCTCGAAAGCCGGCGTCAAAGGCAAGGTCGCTGATCCGCTGGCGCTGATTCCCGGCGTCGCCGAGCAGCCCTCGAACCAAGTCCAATCGATGCCAGTTGACCGTTTCGGTGAAGCTGGAGCCGGTTTCGGCCATCAAGCTCTGCACGTACCTCTCTGAAATACGCAGTGCGCTTGCGGCTTTTCCCACGGATATTTCGAAGTCCCGATAATTCAGAGCGATGTAGCGTTGCAGGGCGGCCAGCCGGCCCGCCCTCAGGCCGCCGTGGGCGGCCTCCCGCCGGGCATCGCGGGTCGGGTTGAGCATCAGCGTCACCATATCCAGGATATGGTCGCCCGCCAGCCGGGCCAGATCCGCGTTCTGCAGGAGGGTGCCGGTGCTCCTGAGCAGTTGCAGATATCCCAACAGCAAGCTGAAAGGCTCTCCCCGGCTGTCGAATCGGCCGAGGATGAGCCTTTCTCCTTGCGGTGCGCGCCGCAGCAGTTCCTGGCGCGGAATCCGGATGCTGGTCGCGTGGTGGTTGCGCTCGTCCGAATACGCCGTTGCTTGAGAAAACAAGGCGACCGGCTTCCCGCAGCGGAATCCCGTGGCGCTGAGTTCATCAAGGGTTCGGCTTTGGTGCGAGTCGTCGGTCACTTCCAGACGTCCGGCAATGTTGATCACCATAACCAGATCGTCATTGCCGTCGGCGGCGATCAGCCGCGGTGTCCGGCGGTACACGGCGGGACTGGACCAGCCATAGGCCAAGTCCACCTTGCCCAGGCGCAGGCAGTTCGCCTGGGCGAAAAATGGGGCCGACGTGACCGGCGACACTTCCTGGCCGAACACCTTGGCGGCGATCAGTTCCTGCCACATTTCCGTTCGGCTGACGGCGGGGAAGTCGTCCGTGCAAAAAGTCATCGCAAAATTGGATTTTGGACAGTCCATCTTCCGGATTTTCTGGTTTCTTCTGACTGGTGATTCGGCGGCATCCGCTGCGGATGCCCAAAAAGGCACTAGTTTGCATCCGATTTTATATGTTTATCACCAATGGGATCGGAGGCATAGATGGGTTACAGGGAGCCGACAGCCCGGCTCGCCGGCTCGAGTCTTCCTGTGCCTGGTCTTTAAATCCCTGTGCGGAATCGTCCCTGCAACTGTGCGGAATCGACGTAGAGCGCTGTCCATGGGCTTTGGTAGATTGGCAGGGAAGAACCACGCCGCCCTGACTTCACTCCGAGGCGGCAGCCGGATTGCAGCTTGGTTGCAGCCAAGTTCCAGGGAATTCGCAGGATAGCGCGGCGCACCCCGGCTAATCTGAAACAAACGGGAGATACCCGGGGACAGTCGATTGGATGGCGTTTCGATGATGCCTGACACATGACACATGGAGATGAGCCAATGAGATTCAACTTTACGAACGTGCCTGCGTGGCTGAGTCTGTCGAAATGGCGCGGCATCGTGCCGAACTTCGATGATTCCGGTTCGGCGCAGGCGCGCGTGGGCATTGCGCTGCTGGTGGTGCTGGTCGCTGGGGGCGCGGAGGCGCAGCCGGCCCGCAACGCGGTTCCTCCGGAATTACGGAATGCTATCGACCAGCGCCTGCGCAGCATCGAACCGGCGGGCGCAGGCCATTACACCGCGCTGAACCCCGATAACCGGATGGCGCTGAACTTCGACGGCGATGGCCTGGAAATCGCGCCCGGCGGCAAGCCGCGCGACTGGCGCTGGTCGATGAAACTCACCGGCTACGGCACGTCCGGGCATCTCCAGCCCATCGTGAAAGCCGAAGTCTCAGCCAGCGGGCAACGGCTGGAATACCGCCGCGGTGCGGTGACGGAATGGTACGAGAACCGGCCCGAAGGCCTGGAGCAAGGCTTCACCTTGGCGCGCCCGCCGGAGACCGCCGCCGCCGCGGTGGAACTGCGGCTGGGAACCGGCGGCGACCTCAAAGCCGGGATCGAGGCCGGCGGCAGGAGCGCCAGGTTCCGCGACAGGAGCGGCCAGGAAGTGCTGGCGTACAAGGACCTCAGCGTGATCGACGCCAACGGCAAGACCCTGCCGGCGCATCTGGCGGCGGTCGAAGATCAGCTCACCATCGAGGTGGACGTCCGCGGCGCGGCTTGGCCCGTCACGGTCGATCCCTTGATCGTGAGCATTCAGCAGAAGCTTTCGGCACAGAATACGGACGGCAGCGGCGACACCGAACAAAATGCACAGCTCGGCTACTCCGTAGCGCTCTCAGGCGATACGGCGCTGGTCGGGGCCAACGGTCGAGATTGCTCGGCGGGTGCCGGCTGTGGGGCGGCCTATGTCTATACCCGCACCGGTACCACATGGGAGGTCCAGCAGAAACTCACGGCACAGAATACCGACGGTAGCGACGATACCGAGGCGAAAGCCGATTTCGGCATTGCTGTTGCGTTGGACGGCGATACGGCATTGGTCGGAGCACAAGACCGGTCCTGTGCAGGGAGCTATTCCTGTGGAGCGGCTTACGTCTATAACCGCAGCGGTACCACATGGAGTATCGAGCAGAAAATTACGGCGCAGAACACGGACGGCACGTCCGATGTGACCGGCTTTGCCGAGTTCGGCCGGTCGGTCGCATTGATGGGCAATGCCGCCTTGATCGGTGCCGATGTTCGGCAATGTCCGGGAGGGGCGGCAGGCTGTGGAGCGGCGTACGTCTATACCCGCAGCGGAGGCGGTTGGGACATCCAGAAGAAACTGGTTGCTCTCCACACGGATGGTACCGACGACCAGGCAATGCATGCTTATTTCGGGAGCTCCGTTGCGTTATCCGGCGACACTGCGCTTGTGGGCGCCCCTGGCTTGGATTGCACATGGGGGGGCGCCTGCGGCGCCGCTTATCTCTATGCCCGTAGCGGAACCCAATGGCATATTCAGCAAAAAATATTCGCCGAGAAGAGCGACGGCAGCGATGACATCGCGGACGCTGCGCATTTCGGCAACTCCGCGGCGCTGTCCGGTGACACGGCATTGGTAGGAGCTTCCGGCCGTTCGTGTGCCGGAGGGGCGAGTTGCGGGGCGGCTTACGTCTACAGCCGATCGGGCACGGCTTGGACGATCCAACAGAAAATCACCGCGCAGAATCCGGAGGGGACCGATGATGCCGAGGCAAGTGCCAACTTTGGCAATTCGGTGGCGCTGTCCGGGGATACCGCACTGGTCGGCGCTTGGGGGCGCTCTTGTTCGGCTGGAGCTAGCTGCGGTGCTGCGTACGTATACCGGCGGACCGGGACGGCCTGGAACATTCAAGGAAAGATGTCCGCGCAAAACACCGATGGCAGTGAGGACACCCAAGCGGATGCTTATTTCGGTGAAGTTGCGCTGGCCGGCGACACCTTGCTGGTGGGCGCATTGGGGCAGTCCTGCGCGCAGGGGAGCCATTGCGGCGCGGCCTATGTTTACACGCTGCGGTATGCACTCACCGTTACCAATGCCGGTGGCGGAACGGTTGCCAGCAATCCGGCGGGCATCGACTGCGGCAGCGCCTGCGGTGCGGACTTCAAGGCCGGTAGCAGCGTCACCCTGACGGCGGTGCCGGCTGCGGGCTACGCCTTTTCCGGCTGGAGCGGCTGCGACAGCAGCGTCGGCGCCACCTGCCAAGTCACCATGAACCAGGCCAAGGCCGTCACCGCCAGTTTCGTATCGGTGACGCCAACCTACAATCTCAGCGTCGTCAAGAACGGCAAAGGCAAGGTCACCAGCGCCCCCGCCGGCGTCGACTGCGGCCCCACCTGCCAGGGCAGTTTCGCCCAGGGATCGGTCGTCACCCTGACGGCCACGGCGGCGCCGAAATATCTCTTCCTCGGCTGGTCGGGTCCCTGCAAGCTCAAAGTGCAGGGCGGCACCCTGCCGCCACAACTCCTCTGTGAAGTCACCCTGAACAAGTCGAAACAGGTCAAGGCGAAGTTCGTGAAGGTACTGCCCTGAGCCAAGGGGTATTCCTGCTGAGGTATTCAGATAAACCTATGGAAGGCCAGCAGATGGAACGGCATTCGTGCCTTCTGAGGAAGGCTGAGAAACAAGCGTCAACACAGAATCTGGGCCGGATTCGCCGTTGAACATCTGCGACCTTCCAACTTTTGGGCCGAAATCAGGCGAGATGCCTGCGCGAGCCGGTATCCATACGCTTGAGCAGCTTCAGGCACTCGGTGTCGTCCGGGCATTCGTTCAGGTCAAGGGGTGCGGTGCCTGTGCCAGCCTCAACCTGCTGTGGGCGATCGAGGGGGGGGATTTCGGGAAAATCCTGGCGCGAGGTTGCCAGGGACGACCGCCTCCGGCTCTTGATGGAGCTCGAGCGTGAAGAGATGCGAGGGGTGGCCACGTCCGCAGGAGACGGTAGTGAGTCGCCGGACTGCGAGTGAGGCTCCGTTTTTCATTGACCGGTAAAGACCCGGGTTTAAGCGATGTCCGGCAATCGTGCTCCGCGCACACCGCATATATGCGGAATCATCCTTATATCTCTGCGGTATCGTCCAAGATTTCGAGTACATGTCGTGGCACTGTAAACGCCGACAGGTTCGTCGGGGCTGGCCATATCACTTGATCAGGAGGTTTGGAAAATGCGACTCGTCATTCCATTTCTGTTTCGCTTGGCCTGGGGCGTGGCCCTATGTGTCCAGGCGGGAGCATGGGCCGCCGACATTACGGTGAGTCCCGCGACGGATTCGGTGCCGATCAATGGCAGCCGGACGTTCACCGCCACCGTCAGCGGCTTGGCCAGCACCGCGGTGATCTGGTCGGTAAGCGGGGCGCCGGGCAGCACCGACAGTCCGGGCACGATCGATAGCAGCACCGGCGCGTACACCGCGCCGGCGGCGATCCCGGCGGTGAACACCGTGGTGGTTACGGCGACCGCCCAGGCCGATCCCGCGGTGTCCGGCAGCGCCCTGGTCACAGTGCGACTGCCGCGCCCGCTGATCTCCAGCGTCGCGCCCAATCCCGTACCGCTGGGCAATTACAGCCTCACGGTCAAGGCCACCCGCCTGTACACGCCGCTGCAGGCGCTGGTCAACAACAAGCCGGCCGCTGCCGTCATCAATCCCAACGGTACGGTGACCGTCACCGGCACGGCGGGCAGCGCGGACCAGGGCACCGCCAGCCTGGTGCTGGTCAATCCCGGCAACCTGACCTCTGCCGCCTACAAGTTCTGCTTCGGCGTCTGCAGCACGGTATCCAATCCGAGCTGTCCGTCCGCGCCGTATGTCGCGGGCGCCGCCGCCGACGCCTTGGACGTCCGGGCGGCCCGGTTCCTGGAGCAGGCCAGTTTCGGCCCGACCCCGGCCACGCTGACCGAGGTGAAGCAGTCCGGTATCGACGCCTGGCTGGACAAGCAGTTCGATCCCGCGCAGACACCCGAATCGCTGATCCCGAACGGCCTCAACACCTCGCAGGTGGCAGCGCTGTGGTTCGGCAACATGGCGGCGGCGCCGGACCAGTTGCGGCAGCGGGTGGCGTTCGCGCTGTCGCAGATCTTCGTGGTGTCTTCCAACAAGAACACCAACGGCGACGACCTGATCCCCTGGGTCAACCTGCTGGTGCATAACGCCTTCGGCAATTACGAGAGCCTGATGCGGCAGGTCACGGTATCGCCAACCATGGGCAAGTTCCTGGACCTGGCCAACAGCGTGAAGCCCTCGCCGGGCAATCCCAGCGGCGCCAACGAGAACTATGCGCGCGAGCTGCTGCAGCTGTTCAGCGTCGGGCTGGTTCAGCTCAATCAGGACGGCAGCGCCAAGACCGATGCCTACGGCAAGCCGCTGAGCAGCTACGATCAGACCACCATCCAGCAACTGGCTTTGGCCCTCACCGGCTGGACCTATCCGACCCAGCCCGGCGCTACTCCGCGGACCAAGAACCCCGAGTACTTCGTGGGCGGCATGGAGACGCGGGACGGCAGCCATGCCACGGGCGCCAAGACGCTGTTCGCGAATACGCCCGGCGCCTTCAGCCTGCCTGCCGGCCAGTCCACCGCCGCCGAGCTGGATCTGGCGATCGACGGCATTTTCCACCATCCCAACGTCGCGCCGTTCGTGGCGATCCGCCTGATCCGCAGCCTGGTGACCAGCAATCCCAGCCCGGCCTACGTTCAGCGGGTAGCGGACGTCTTCGCTACCACCGACGGTGATCTGAAGGCCGTGGTGCGGGGAATCCTGACCGATGCCGAAGCCCGCCACGATGTGCCGTCGGCCAACCAGGGCCATTTGAAGGACCCCGTGCTGCACATGCTGGGCTTCACCCGCGCGGTGGGCGCGAACCTGCTCGATCCTGCACTGTTCCAATGGGAGTTGCGGCTGGCCGGGGAAGCGGTGTTGGCACCGCCCAGCGTATTCAGCTATTACTCTCCGCTGGGCCGGCTGCCGGATGGCTCCGGGCTGTACGGGCCGGAGTATCAGATCTATTCCCCGAGCCAGGCGATCCTGCGGGCCGATCTGTTCTGGGAGCTTATCTCGGGGTCGGCCAAGACGGCTTACGCGTTCGACCTGACGCCCTACGTCACCGCGGCGTCCGATCCCAACAAGCTGGCCGATCTCATCAACACCACCCTGTTCCACGGCCGGATGTCGCCGGAGCTGCGCCAGACCCTGTACGACACCGCGCTGCCCTATTGCGACATGACCCAGCGCGCCAGGACCTTGCTCTATCTGGCGGCGCTGTCCAGCGAATATGCCGTTCACCGTTAACCTGGAGCCGGACGATGACGATTCACGACCACTGCGTATCCCGCCGCAATTTCCTCAAATTCACCGGCAGCCTGGCCGCCCTCAATCTGCTCGCCAACGGCCGTCCGGCCTCGGCCGCGGGCTGGGCGCCGAGCGATTACAAGGCGCTGGTGTGCATTTACCTGGCTGGCGGCAACGACGGCCACAACACCGTGATTCCCTCGCTGGACAGTCCCGCCTACGGCGATTTCCAGACCCCGGGGACTTACCGGTACGCGCGAGGCTCCACGCTGGCTTTACACGCGGGCGGCCAATATAACGGCGTCAGTTCGAAGCTCGGTCTCAACACTCCGCTGGAGGCGCCTTATGCCCTGCACGGCGCTTTGCAGAAGCTGTGCGACCGCTACGACCAGGGCCGGCTGGCCGTGGTGCTGAACATGGGGAGCCTCGTGGAGCCGTTGCCGGCGGGGCTGGCGGACTTCAACGATCCGCTCAAGAAAAAGCCGAGCAACCTGTATTCGCACTCGGACCAGATGATCGACGCCCAGGCCGGCTCGAAATCCGACGGCAACGGTTGGGGCGGCCGGCTGCTGGACCTGATCGATCCCAGTCTGCTCACCAGCCTCGATGCGGTGTCGGTCGCCGGCAACGCCTTCCTGCCGCGGGGAGGCAACGCGGCCTACAACGTCATCCCCGTCGGCGGCAACCTGGCCCTGTCCGGCGTCGGCTGGTGGCCGGACAACAACGCCAGCCCCGCTTTGGCCGGCATCAAGAACGGCTTGTTGAAGCAGGACGGCGGCAGCCCTCTGCGCCAGGTGGCCAACCGCATCTTCGGCGACGGTATCCAACTCGCCGCAAACATTCAGACTCTCAGTTCGGTGGCACTGACGGCGAATTGGCCGCAGACCGGGTCAGGCGGGCTGAGCGGCCAGCTGCAGACGGTCGCCCGAATCATCAAAAAGCGGCTCGACCCCGTCGGCGGCGGCACCGGTACCGGCCGCCAGGTGTTCTTCTGCATGTTGGGCGGCTTCGATACCCACAGCGGACAGAGCTACCAGCAGTATGACCTGCTCGGCGAGCTGGCGGACGCCATGGACGCGTTTTACCAGGAGATGGCTAACATCGGCGCCGCCGACAAGGTCGCCACGTTTACCCAGTCGGAATTCGGCCGCACCCTGCAACCTTCCGGCGACGGCAGCGACCACGGTTGGGGGAGCCATCACTTCGTGCTGGGGGATGCGGTGCAGGGCGGGGTGTACGGCACGATGCCGGCCTACGTTCTCGGCGGCAACGACGACGCCAACGGCCGCGGGGCCTGGATACCGGCGATTTCCACCGACCAGTTCGCCGCCACCCTGGGCCGCTGGTTCGTGCCCGATCCGACCGTGGACTGGAGCCTCCTGTTCCCGGCGACGCAGGGCGTGGCGGTGGATTTGGGATTCATGGCATGAAGCCATGCCTGCATGATGCGGCCGGACTGAAGGGCTGAGAAAAGGCAGCCGCACCGAGGAGCGCTTTTCCAGGGAAGTGTTCAAAGCCGGCGAGATCGTCAGCCATCGCCCGTTCGCCATCCGCGTCTGGGCCTCATCCCGCGACAGCAACGGGCCTCGGTTCTCCATTCAGGGCATCGATCCGCATTTTCGTATCCCGCATCCACGAGCAGGGAATGATAATAAGTTGCATTCCCGCGAAGAAAGGGCTTAAATCCCAATCGTGGCCAGGGGTGGTTCCCTGGCCATATGAAATCCCAAGTTTCATGTCATAGAAACCAGCAGATGGCGGCCGGCCGCTACCCTTCAGGCGGTTGGTCGCCCTCTCTTTTGCCGGTGCTCCGTTCGCGGCCCGCCCCGAAGCGCCTTCAAAATCCGATCTCACGCCCGCGCGCCGCTATGCGCGTCGGCAAAAAAGCAGCAGACTAGACTACCCTCCCGACCCCAGGCGGATCCGGTCGTGATCGATATCTTTACCCTGTTGGCCATCATTGCCCTGGTTTGCTATGGCAAGGCCGGCGTCATCTTTCTCATCGCTTCGCAATATCCGCCCCGGCTTATGCGCGCCATGCGTTGCTGGGCTCTGGGTGTGCTGATGATGGGCACGGATTTCGGATTGCTCGTGCTGTCGGACCTCGGCATCGTTCCCGAACCGCTGGTGATGGGGAGCGCCGTGACGGTCGGTGTGGGCGGAGCCTTGCTGGTGTTCGTGGCGGTGCAGGAAATTCAGGAGCGTCCCTATAGCAAGACCGCCTTGGCTGTGCCGGTTCTCTTGACCGCAGCCATAAACGCCTATCTCCTCTACCTGGGCGGCTCCGAGCTGCGCATCGTCATCAACAGCGCCATCTCGGCCGTGGTGACATTCCTGATCGCCTTCGCTCTTCTGCGTTCCGCGCCGCAGTCGGGCCGGTCGATTTACCGGGTCACAGGAACCTTGACGATGGTCGTCGGCCTGGTCTGGGGCATGCGCAGCGCAAACCCACTGTTCCTGTATCATCCGATTCTGAGTCCGCTGAGCGGCAACTGGCTGCAGCAGGTCACGTTTGCCGTACTTTTGGTCGGTACCGGGATCATCTCTTTGTGCTTCGGCCTCATCTTCGCGGAAGAACTCAACGCCGAACTGCACCAACTGGCATCCTTCGACGCGCTTACCCGCATCTACAACCGGCGTGCTTTTGAAGATCTGGCCGGCGACGAACTTGCCCGAGCACGCATCAAGCGCGAACCCGTCTCCCTGCTCATGATCGACATCGATCACTTCAAGCAGGTGAACGACCGATTCGGCCATGTGGCGGGCGATGTCGCCCTGCACAGGATCGCCGAAATCATGGCGGACTGCCTGCGCCGTATGGACCTGTTTTGCCGATATGGTGGCGAAGAATTTTGCGCGCTGCTTCCCGCGACGCCCCGAGAAGAAGCGACCGCCATCGCCGAGCGCCTGCGGGTCGCGGCAATGGAAGCCCGCCTCCGTTACGGTGAAAAGGAAATCCCGCTCACAGTGAGCATAGGTGTCGCTTGTATAGATCAGCCGCCGTTCGACTTAACCGCCATCAAGCAGCATGCCGATCGGGCTCTTTACACCGCCAAGCACACAGGCCGTAACCGCGTTGCCGTTGCCGGATAAACCGGCTCGCCCGTTCGGGACCCGCAAATCTGCCGGCCGTTCTCCAACTGCCGCCCTGAGCGGCTGTCGTCTTGCCGATATCGACCGGGACAAGTTCGACGAACGGATTCGGGCCAGGAAGACGAGTGGGGTGGCAAATGCCACGGACAACCGTATGCATGCAGTGGCCCGCTCCATCCTGCGGACGCAGTACAGGCGTGGGAATGCAGGATCGGATGCCCCAGTTTCGCCGTTTGCTTGAGCCCAAGCAGCGTATTCGGCTCTCGACACATGAAGAAGCGTATTTGGCTTCTGGCGGAACTTCCACCGCATCGGTCCACCATTGAACGAGGGCCTTGCTCGCTGACGAAGTGACCGCCTGAGCTCGACGGCTCCGCAGCAAACATCGCCTGAAACGGTTGACGTATTACGCCGACCGTAATATTGTCCCTCGCATGATAAGGACCTTCGCCGAAAAAGCCACCGATGCCGTGTTTGCCGGCGAAAGAGTCCGCAAATACCCGGCCAAACTGCTCCAAATGGCCCGGCGGATACTGGCTTGGCTGGACCGGGCCGAACGGATCGAAAGCTTGAAGGTTCCACCCGGCAACCGCATCGAAGCTCTGGGCGGCGATCGGAACGACTAATCGCGTATCTGCTTCCGGTTCGAAGACGGCCACGCCTACGACGTAGAATTCATCGACTACCACTGACAAGGTAAGCGCATGACCATCCGCATTGAAGAAATCAACGCCCTCGACTTCTGCGACGTGGCCGACCCCCACCTGGGAAAGCTTGCGCCCATCCATCCCGGTGAAATCCTGCGCGAAGAGTTCTTGAAGCCCTTAGGACTCAGCGTGAACGCCCTGGCCCAAGCGTTAAGAGTGCCCGCCACCCGCATCCATGAAATCGTCAAAGAACGCAGAGGCATCACCCCGGACACCGCATTGCGCCTGGCCCGCTACTTCGGAGGAGACGCCCGGATGTGGCTGAACCTCCAGGCCAACTTTGACTTGAAGATGGCCGCTCGGAGCTCCTGCATCGAGCGGGAAGTGATTCCGCGCGAATCGACCGCCGCTTAACCAAACGGAAAAGTCGAATATCTTGCGATGTGCTTCATATTTCAGCGCACGCTACGCGGTTCCCAGAAGAATGGGTGTACGCGCGAAGTCATTTTCATTATTCTCAGCATCCTTCACTCTTGAAATACAGGAGAAACCCGCCGTGTCAGCCCGCATTACCAAGCCGCATCTGTTAGTCCTCGGATTAAGCTTCGTCCTTGCATCCACGCTGAGCGGTGAAGTCTCCGCCGCAAGGGCGAAAGCAAGAGCGAAAATTCCTCCTGCTTGGATCGGTCTGATCGGAACCGACTACAACCCCAATCATTACGCGTCGGGAAGCCCGTTCAATGCCCATGATGTGTTCTACGTGGGTAGCAACGCCGCGTTCAAGCCCATAACCAACGTTTATGCGGAACTTTCGCAATTGAAAGCTGCCGGGTTCAACACCGTTCGTTCCTATCAGACGGATCCATACTCCTGGATCGAAATCATTCAGAGTGCGAATGCCTTGAGTATGTCCGTGATTTATGAAGCCGTAATTCCCATGGACGGCAACCAGGACAGCATCAACGAGGCCGAAACCGTCTTGAATAACGTGATCGGCGCAGTCGGAACAACAACATTTCAGAATGTCGTAACCCTGGTGCTTGCCGGTCACGAGAATTACAACGGCGCGAACGTAGACTATCTGATCGATGCCGTACAAGGACTGCAGACGACGCTTGCCGCCGCAAATCTCGGAAAGATACCGGTCAGTTCGGCCCTGGTCAGCGGTGATCTCGTTTCCCCGCCGCCTAACGGCGATATAGAAAGGCTGGTCGCAAGCTACTCGGCAGCCGCTCCATTGGCCTTCGACCCCTACCCGTTCCAATGGGGCACCTGGCCAGCCGACCAAGCCGTCACCAACGCCACGCTTACAAATTCAATCGCATGGGATTACTCACAAGTGAAATCCCAGAGTTTTTATACGCCACCACGCCCCATCCTCATGGCGGAGACTGGTTGGGCAACTGCGGGAACCGGGCAGTATGCCAACTACTATTGTTATCAGCAGCAAAACTGCAAGCCGGGCGTAACCAACGCGGCAACCTACCTGCGTGCGCTATACGGCTTCGTCAAGAATCCCCTCAACACAGCCGGCGCCTTGGTCTTCGAAGCGTACGACGAACCCGCGAAAGATCCCTCCCACCCAAACGACGCCGAAAATTTCTATGGCGTCTTCGATGCCAACTGCAAGCTCAAGAATTCTAATACGAACCTCCTGCCTAACACGGTTTTCGTGCCGGGCGTCAACCTCGGCTGCCAGGGATTCACACAAGGGGTTTATTTTTCCGTCGCCGGAACTCAGCCGGGCAGCACGACGAATCAGCCACCGTTCATCGTCACGATGCAGCAGACCAATCCATCGACCTCGCGGCCTGCCAACATGACCGTGACGGTGCCGAATCAGGATCGCTCGAACCTCAGCGTTACCCCGTGGCCGTATTTCTTGATCTTCGATGGAGCCACGGTGACCATTACGGGGCAGACCTCCGGTGCATCCTGCACCTTCACCGCCGCCGTGAGTGCCCCGAACGCACCGACCTGGACGCGTACCAGCTGCAGCAACCCAAATTATTTGGTCAACTGCTCTGGGAGTGTGTGCTACCTGCCGTGGAACAATTTTTGAGCCCATCGGCTAGAGGACCGGGTGGCTAACCTGCTACGAAACAAACGCTATAAGGGTTGAACGGGGAGCAGGTTCCCGTTCCTTCCGCGGTAGTCGACTATTGCGAACGCGCCGCTTAAGCTCAACGGTGCGTTCATGCTTCGGCCGACACCCCATGCCGGCTACGAAATGCGCTCGAGCAACGCGTTGCGCGCTTCCGTAATCAGAACAAACCGGTCGTGGCTGCCTCCGACGTCGGGATGCACCTTCTGGGCGAGCCGCCGATAAGCCGCCTTGATCTGGGATGGCTCAAGCGTTCCGTCGATCGGTAGCTTTAATGTCTCTCGGTATCGCCTCTCGTCGAAATCCTGCCGGGGGCTTCGGCGTCTCCTCCGGCCTTCCCTGAATCGCCCATGGCCCGCGTTCAGTCGCTCCTCCGCCGCACGGCGTCTTTCGTAGGCCTCCCGACGCAACTCCACTTGATCGTCTCGCCATCGCTGGCGTGACATCACGATACAAGCAGCGAAGGCGACCCGGCCGCGTGTCTCCAACTCATCGAGGCTGAACGGGCCCAACATCTCGAAAGGCGGGTCCATCCAGGCGCGTCGGCCGCCCGCGTCGACCTCGATCCGGCCGATCGTCGCCGTCATGAGGATGCCGGAACCGCCGTTCCATAT
Organism: Methylococcus mesophilus; assembly: GCF_026247885.1. Classification (NCBI taxonomy): domain Bacteria; kingdom Pseudomonadati; phylum Pseudomonadota; class Gammaproteobacteria; order Methylococcales; family Methylococcaceae; genus Methylococcus; species Methylococcus mesophilus. The sequence goes on along the minus strand of NZ_CP110921.1, from coordinate 2,805,154 downwards.
GACCCATTGCTCTTTATCCGCAGGCCGCGGGCTGTCATGCATGAGCTATCTCCTGGCACGTCGCCGTGAAGTGACCACGGGTTGACGCAGGGGCTTCACCACTCGGCATCGGCCTGGAGATCACTGCACTCTTGAGAGGAATTGATGTAAACGCCACAGGGATAGCCCATCTGGAAGGGATTTTAAGAGGATGTCCCAATCGGCAAGCAAATTGCGCACCGATGATATGGCTACACCGACATCCAGCACCATCCGCCGTCCAACCCGGCAATGAATCGGCCGCACCACGGCAAGCTGGTTAGCGCCACGTCAGCCCCGCCGAATCGATCAATTCCAAGTTTGCACGCGGGAGGTACTCCGCGCTTTCATCTGGTGCGGTTGAGACACTTGCGCTGGTACTGCACGCCCGTTGGTCCGTGCGCTTCAGGCTCCAGCGGGTAGCGTCCAGGGAGGCGGTGTAAGTTGAGGGTCGGAGATGGGAGGCCATCGAGAACTGCGGTAAGGTTGACAGTGCGAAAGACCACCTGAACGTGGAGACAGCGATGGCCGAAGAAAGCATGGCATGGAATGTCTGGAGAGCTTGGAACAACAGGGTGGCGAGGATTTTTGCGGTCCCTGGGAGAGGTTTCGAACCGGCTTGGTGCGGGGAAGCATGAGCGGAGCGAGGGCCGCGAGGTTACCGGGAGCGGCCGCTGCACACGCGTCGGGCTGGCTGAGAGCTTTACCGGGCCGACCCGAAAAGTCGTTACGACATGGCTACGCAAGGAGCAATAAAAAGGCTTGCGTGATAGCAAGCCTTTAAAAATCCTATGCTTTCTGGTGGCCAGGGACGGAATCGAACCGCCGACACGGGGATTTTCAGACACTAGCCCGGCAAAAGCAAACTTTAAAATCAACAAGTTAAACATATACGCCCCGCGCAAACGTGACCCAAGTTGACACAGGAAGCCATCCGACGACCAGCGTTAGTCACGATTTGGTCACGCTATAGTGCGCTTCATGATTCGTGTCCTGCGCAGATTTCAACCCAAGGCCCGCAACACCGCCCCCGGTCCTGTCTTCTTGCACTCAGGTGATCCCATCCCTATGATGACCAAGCAGTCCCCGAGCTATTTCTCTCCCGGCTTACAGCCGATGACGAACTCGGAGTTTGTCGTTTCAGGGGCGCCAGTGCGCGGTTTCAATGAAACGGCAGGTGGCTTCTCTCGGTAATCCCAGGCTTCCGAGGAGCATCATGGCACGCATCCCCCCATCCACCCCGGCGAACAACTCACCGAACAACTCGAAGCGCTGGACATGAGCGCCGCCGAACTCGCCTGGCAAATCCAGGTGCCCACCAACAGGACCACCAAGATTCTCAACGGCCAGCGTTCCATCACCGGAGATACCGCCCTTCGCCTCGGCCAATTCTTCGGCACCAGCGCCGAATTCTGCCTCAACCTGCAAAAGCTTTACGAACTGCGCCGGGCCGAACAAAAAGCTGGGGGGTGCGACACCGAACCTGGTCGCTTGCAATACCGCAGAACCAGCGTGAAATAGGCCAATGATGCAACTCCGTGTCGGCTATGAATTGGTCTACGACTGTCCCCAACCGACGCCCATGGTCCTGACGGTACACATCCACTTCACACGCGCCTTTGACATCGTCATCCCTGACCGCATTCTCACCCTCCCATCGATCCCGATCACTGCCTATCGTGATCTCTTCGGCAACTGGTGCAGCCGTATCGTCGCACCGAAGGGCCAAACCCGGATATCAGCGGAAGCACTCGTGAACGACTCAAGGCAGAGCGATATTGTTGCCCCTTGGCTTGCACAACGCGCAGTGCAAGACCTGCCCGAGGACACCCTCTTATTTCTTTTGGGAAGCCGTTATTGCGAAACTGATCGACTCTCCCAAACGGCTTGGGACCTTTTCGGCGCATCGTCTACCGGCTGGGGTCGCGTCCAAGCGATTTGCGATTTTGTCCATCAACATGTCGTGTTCGGTTACGAACATGCCCGGCCTACACGGACAGCCTGGGAGACCTTCAACGAGCGGACCGGTGTATGCCGTGACTTCGCGCATCTTGCCATTGCACTCTGTCGCTGTATGAATATTCCAGCGCGCTACTGTACAGGCTACTTGACTGACATCGGCGCACCCCAACCCTACAGCCCGCCGGATTTCGCGGCCTGGTTCGAAGCGTACCTTGACGGTGACTGGTATACCTTTGACCCGCGGAATAATGTACCCCGCATCGGCCGCGTATTGATAGCGCGTGGTCGAGATGCTGCCGATGTAGCGATTAGCAATACGTTCGGCCCCAATACCTTGAAGGGTTTTAGGGTTTGGGCAGAAGAAGTGAGTGTCGAGGCTCTGTGACGGGGCACGCAGCATAGGACTGTTACGTTCCGATCCACCGGGTGAGCGGAAGAATCTTAGAACTCTCCGCGCGTCGCCGTATCCCTAAATCCGGAAATCAGACTCATGTTGAACATCATCGAGAGAATTGAACGGTATGTGGTCTATATCCTGGTTTTCCTGCTGCTCATATCCATCATCCTCGGCACCGCTGATTTGAGCTGGGTCCTCTTAAAAGGGATCTACAACGCTCCTCATATGCTGATCGAAGTCAACACGCTCTTCGACTCCTTTGCGCTCTTTCTCGTCATCGTAGTCGGATTAGAATTGTTGAAATCGATAAAAAGCTATCTCGTGCGCGGCTCCATTAACCCTGCGTTCGTGATAGAAGTCGCCATTATTGCACTTGGCAATAAGCTCATTACTCTGGATCTAAAACATACGGCTCCGGAGCTTCTCTTCGGCATAGCAGCAATCCTACTAGGTTTATCTGTAACTTATTTTGTGCTCAAGAGATCCGGCGACCCGGCAGCATTTAGTTGAAAACCCATCAAAGACGCTTCCGAGGCAACATAATTTGACAATCCAGATATGCACTTCAACATGTCAAATATATGAGCCTCAAACATCCGCATTCCGTCTATCAACCATGCCGGCGGCACTACAAAATTGTGTCAAAATGAAACAAGGATTTGCTTTTTTGCCATTGTTTATTCCTGGAAAACCGTATAGACTCCAAACAAATCACGCACTGCGGCGATTTATTTTGGAAGGCACCCCCGTATGAACACCGTTCAAGTTCACCCCGCGCCGGTTGTCCATCTATTTTCACCGGCTTTTCTAGACGTTTCGAGCTACATCGCCGGCATAAAAGCACCCTTCACGCTCAAAGATATTCGAGGGTTCAACGACGCGTACAAGGAAGCGTACCCATCCCTTAGCCGGGAGGAAAAACGTCGAATCGAAATATTCGTCGATACAATGATTGAAGGTGTCGCCGAAAAGAAATTTGCAAGCAAGATCTTCGGGGTAGTCTAAGCCTAGACTGAAATATGATTGGTGATTGCTTGACATAAAACTCGTGCAAATAGGTCAGGAAACCCGCCATCAATCCACCGATGTTCAAATTGCGTATCTCAGATTTCCTCCCCTTTTTCCTTCCATTAGCTCGTTGAATCCGTATTGGGCTGCTAACCGAACCTGATATCCGGACAGATTCAAAGTTCGATGAGAGATTGTTTTCAGTCCCGTGAACACGTCCTAGATGCTTTACCTCCTGCTGACACAGGAGATGACTGCACCCTGAAAGCGATATCACGTTCCTTTTCGGAGAACCGCAATGCGAAGAAATGGAACAATAGCTGTTATAGTCCCTCCTCACGGCTTAGTTGCGATTGCAACTGAAGATGACGGCTACACAATCATTGAACTCTTGCCGGAGTGGGACTGACCTGCTCCCCGAGATTAGTCCGGTCGTGATGTAGAGTCTGCCTCGATAGGAGGCAGCATGAAGAAGCGTTTCACCGAAGAACAGATCATTGGCATCCTGAAGGAAGCCGAAGCCGGCCTAAAAGTAGCGGAGCTGTGCCGCAAGCACGGGCTCAGCGAGGCGACGTACTACAACTGGAAAGCGAAATACGGCGGCCTGACAGTGTCGGATGCGCAGCGGCTCAAGGCACTGGAGACCGAGAATGCCCGGCTCAAGCGCCTGCTGGCGGAGGCGATGCTGGACAATGCTGCGTTGAAAGAGGTTGTAGGCCGAAAGTGGTAAGCCCACAAGCCAAGAGGGTGGCGGTCTCCCATCTGATGACAAAGCACCAGATGGGCGTCACGCGGGCTTGTGGGCTGATCGGTATTTCTCGGTCGCTGTATCGCTACGAAGCTAAGCGGCCAGCAGACCAGGAGCTCAAGGAACGACTGTGCGAATTGGCAGCGCAGAAGCGGCGCTATGGGTATCGCCGGCTGCACGTGCTACTTTGCCGAGAGGGTTGGGAAATCAACCGAAAGCGCACCTATCGCGTGTATCACGAGGCCGGCCTGATGGTCCGCAAACGAAAGCGGAAGCGCATTGCCGGCGTGGAGCGCCAAATCAAGGTCGCGCCATCGGCGCCTAACGAGAGTTGGTCTATGGACTATGTTTCGGACGGTTTGGCCGATGGTCGGCGGCTGCGGTGCCTGAATATCGTCGATGACTTCACGAAGCAGTGCTTGGCCATCGAAGTCGATACTTCGCTGCCTGGCAGACGTGTAGTCGGTGTGCTGCAACGGCTGGCAGAGATCCGCGGATTGCCCAAATCAGTCACCGTCGACAACGGCCCCGAGTTTGCCGGCAAGGCTTTGGATGAATGGGCCGATAGCCAAGGACTGTGCTTGAGCTTCATCCAGCCAGGTAAGCCACAGCAGAACGCCTACATCGAAAGCTTCAACGGCAAATTCCGGGATGAATGCCTGAACGAGCATTGGTTCGTCTCGATGTGCCATGCTCGCCAAGTCATTGAGGAGTGGCGTCGAGAATACAATGAGCAACGCCCCCACAGTTCGTTGGCTTACCTGACGCCAGATCAGTTTGCAGACACATTTTTAACCGCAGACTCTATGTCCGTTTCGGACTAAATCGGGGAGCAGGTCAGGACCTCGAGATCGGAGACGCCATCTCCTGGGCGAACGGCGATGCTTTAGGCGACGAAGTCTACGAAAACCTTACGAAGGGCACTCAAGCGACGGTTTACGTGCAAACACATGGAATAAGCAAAACGGGCCTACGGCAGTACTTATTCAGGCCATAATCAAGGTTCGCACGAGCTGCAAGCTTCCTCCTTCTAGCGTTGAGCCGGGATTCTCACGGTATCGAGCTCCCCTGTTCTTGATTGATGGGCTTCGTACCTCCGCCTGTTGAGGCGTACTGGCTGCCTAAGCTTGAACGGCGAGCCTCATCCTGCAGCGCCCCAATGCGGGCTAAGGTTTCTTGATCACGTGTAGCAGAAGCAAGAATGTAATGGCGCCAACCGTAGCGACGGTCAATTTGCCTAAAACGCCACTGCCAGTAGACACACCTAGCACATCGAATAGAACGCCGCCAATCACTGAGCCAAACACGCCTACAATAATGTATCCGATGACACTAGACCCGCCGCCTGTGATCAATCGCCCTGCCAGCCAACCGGCGGCGAGACCAATTAAGATAAACCAAATGGCTTCCATATACTCTCCTGGTCTATAAGTCCGAAAACTCTCAAAAGAAATTGACCCTATACGGGCTGTCCTTGTTCCGTCTTATTCCTCGCAAAGATCCAACATCCGAGTGAAGGGAGTCGTGCTTGATACGCTTCCTCCGCCAGTGGATATTACTCGGGCTACGTGGCCTGCCGCTCACTGTTTTCCGCATCGTGTTTCTGCCACGAATGTATAGCCGTCGCTTCGAGATCCAGAATAGAACGGACTTCCAGCCGGTTTGGCACGGTCGGTGCCTCAAGGTTGAGCTCGTCCCAGCGTTCGCGCAACTTATTGCACCACTCCCCAAGGGCGGTCTCGTCTTTAGGCGGGATAACTAGAGACTGATCAAGGGCGTTGAACAAGGCTTGGTAACGGGCGCTTGCATTCCGGTGATTCTCAGCCTGCTCCGAATATTTTAAGAAAGTCTGCAATGAAGAAAGGATTGCCACAAGCAGCGCAATCAACCCGACGACCATTCTTATCCATAAGTCGGGGTCTCGGTTGACTGTGAAAAACACATAGGTAGCGATTAGCATCGCCATTACGATTGCCGGGACACCCAATAAATAGTTCAAGCGCCTAATTTTGGTTGATAACTGGTAATGAGTGGCCATCATCGTACCAATCTCATCACGCCAGGATTTCAATAGGGTTCTTTGATCTGGCTTCATGGTTTTACCTCCCAATACAGCGATTTGTCTAGCGGTGCGGTGCGTTGGCGCGGCCCATAAAAAAGCCACCAGGTTCTTCAAGCTGTTATTATATCTGTTGGTTTACCGACAAGCGACGTGATAGAAGTTATCTAATGCGCAACAGGCCGGCCCTGTTTAATAAATCTGACGATTAATTCAATCCTGCAACTTCTTATGATGTCTTAATCAGCAGTTAACCAATTGCCCCTACTGTAAATTCAAAAAGCCTCCCAAAATTACCCCTTCTCCCTCATCTTTCGATCGCCTTCCCGGCTAGCCGACTGCCACGGCTGCTCATTCCCTTTCCCAGTCCTTCTTTACGGCTGACTTGACCCACTTCGGGTAGCGTTTCTCCCAATGATGAGGGAGCAGGTACTTTGAGGTCTTTGTTTCTTGAACGCCTCAATATGGTCCTCGTTCATCTTTGGGTGGCCACTCTCAACGTTCTTCCATTTGTACTCTTCGATTCCTGTCAGCCTCTCCAAGCCGCGTCGGCTGAATCCCTGGAAGGTTCTAATCTCTCGAAGACGGTCTTTGATCATGGATCATAATTGTCGGACATACTAAGAGCTAAGAAAGCAATGCCATATACGAGCCTCCTCACCCCAGCCCTCTCCCAGAGGAAGAGGGGGGGGTACGTGACATTAATTTCTTTATCATTAGTATATGGGCTGGATCAGCTCATATCGGATGATCTTGACACTATCAGTAGATGCTGAGACGAAATGTGGCTTTCCTGGGACACGTTATGGAGTCCAAGCCGATTCGTCAAGCGTTGCCGAAAATTCAAACGGCGTTATGCAGCCAGATCTGAATACCGGATCTTGAGCTGGTTGGGAGAGGGCTGCTCGGGCCGGGATGGAAGAGGGTAGACATCAAGGCGGGGTTGATCCATCTTGAAACGGACCATGCAAAGACTGGTAAACCTCGTCGGTACCGCTTAACCAAACTGCTAGGCAAGCGATTATCAGTCCTGCTCGATTTCGTGCGCGACACTGCTCCGGTAGCACCCGTGTGTTTTGTGACGAAACAGGACAACGGATCGCATCGGTGCGTCGAAGCTTCGCCACTGCATGTCGAAAGGTTGGAATCTCGGATTTCCGGATTCATGATCTTCGGAATACGTGCGCGGCTTGGCTCGTCTCGGCCGGTGTCGCATTGGCGGACGTGCGGGACTTGCTGGGGCACTCCACGGTTAAGATGACCGAGAAATATGCCCACCTCGCGCCAGAAAATATTCGGGCCGCTGTAGCTGTCCTTGATGGGGGGAAGTCACGATCTGGTCACGCAAGTTTTAGCGTCAGATCGTTGGATTGCGGCGATGAAGCTCTAACCGCATGAAGGATAAGAAATTTTCTGGTGGCCAGGGACGGAATCGAACCGCCGACACGGGGATTTTCAGTCCCCTGCTCTACCAACTGAGCTACCTGGCCAGCACAAGAGCTGGTAATTAGACCAGCGAACGCCCCATCAAGTCAAGTCAATTGTGCGAATTGTCGGGAGTCGTTTCGTACCGAATACGGTAGATGGTCCCGGCGTAGTCGTCGGACACATAAATAGCGCCGTCGGGCCCTTCAGCGAGGTCTACCGGCCGACCGATAACGTCCTCGTTGATATTGAAACCGGTGATGAAGGGGCGTTCGGCAATCCGTCCGTTGGGACCGAAGTGCAGCGACACGACTTCGTAGCCCTGCTTTTTCGATCGGTTCCAGGAGCCGTGCAAAGCGACCAAGGCGGCACCGCGGTATTCCTGCGGAAGTTTGGCGCCTTTGAGAAAGGCCATGCCCAGCGGTGCGACATGCGCCTTGAATTCATGTGCGGGCGGAAGGCTTCGCTGGATGTCAACCTCATGCCCCTTGCCGTAATCGGGATCCGCGATGCGGTTGCCGTTGGCATAGGGCCAGCCGTAGAAGGCGCCTTTTTCGATGCGGTTGAGTTCGCACGGCGGGAAATCGTCGCCCAGCAGGTCGCGGCCGTTGTCGGTGCCATAAAGCTCGCGGGTGCCGGGGCGCCAGTCGAAACCAACGGTATTGCGCAGGCCAGAGGCATAGATTTCCCGCTTGGTGCCGTCCGGCTCGAAGCGCAACAGCGTGGCGCGAAGCGGATCGTCTTCGACGCAGACGTTGCAGCTCGACCCCACGGAAACGTACATGCCGCCATCTGGACCGAATTTGAGGGTTCGGCTCCAGTGATTGCCGCCGCCGGGAATGCCGCTGACGACCGTTTCGGGCGCACCGGAGGTCTGCCGCTGGGCCGCGTCGTAGCGGATGCGGACGACGCCGTAGGTCTCGGCGACGTAGAGCCATCCGTTCCAAAGATCGAGGCCGTGAGGTCGGCTCAGCCCAGCCAGCAATTGCTGCCGGCCGTCAGGGTGACCGTCGCCGTCGGCGTCCTTTTCCAGCAGGACGATGGCACCGGCATTCGGCTGGCTGACCAGCAGATCGCCGGTCCTGGTGAAACGCAGCATCCTGGCCCCCGGCAAATCCGCCGCGTAAACCGCGGGGCTGAAGCCGGGAGGGAGGCTGAGGCGGTGGCGCAAAGCCTCCTCGGCCGGGGGCGCCGCGCCGCCGAGCACGGATTTGAGAGGGAAATTGACCGTCAGATGGCCGAACCGCTGCGCCACGACGAGGATCAGCATTGCAGGCAAGACTAGATACCACAAAGCCTTTTTCATGGCTCAAGGCCCTCCGGCAATCGCGGGTTTTCGGCCTTCAAGATAACGCACTTCGCGGCGGAGGGAAAATGAGCGGAAGAAGCCGGCGCGAAGCGCATGATGAAACTCGAATATAAGCAAATCAGAAAAAGCTCTTTGCCTAGTCCCCCCGAGATGCCTATAGTGCCTGCAATATGGAGCCTCCTTTCGGGGCAGATTCAAACTTCGATCTCATCCGCTATGAATATTCAAACCCTCCTGTCGACCCTCGGCGGCGGCGTACTGATCGGATCGGCCGCCTGTGGCCTCCTCTATTTCAACGGCCGCCTGGCCGGTATCAGCAATCTGCTGACGGGGCTGATGCCGCCCGGCACCGGCGACATGCCATGGCGATTCGCCTTCGTGCTGGGGCTGCTGGCTGCCGGGATGCTGTTGCTCGCTGTCTACCCGCAGGCCTTCGGAGCCGCTCCGAGGCCGCTGTGGGTGCTGGGCTTCGGCGGCTTTCTGGTCGGCTTGGGTGCGCAGATCAGCAACGGCTGCACCAGCGGGCATGGCGTCTGCGGGCTGGGCCGGCGGTCCTTGCGCTCTCTGGTCGCGACCCTGACCTTCATGGGCACCGGCATGGCGACCGTGTTCCTTTTCAACCGCCTGAACGGAGGTTGAGCCGGCATGCCGATTGTCAGCGCTTTCCTCTGGGGTTTGATCTTCGCTTTGGGGCTGGGTCTGGCCGGAATGACCCGGCCCGAGAAAATTCTCGGGTTCCTGGACATCGGCGGAAATTGGGATCCCTCGCTGATGCTGGTGATGGGCGGCGCGGTGGGCCTGACCTTTATCCTGTTTCCGCGGATCCTGCGACGCGGTCGCCCTGTCCTGGGCGACCGCTTCGACCTTCCGGTCCGGAAATACGTCGACGGGCGCCTCGTTGGCGGCGCCGGACTTTTCGGGATTGGCTGGGGACTGTCCGGCTATTGTCCCGGGCCCGCCGTGGTTTCACTGGTCACTGCCGATGCCGGCGTCTGGGTGTTCCTCGCCTGTATGTTCGGCGGGCTCGCAGCGGGGCGCTGGCTCAATGCACGGCAGGCCGTGCGGCTGGCAACGCTCGACACCGCTGCCATTGAAGCCGTCCAGCTGCCAGGCTCGGCCGACGGCACCTGATCCCAGCAGGATATTCCGGCAACAAAAAACCCTGCCCATAAAGGCAGGGTTTTTTAGTTCCCCCCCAAGAGAAATCCGCTGTCAGACGATTTCGCGTGCCCGCTCGAACGCAGCCCGAAAATCGAAGAAGACCGGGCTTTCCGACTGCAACAGCAGCGCCAGCAGGTGATTCTGCAGCTGGTATTTCACGTTGCCGACGGCAAGCGCTCCCACGCCGACGGCGCCGGGGCTGTTGACGGCATGCACCAGCGACTCGCCGTTGTGCTTAAGCTTGATCCCTTCGATACCGAGCGGCGGCACCGCATTGACATCGCCGGCGACCTTGAGTCGGTGAGCATCGGCCAGAACCGAAGCGTTCAGCACCTCGACACCGGCCTTGGCGGTGCAGAACACGACGTCCGCATTCGACAAGAGGCGCGCCTTGTCGGCTTCCGAGCCGGCGAAAGTGCCGTGCAGATGTGCACCGCAGCGCTGATTGTATTCGTCGGCCTTGGCCAGCGCGGTTTCGACATTGAAGGGGTCGACGAGGGTCACGTCCGCCCCCGCCAGCGATGCAATGACGCCGGTTGCAATGCCCACGGGACCGGTGCCACCGAACACCACGGCGCGCTGCCCGGCCAGCTCCGCACCATGCTTCAGCTTCAACTGCTTCTCGACCAGCGCCACCAGCGCCGCTGCGGTGGTGAACCCGCCACTGGGATCGGCCAGCACCGACACTTCGAACGGTGGCACCATCGCAGCCCTGGCGGTTTCCAGCATGGTGAGCGCAACCGCCAGATCGCGTCCGCCGATGAAGATGCCGGTCCGCTTCACCCCGGCAGGGCCGCGCGAGAAAATCGCATCCTGGACCAGGCCATGCACCTCTTCCGCCTTGACGTTGCTGTAGGGCACGATGACCTCGAAGCCGGCATCAATCGCCATGTTGATGTCGAACGGGCTGACATGCGGCATGGGATCGAACATGTGGAGGACGGCGCGTTTTTCCATTCTGGGTGGGTCTCGGAAAAAATCAGTAAGAAAGAGGGTGTCGGGCCGCGCCCGGCGAAAAATCCAGCCGGCGCTGCCTCGGGCTGGACTTTAGCCGCCGCGGACGACTTCGCGGGCAATCTCGAAAGCCTCGTTGAATGCCAGATAGACCGGCTTGTCGGTGTTGCGCATCCGCAGCAGCAGCCGGTGCTGGGCCTGGTATTTGACGTTGCCGATGGCCAGCGCACCGATGCCGATGGCCCCGCTCGGCGAACCTTCGATCGGCGTGCCCTTGTGATGGGGCCCCAATCCGGCGATGCCGGACGGCGGCACGGCGTTGACGTCGGCGGCCACCTTGAGCTGGGGCGATGCCGCCAGCAGCTCAGCGCTCAGCACCTGGATGCCGGCGGCGGCGGTAGCGAATACCACATCGGCGGTCTTCAGCAGTTCGCCCTTGTTGGCATCGGCGTCGCCCTCGATGGAGGTCTGGCCTTCACCGAATTCCGCGTTGCAGAGCTCGGCCACTTTCTGGGCCTTTTCGAGCTGGCGTCCGATGATCTTGACCTTGGCGCCGGCGCGGGCCGCCAGCACGGCGGCGATCTGGCCGACCGGGCCCGTCCCGCCAAGTGCCAGCACAGACTTGCCTTCGAGGCCGGTCTGGTGATGCTTCCGCAGCTCGCCCTCGGCCATCGCGACCATCGCCGCGGCAGTCGTGAAGGCGCCGCTCGGATCGGCGAAAGCGGAAATCTCGAACGGCGGCACCATCGATGTCTGGGCGGTGCGCAGCATGCTCATGGCGGTGCCGACGTCGCGTCCGCCGATGAAGATCGCGGTGCGCTTCACGCCGGAGAGGCTGCGCGAGAAGATCGCGTCCTGCACCATGGCGGTGATCTCCCCCGGCTCCAGGTTCGTATAGGGCACCAGGGACAACCAGCCGGCATCGAGCGCCATGTTCGCATCGAACGGGCTCAGATTCTTTTCCGGCGTGAACATGTGCAGGATATAAGGCTTTTCCACGGCGCGCTCCTCGATTCGGCCAGTCGTTACAGGGTCGGCGAAGTATACGGACGCGGTGGAACGATGGCAAACCGCGGCCTCCGCGCTTCGCGCGGGCGAATTCCCTCCCCGTAAAGCCTGCCTCAACCCCCGTTCATCAAGGCGGCGTGGGCCGCCGCCAGGCGGGCAACGGGCACCCGCGGGGCCGAACAGGAGACATAGCTGAGGCCGATGCCGTCGCAGAAGCGGATGGAGCCGGGATGCCCGCCGTGCTCGCCGCAGATGCCGATTTCGAGGTCCGGACGGACACTGCGCCCCTTTTCCACCGCCATCCGCATCAGAGCACCGACACCGGCGAAGTCGAGCACTTCGAACGGGTTGTCCTTGAGGATGCCGCCACCGATGTACTGCGGCAGAAACTTGTTTTCCGCATCCTCGCGCGAGAACGACCAGGTCGCCTGGGTCAGGTCGTTGGTGCCGAAGGAGAAGAATTCCGCGGTTCGCGCCAGTCCGTCGGCGCTGACGCAGGCGCGGACGGTTTCCACCATGCTGCCGAATTTGAAATGGAGCCGGACGCCGTGGCTGGCCTCGACTTCAGCCCGCAAGCGTTCGACCATCGCCTGGACGCATTCCAGTTCCGCGCCGTCGACGACCTGGGGCACCATGATTTCCGGGGCGGCTGCCACGCCTGCCTTGGCGCACTCGGCCGCGGCCTCTAACACGGCGCGGATCTGCATTTCGTAGATTTCGGGGAAGGTGACACCGAGCCGAACCCCGCGGTGCCCCAGCATCGGGTTGATCTCGTGGAGCTCCCGGACTTTGGCCAGCAGCCGCTCCTTGCGGACGATGACGGCTGCGACGGCGTCTTCGCCGACGCCGTCGGCATCGGCGGCACGACCGAGCGCGCTCAAGGCCGCCGCCCGCCCTTTGGCGACCAATCTGTATTCCCTCAGCGCCTGGATCTCATCCGTCAGCGAATGCTCGCCGGGGAGGAATTCGTGGATGGGCGGGTCCAGCAGGCGGACGGTGACGGGATGCGGCGCCATGAGGGTGAAGATCGCCTGGAAATCGCCGCGCTGCATCGGCAGCAGCTTGTCCAGCGCGGCCTTGCGCTCCTCGGTGCCGGGGGCCAGGATCATTTCCACTACCACTGGCAGCCGGTCGCTGGCGTTGAACATGCGTTCGGTGCGGCACAGACCGATGCCCACGGCGCCGTACTCGCGCGCCTCTTTCGCCGCCTCCGGCGTATCGGCGTTGGCCATCACCTTAAGATGGGCTGCCGCATCGGCCCAGGACAGCAGAGTCTTGAGGTGCTCGGAAAAGGTCGGCGCGATGGTGGGAATCTCGCCCAGGTAGACGTTGCCGGTGCTGCCGTCGATGGTGATGATGTCACCCTCGCGCAGCGTGACATCCCCCACCGTTGCCAGCCGCGCCCGGCTGTCCACCCTGATGCCCTCGGCGCCGGCGACGCAGGCCTTGCCCATGCCGCGGGCGACCACGGCGGCATGCGAAGTCTTGCCGCCGCGGCTGGTGAGGATGCCCTGGGAGGCGAAGAAGCCGTGGATGTCTTCCGGCTTGGTCTCCTCGCGCACCAGGATGACCTTTTCGCCGGCCCGCCCCAGCAGCTCGGCCTGGTCCGCGTCGAACACGCACCGGCCGCTGGCCGCACCGGGCGAGGCCGGCAGCCCTTGGGCCAGGGGCACGGGCTTGTGGGAGGTGTCGAGGCAGGGATGGAGCAGCTGTTCCAGATGGCTCGGATTGACCCGCAGCAGGGCCTGCTCCCGTGTGATCAAACTCTCCGTACACATTTCCACCGAGGTGCGCACCATCGCCTGCGCGTTCATCTTGCCGTTGCGAGTCTGCAGGCAGTACAGCACGCCTTTTTCGATGGTGTACTCGTAGTCCTGCACCTCGTGGTAATGGCCTTCGAGCTTGTCGCGCAGCTCCACCAGCTGGGCGTAAAGCTCCGGCATCTCGCTCGCCATCTCGTGCACGGGTTTCGGCGTGCGGATGCCGGCGACCACGTCCTCGCCCTGGGCGTTGACGAGGTACTCGCCGAACATTTCGTTCTCGCCGGTGCCGGGGTTGCGGGTGAAGCCGACCCCGGTGGCGGAATCATCGCCCATGTTGCCGAACACCATGGTCACCACGTTCACCGCCGTGCCGTTGGCCTGGTCGGGCGTGATGCGGAATTCGCGGCGGTAATCCACCGCGCGTTTCCCCATCCAGGAGCCGAACACCGCCCGGATCGCGATTTCGAGCTGCTCGTAGACGTCCTCGGGGAAAGGCTTGCCGGTATGGCGGCGCACGACGGCGAGGAAGCGTTCGCCGATGTCGGCGAGGTGGGCGGCACTCAGGCCGATGTCGGCGGCAACCCCGGCTTGATGCTTGACGGTTTCGAACTCGGCGTCGAACAGGTCGTCGGGAACCCCCAGGGCCACCTTGCCGAACAGCTGGATGAACCGTCGGTAGGCATCGTAGCCGAAGCGCTCGTTGCCGGTCTGCCGGATCAGCCCCTGGAGGGTGTCGTGATTGAGGCCGAGGTTGAGGACGGTATCCATCATCCCCGGCATGGACAGGGCGGAACCGGAACGCACCGAGACCAGCAGGGGATTGCCGGGATCGCCGAAGCGCTTGCCGGTCGCCTGTTCGAGCCGGGCCATGTGGCCTCTTACCTCGTCCATCAGCCCTTCCGGCAGGGTCTTGCCGGCCTGGTATTCGAGGCAGGCATCCGTGGTGATGACGAAGCCCGGCGGCACGTTGAGCCCGATCTGCGTCATCTCGCAGAGGTTGGCGCCCTTGCCGCCGAGCAGGCGCTTGTTCTTGCCGTCGCCTTCGGCAAAGGCATAGACACGCTTCTTCATCGTCATGATGGATCTCCTCGAACTATCGCGTTCGCGGCTTGCCGCCGCAGGATCAGGGCCGGGTGCGGCCCAGTTGTTGCGCGCTCAGCCGTTCCAGCAGGCGCAACTGAGCCAGAGCCTTGAGCAATTCCAGATAGGCGCGGTCACGCTCGCTGGGAATCCGGTTCTCGCGGAGCATGCGCTCTGCGCCGCGCTTGGCCTCCAAGGCGGCCTCGCGGTCGATCTCTTCGGAACGGAGCACCTGGTCGGCCAGAATGCTGACATCCCAGTGCTGGACTTCCATGTAGCCGCCCGACAGATAGTAGTACAGATCTTCGCCGCTCTCGGTCCTAAGCCTGATCTCGCCGGGCCGAAGCCGGGTCAGGAACGGCGTATGCCGGGGCAGAACGCCGACCTCACCATCTGCCGCCGGAGCGACGACGCGGCTGCAGCGCCCGGAAAATATCTCTCGACAAACGTCGACGATCTCGACTCGGAGCAGACGGGAGGGGGCCTGTCCGTCCGCCAGGTTCATGTGGCTTCCCGCTGGTGGAGGTCGAAGATTTCGAAGCCGAACTGCTGCGCCGCGACGAGTACGGTCGGCGTGGCGTTGCCCGGCGGCAGATGATCGGTGTTGAGCACGAGATCGAAATTGATGGCGTGTTCCAGCGAGCATTCATCATACAGGTCGCTGAACAGCGTCTGGACCGACTTGTGCCGCTTGTTGTTGGTCTCGAACACCAGGCGCTCGGCCTCGGCCTGGCCGATGCCCAGTTCCGCAGCGACGCGCTCGCCGCAGACCGGCCGCGACCCGACCACGCGCAGGCGGAACACCTTGCGGCCGGCAAGGATCAGGTGGGCGCCGCGGCCGACGATGATGCAGTCGTTCTTCGCCAGATCGGTCACCACCTCGATCAGCGCCCGCCGGTAATCGTGGCGCGTGGCCGCCGTGCCGAACACCAGGTTGTAGAGCAGGTCGCTGATCCGCTCGGCGCTGTCTTCGTCATGATGCTCGAGGTGGATCTTGTCGATCCGGGTCTTCTTGGCAACCCGGTCGAGGACCTCCTTGTCGTAGATCGGCAGATCCAGCAAGCGGGCCAGCTCCGCGACCAGCGCTTCGCCGCCGGCGCCGAAATCGCGGGACAGGGTGATGATGAGGGGCTCGGCGCGCTTGCGGGGCTGGCGCCGGTGGTGTTCGGCCTTGAAGTCCTTGGCCAGGAGCGATTCGAGAAACTTGAGCGTATCGGAACTGGTCATGTGCACCTTCCGTTGTCGCGCGAGCCGGCGCTTCGGAACAGCCGGGCCATATTTGAATTGTGGTGGCTTTTCCACAGGCTGTCGATGCACAGTTGGATGACAGCCCACAGAGCCTTGCTGGTCAACCGCTTGCCAAGTCCCTCAATCGGCTGGCCAACAGTGAAGCGGCCTGGCCGCGATGGCTCAGGCGGTTTTTGTCTTCCGGTGAGAGTTCGGCAGCCGACAGGCCGGTTTCCGGTACGATGAACACGGGGTCGTAGCCGAAGCCGCCTTCCCCGCGGCAGGCCTCGCCGATCCGGCCTTCCCAGCACCCTTCCGCCACGACGGGATCGGCATCCCCCGCGTCGCGGACGAACACCATGACGCAGCGGAAGCGCGCACTGCGGCGCCCGGCCTCGACGCCGCTCAAAGCGGCCAAAAGTTTATCGATGTTGTCGCCGTCGGAGGCCGAGAGGCCGGCATAGCGCGCCGAATAGACGCCGGGCGCGCCGTCCAGCGCATCGACTTCGAGTCCCGAATCGTCGGCGATGGCCGGCAGGCCGCTGAGCGTGGCCGCGTGCCACGCCTTGATCAGGGCATTTTCGAGGAAGCTGGAGCCGGTTTCCTCAGCGTCCGGAATCCCCAAGGCCCCTTGGGCGACGATCTCGAAACCGAGCGGTGAGAGTAGGACCTGGAGTTCGCGGATTTTGCCCGCGTTGTTGCTGGCGAGGACGAGCTTTCCCGACATGGGATGTCTAGCGTGCGATACCGCAGCTCTCCAGCGCTTCCTGCTGGTGCAGTAGGAGATCGGCAATGCCGCTCTCGGCCAGGCGAAGCATGGCGTCCAGTTCGTCGCGGCGGAACGCGTGGCCTTCGGCCGTGCCCTGGATTTCGATGAAGGCACCGGCGTCGTTCATGACCACGTTCATGTCGGTTTCGGCGTCGCAGTCCTCGGCGTAGTCCAGGTCGAGGACGGGAACCCCCTGGCAGATGCCGACCGAGACCGAAGCGATCTGGCCGTGCACCGGATTGGTCTTGATCTTGCGATTCTTCAGCAGCCGCTGCACGGCCAGCACCAGAGCGACGTAGCCGCCGGTGATCGAGGCGGTGCGGGTACCGCCATCGGCCTGGATGACGTCGCAGTCGATGGTGACGGTGCGCTCGCCCAGGGCTTCCAGGTTCAGCGCGGCGCGCAGGGAGCGGCCGATCAGGCGCTGGATCTCCATGGTCCGCCCGCCCTGTTTGCCGCGAGCGGCCTCGCGGCCCGTACGTTCGTGGGTGGCGCGGGGAAGCATGCCGTACTCGGCGGTGATCCAACCGTTGCCCTTGCCCTTGAGGAAAGGCGGAACCCGCTCTTCCACGCTGGCGGTGCAGATGACGCGGGTATCGCCGAATTCGACGAGCACCGAGCCTTCGGCGTGTTTGGTGTAGTTGCAGGTGAAGGCGATACGCCGGAGTTGATCGGGACTGCGTCCGCTGGGTCTCATATGGGCTTGCTTATACGATGAAAAGCAGGTCAGTATACTCTAATTGTTGTTGTGGCGCCGAAGCGTTTTCACCATGAAATTCAAGCATATCCTGTATCTGATCGGCTTTGGCGTACTGGCCCTTGCGACCTATGCCGGCACCCGCCTGGAAAAGGCAGCGGCATCGCTCCCGGCCCGCGGTGGCGAAAGCGTCCTGCCGGGGCTCATCCATCCCGCTACCGTCGAGTTCGACGCGCTCGGCATTCCACGGGTGTACGCGGCGAACCGGGAAGACGCTATGCGCGTGCTGGGCTATCTGCACGCGCGCGACCGGTTGTTCCAGATGGACCTGATGCGGCGCAAGAGCGCAGGCCGGCTGGCCGAAATCTTCGGCGAACAGGCCCTGGCCCACGACCGGGCGCAGCGCGTTTATGCCTTCGAGCGTGCCGCGGCGGCCATCGTCGCGGCCTTGCCCGAATCCCAGCGGCGGGTGCTCGAGGCTTACGTCGCAGGCGTCAACGCCCGCATGGCCGAACAGACCGTCCCGCCACCGGAAATGCTGGTCCTCGGCTACGTGCCGGCACCTTGGCGAACCGCGGACAGCCTGCTGGTCGGCCTCAACATGTTCCAAACCCTCAACGGCCATCCAGAGGAGGAGCGCATGCTCAGCGTGATGGCCGAAACTTTGCCGCCGGAAGTCGTGGCGTTCCTGACACCGGACGTCGACGCCTATACCTCGGTCATCGCCGGGGGCAACGGATCGCGTCGTCCCGCACAGCCGGTCCCTGCGACCGCGCTGGCCAAACTGCTGGGTGAGGCCCGGCCGCTGAAGCTGGGCGCCAGGGTGGACGCCGAGGCGCTGGCCGCCGGCTCCAACAACTGGGCCGTGGCCGGCAGCCGGACCCGGGACGGTAGGGCGATCGTCGCCAACGACATGCATCTGAACCTGGGCGTGCCCAACATCTGGTACCGGGCCGAACTGCGCTATGGCGAGGCCGTGATGAGCGGCGTGACCCTTCCCGGCCTGCCGCTGCTGGTAGCGGGAAGCAACGGCCGGATCGCCTGGGGCTTCACCAACGTCGACGCGGACGTGCTCGACCTGGTGAGGCTGGAAATGCACGCATCCGAGCCCGACCGCTACCGCACGCCCGAAGGCTGGGCGACGCTGGACACGCGTACCGAAACCGTGCGCGTGAAGGACGGCGCGGATCAGACGCTGGCGCTGAAATCCAGCCGCTGGGGACCGGTCGTGACCGAGCCGCTGCTGGGCCAACCGGTGGCGCTGCGCTGGACCGCGCTCGAGGCCCAAGGGGTCGATCTCGGATTGCTGGACATGGACGGCGCCGGCGACCTGGAATCGGCCATCGCCATCATGAACCGCACCGGAAGCCCGCCCCAGAACGTGGTTCTCGCCGACCGGACAGGGCGTATCGCCTGGACCCTGACCGGCCACTTTCCGCTGCGGCGCGGTTTCGATGGTTCGGTGAGCCGGAGCTGGAGCGACGGCAGCACCGCCTGGGACGGCTTCGTCCCGCCCGAACGGTTGCCGCGGGTCGTCGATCCCGCCTCGGGGTTCCTGGCCACGGCCAACAACCGCACGGTGGGGCGCGATTACCCCTATGTCCTTGGCCACAACTATTCCAACAGCTACCGCGCCTACCGCATCGGCGAAAGCCTGAAGAATGCGCAGGCGCTGACCGAGCCCGAGCTGTTTGGTTTGCAGTTGGATACCCGCAGCGAATTCTTCGAGTTCTACCGCGACCTGGTCCTGGCATTGACGGCGGACACCGGCGACCCGGCGCTGGCCGACGCCCGCCGGGCGGTGGAAACCTGGGACGGCCGGATGGAGGCGGACAGCCGCGGGATCGCGCTGCTGGTCCGCTACCGCCGTAATCTCGCCCGCACGATATTCTCCCGCCTCCTGGCTCAGTGCAACCAGGCCGATCCCGGCTTCGTCTATGCCTGGCGCGAAGCAGAGACGCCGCTGCGCGCGCTGATTGCCTCGCGCCTGCCGCACACCGTCCCGGATCGGAGCGGGTCCTGGGAAGACTTTCTGCGCGGCGTCCTCAGGCAAAGCGTGAACGAACTCAAGGAGGAATTCGGCGTTGCCGAACTCAAGGATCTGCCCTGGGGCCGGGTCAACCGGGTGGAGGTCCGGCATCCGTTCAGCGAGAACCTGCCCCTGGTGTCGGCGCTGCTGGACATGCCGCCGGTAGACGGTGCAGGCTGTGGCGGCTATTGCGTTCGCGTGCTGACGCCCAATCAAGGCGCCAGCGAACGGCTGGTGGTCTCGCCCGGTCATCATGGCGACGGCATCCTGCACATGCCGGCCGGGCAGTCGGGCCATCCGTTTTCACCGCACTACCGCGATCAGCAAAATGCCTGGGCCGCCGGCCGGCCCCTGCCGTTCGAGCCGGGCCCGGCGCAGGAGAAGCTACGGCTAAGGCCGGCGCCGTGACGCCTCGCCGTCCGGGGGTTTTACCCGATCCTCCGCTCGGCATAGCATGCGGGGCTTTGAACGGAGATTAAGGAGACACCATGATCCGCAGCATGACGGCTTTCGGAGCCGCGCAAGGGACAGTCGATAACTGGCGGGTGAGCTGGGACCTGCGCGCCGTCAATCACCGCTATCTCGACCTCGGCCTGCGCCTGCCGGATCCGCTGCGCGGCCTGGAGCTGGAGGTGCGCAACAGGATCGGCGAGTCGTTCAAACGGGGCAGGGTAGACTGCACCCTGGCCTGGAAGCCTTTGAATCAGGAAGCCGGCGCGACACGCGTCAATCCGGAACTGGTGCGCGGCCTGCTCGATGCACTGCAAGACATCGAGGCGCTGGCAGACAGGAGCTGGGCCAGCTTCAGTCCCATCGAACTGCTGCGGTGGCCGGGCGTGATGCAGGAGAGCGAGCCGGACATCCCCTCGCTGGGACCCGGTATTCTCGCCCTGCTGGACCAAGCCATGGCCGAGGCCTTGGCATTCCGGGAACGCGAAGGCACCCAGATCGCCACCTTGCTGGACAACCGCTGTGCCGACATCCAGAACGCAGTCCGAGCGGTGCAGGCGCGCCTGCCGACGGTTCTGGTGGGACTCAGGGAAAAGCTGATGGCCCGTCTGGCCGAGGTGATGGCCACCCCCGACGCCTCCCGCCTCGAGCAGGAGTTGGTCTACCTCGCGCAGAAGATGGACGTCGCCGAAGAATTGGACCGGCTGACCGCGCATACCACCGAAATGCGACACATCCTTACCCAGCGTGAGCCTGCGGGACGCCGTCTCGACTTCCTGCTGCAGGAAATGAACCGCGAGGCCAATACGCTGGCGTCCAAGTCGGCCGACCTCGAAACCACCCGCGCCGCCGTGGACATCAAGGTACTGATCGAGCAGATGCGCGAACAGGTCCAGAACGTGGAGTGATCAGTCCGCCTGGCAGGGCCGGGAACCCCATAACCATTCACCGTCCCGCATTGCTGCGCTCCGGCCGATCCGCGCGGAACGCCCCTGGTGTATCGCCGAAGCGCCGCCGGAACAGTCGGTTGAAATAGGTGAAATCGCTGAATCCCGTGGCGAACGCGATTTCGCCGATGCGCAGACGGGCACATCCCGGATCCTCCAGCATGCGCTTCGCCCGCTCCAGACGCAGGCGGTTGACCGTTTCAGTGAAACTTTCCCCGCTCTCCGCCATCAGCCGGTGCAAATAGCTTTCGGAAATCCCCAGCGCAGCCGCAGCCGATTTCACCGAAAGGCGCTCGTCCCGGTAGTGCTGTTCCAGATATCTCAACAATGCCGTTCGCCGCGCTGCGCGCAGTCCTCCCTGCTCGGCCCGGTATTCCGAATCGCTCCCGGGCTCGAGCACTAGGGCGATGAGATCCAGCACATGCTCACCGGCGAGTTCGCTCAGGTCGGGGCACTGCAAGGCCGCGCCATTGCCTGATATGAGGTCCAGATACTGCACCAGAAGTTTCAACGGCTCACGGCCGGAACAGACTTCGGCCAGATGGCGCTCAGCGCGTGGGACACGCTGCAACAATCCCTTCCTGGGCAAGTGCAGACAGTAGCCTTGATAGCGGTCGGTCCCCGATTTCGACAAGGTGGAAACGATGCCGGGCTGATCACTGGCCAACAGGGCGCCGCTCAGTCCGCCCATATCCGCCTGGCGTCCTGCCTGAAGGATACGTGAACCGCCGCGGAGACTAAGGTGGAACCCGAAATCGTCAGAGTCATGTGCCCGGATCAATTCGGGCGTGCGGATGTAATCCGCTGCGCTCAACTCATTTCGCCCGACACCCACCGCACCGAGACGCACAAAGCGGCAGCGGGCAAAAAATGGACCGGGGTCGGTATGCACGATATCGAGACCCCACATCTTTGAGCAGAACACTTCCCGCCACATCTCGAAACGATCGCGTTCGGCGAATGCGGCGGAGTCAAACGACAGTTCGGTCTTCACGGGTGAAGCCTCCAAAAGCGAACAGAACTCTCAGGCGGTCCGAAGCTCCGCGCCTCGAACGGTCTGAATTGACCGCGGACATTAGCTGGAAGATGCCAACTTTGAGGAAGGACACCGGATTCTCAAGTACGTCCTAGCTGTGAAGTAAAGAATAGTCCTATTCGAATACGTTATTGTCCAAGAACTAAAGCGAATGATTTGGTAGTGTTGTTAAAAATGGATGCTAGAGGCAGGTTTTACGCTCTACATCGCCGCGCCTCCCCGCCACATGCGAAATGCATCATCAACACACCTAACTCATGCCCAGAAAAAGAGCGCTTGCGACAATGGACACCGAACAGCAGAGCCAGCCACCGGTTAAGAAAGCAGAAGGCAGAGCCGTCGAGCGGTACGGCCATCGGCGTCGGCAACGCGGCGCCCCTACGATGTTCCCGATCATCAGGGAGTACATTCGGGACCAGCACGGCAAGGTCCGGTTCGAACGGCTGCGGCAGGCGGAAAACCATCTGCTACGATTCATCGAAATCCTTGGCGACAGGCCGCTCGCGGAATACCGCAGTTCCGACGTCGCCGCATTCTCAAAAGAACTTTCAGAGAGGCGCCGTCTCTCCGCTTCCACGGTAAACGGCCACCTGAGCTCCCTGTCCGCCCTGTTCAACTGGGCGCTTGGCCAGGAGCGTTATGCACTCGCGGAGAATCCTTGCAGCGGTTGCAAGTTACCGACTGGCACCGTGGTTGCGGAGCAACGCCAACAGCCGGCGGATAAGCCGTTCACCCAGGAACAGTTGCGGGCGTTTTTCGAAGGTGAAGAAACTGTCGCCGATTTCGATACACCCTATAAGTACTGGGTTCCCTTGATTCAACTGCACACGGGGGCGCGGATCGGCGAAATCTGCCAGCTTGAACCCAGGGACATTGCTCTGCTCGAAAACCGGATCCCGGCCTTTCGGTTCGTGGCGTCGACCGCTCGCGGGAAGTCCGAACGCATGGTGCCTGTGCATCCCAAACTGATCGACCTGGGCTTGCTGGCATACGTCGAAGGCGTCTCCGGCCTGGACACTTTGTGGCCCGGCTTGATCATTCCGCGACTGGGCAGCAAAGGACAAAATGTGGGAATGTGGCTGAGCAGACACCTGGAAAGACACGGCCTGAAACGGAGCGGCCGGCGGACCGAAGCTTTCCGCTCGACCTTTCAACACTACTTGAGATTGGCAGGTGTGCCGGAACTTCATATCAATGCCTTGCTCGGACACATGGAACGGAAGAGCCCCGGCACGACAAGAAAGCCTTTGTGGGCGACCCATCCGGAGGTTCTGCTGAATTCTCTCGCTACGCTGGATTATGGCATCAAGTTCAGCGCGTACGTCGGCCCGGCTTCCCCCAAGCACAAGCCTTGAGCAGAGCCGCCCCGGCTTCCTGCATTACACGTCCAGGTTTGCCACTTGCAGCGCGTTCCGCTCGATGAAATCGCGCCGCGGCTCCACCTGGTCTCCCATCAAGGTGGTGAACACCTCGTCGGCCGCGATGACGTCCTCTATACGGACCTGCAAAAGGCGACGGGTGTTGGCATCCAGCGTCGTTTCCCAAAGCTGCTCCGGGTTCATCTCCCCCAATCCCTTGTAGCGTTGGATGTGCTGTCCCCTCTTGGCTTCGGTCAGCATCCAGTCGAATGATTCCTTGAACGAACGCACCGGCCGGCGTTCGTTGTCGAAGCAAATCGCACTGGCATCGCCGAACAAGCCGGCCACGCTCCTGCCGAAAGCGCTCAGCAACGCAAAGTCGTTGCCACCGAAGAACCCCGCCCCGACCTCAATGGTCCGCTCAACCCCGTGCAGACGGCGGGTCACCTGCACGGTAAAGTCTCCCAGAGCAGCCGCGGGCTGCACCGAGACGATATAGCGCGCAGGTCCTTCCGCATTCAGGGTTCGCTCGATCTCCGCGAACCAGTCGCGGCAGCGGTCGGAGTCGCCGAACTCTGCGGCGGAGAGGGGAGGATGCACCGTCAGGGCCTCGAGGAACGCCTCGTCGTAACGGTGGGCAAGCCGGTCGATCAGCTTTCTGGCATGCAAATATTCATGCGCAAGCTTCTCCAGGCCTTGTCCCTGGATGGGTGGAGCTTCCTCGTTGACGACGAGCCGCGCCTTATCTATGGCGAGTTGCAGCAGATATTCGTTGAGTTCGGCGTCGTCCTTGACATAGTGCTCCTGGCGCCCCTTCTTGACCTTGTATAGCGGCGGCTGCGCAATGTACACGTGGCCGCGGTCGACCAGTTCCGGCATCTGGCGGTAGAAAAAAGTCAGGAGGAGGGTACGGATGTGCGAACCGTCGACGTCGGCATCCGTCATGATGATGATGCGGTGATAGCGCAACTTGTCCGGGTTGTATTCCTCCCGGCCGATCCCGCAGCCCAATGCGGTAATGAGGGTCCCAACCTCTTCCGAGGAGAGCATTTTGTCGAACCGCGCCCGCTCGACGTTCAGGATCTTGCCCTTGAGCGGGAGTATGGCCTGGCTGCGCCGGTCCCGTCCCTGCTTGGCGGAACCGCCGGCGGAATCGCCCTCGACGATGAACAGCTCGGAAAGCGCAGGATCCTTCTCTTGGCAGTCCGCCAGCTTGCCGGGCAGGCCGGCGATATCCAGCGCCGACTTGCGGCGCGTCATTTCTCTGGCCTTCCGGGCCGCCTCCCGGGCGCGGGCTGCGTCGACAACCTTGTTGGCGATGGTTCGGGCAATCGACGGGTTCTCCAGCAGGAAGTCGTTAAGCTTCTCCGCCATGACCGACTCGACCACGGACTTCACTTCGGATGAAACCAGCTTTTCCTTGGTCTGGGAGGAAAACTTGGGGTCGGGCACCTTCACCGACAGGACGGCGGTCAATCCTTCGCGCGCATCGTCGCCCACCGTGGCGACTTTCTGCTTCTTCAGCAGCCCCTGCTCTTCGATGTACTGGTTCACGGTGCGGGTGAGGGCCGCCCGGAAACCGGCCAGGTGAGTTCCGCCGTCGCGCTGGGGGATGTTGTTGGTATAGCAGAAGACGTTTTCCTGGTAGGAATCGTTCCATTGCATAGCGATCTCGACGCCGACGCCGTCCCGGTCGGCCTCAAGGTGAAATACCCGGTCAAAGAGCGGCGTCTTGTTCTTGTTCAAGTGTTCCACGAAAGCCCTGATCCCGCCCTCGAACTCGAACACCTCGCTCTTCCCGTTGCGCTTGTCCTCCAGCTCGATTCGCACGCCGGAGTTGAGAAAGGAGAGCTCCCTCAGACGCTTGGCGAGAATCTCATAGTGGAATTCGATGTTGGAAAAGATCCGGGGGCTAGGCTTGAACCGCACGGTCGTGCCCGTCGTGTCGGCCTGGCCCACTTCGGCCAGGGGCGCCTGGGGCTCCCCGTCCCGGTACTCCTGCCTGTAGCGCTTACCGCCCCGGCAGATGTCCAACCAAAGCCGCTCGGACAGGGCGTTGACCACCGATACGCCCACCCCATGCAAACCACCCGAGACCTTGTAGGCGTTGTCGTCGAACTTGCCCCCTGCGTGGAGCACCGTCATGATCACTTCGGCCGCCGAGCGCCCCTCTTCGGGATGGATATCGACAGGAATGCCGCGGCCATCGTCGGAAACCGTAACCGACTCGTCCTCATGCACCGCCACGCAGATGCGCTTGCAGTAGCCTGCCATGGCTTCGTCGATCGAGTTGTCCACGACCTCGAACACCATATGATGCAGCCCCGTGCCATCGTCGGTATCGCCGATGTACATGCCCGGACGCTTGCGTACCGCATCGAGCCCTTTGAGAATCTTAATGTGGGAACTGTCGTATTGGTTAGGCTTGGTAGTCATTCGATCGAGTCATTTAGCGTGAAAGTCGCTCAACCTTGTTCGCTCTCTCCCTTTGGGAGACGGCGGGATGAGGGAAACGATCATGGCGAGCAATTGCTTTCTTCAGCGAGGGAAGCTGATCGCCATGGTCACTTAGTTTCTTATTCGTCGGCCAGGACGCGGCCTTGTTCCACGTGGAACATTCTGGCGGCCTGGCCAAACGCCACTGCCTCCTGGCCGGCACCGGAATAAGTGACAAAGGACTGGACGCCGGTCGATTTCAACAAGCACAGCAGCCGCTCCTGGTTGCGGGGGTCCAGCTCGGAAGCTATGTCATCGACCAACAGACAGACCCGGCCCGGCCGATCTTCTTCCAGCCAACCTGCCTGCGCCAGCAAAAGCGCGTAAGTCAGGAGCTTCAACTGCCCCCGCGACAAATAGTCCTTGGCGGGGCGCCCTCCGACCAGTACCGTCAAATCCGCCTTGTGCGGACCCGGTTCCGTGTAACCCTGGCGCCGATCCGTCGCGACGGATGCCGCAAGAGCATCGGCATACGACCACCCAGCCCTCCACCCCGGCCGAAAGACCAGTTCGGCACCTATCGGGCCGAGCAGAGCAGACACCATCTCCGCGACGTGTGCCCGAATCCTGTCGACGTAGGCCGACCGCAATTCAGCAATCATTGTACCCCATCGCGCGACCTCTCCCGACCATGTCTCAAGATTCGAGGCCGAGGCATCCCCCCTGAGCACCGCGTTGCGCTGATCGAGAGCCCTGGAAAAGCGCCGCAGCAGATCGAGATAGTCGTGTTCCACGTGGAACACCCCCCAATCGAGCATCTGCCTCCTCAATCGAGGCTGGCCGTCGAGCAGCGCGACGCTGGAGGGCTGGACCAAGACCACGGGGAAAAGCCGGATCAACTGCGCGCTGGAGTCACAGCCCCGCCCATCCACCCGGACTTCCCTTTCGCTACGCCCGAGGCGAACGCCCACGCTGGTGCCCGCACCGGGTCGTCCGACTCGGCCGGAAACGGTAAGAAACGCCTGATCGAACCGGATGACGCGATGAGGCTGGGGAGAGCGAAACGACTTGCCCCTGCTGAGAAGATAAATCGCCTCGAGCACCGAGGTCTTGCCGCTGCCGTTAGCTCCGAACAGCAGATTGAGCCCCTCGCCGGGACTCAGGCTTGCGGATTCAATATTGCGGACATCGGCAATGTCAATTTTCAACAGTGCCATGCTGTCCCAGCGGCATCAACTCCGCTGCTCTTCGAGTCCGGACATTCCAGCATCAAAGGCGCATCGGCATCACGACGAAGCGATGCCTGGAATCCGACATATCCTCGATCAAGCAGCTGCCATTGGCGTCAGTAAATGACATGCGCACCGAATCCGAAGCCACCGCGTTGATCGCGTCGAGCAGATAGGTCGCATTGAAACCCACCGAGAACATCTCACCCGCGACCTCCGCCGGCACCTCATCCTCCGCCTCCTCGTGCTCCGGATTCTGCGCCCTGAGCCTGACGACTCCTTCCCCGACCTCAAGGCTGACACCCTTGAACTTCTCATTGGATAGCACGGCCACCCGGGTCAGCGCGCTGCGCAGATCGGAACGGTCGGCCACGACAACACGCGACGCCACCTTCGGGATCACGCGTTCATAATCGGGATAACGTCCTTCGACCAGCTTCGCCGCGAAACTGAACGCGCCGAGGACGACCCTTACGTTGTTCGCCGATATCTGCACGCTGGCCGACTCCTCGACGTGAGCCAATAGACGCCCCAGCTCGAGAACGCCCTTTCGGGGCATGATGATCTGCCGGGCGACATCCGGCATCCCCTCGACAGATTCCTCGAACAACGCCAGCCGATGGCCGTCTGACGCGACGGTACGGATCTGACCCTGCCGGATTTCCAGGAGCAGGCCATTGAGATAGTAGCGCACGTCCTGCTGCGCCATGGCGAAAGCGGTCTTCTCGATGGCCCGCCGCAGCAACTGCGCTTCACAACTGAACGCCGCCTCCGGATCACCATGCTCGAAGTTGGGATAGTTCTCCGCCGGCAACGCGCCCAAAACGAACCGACTCTTGCCACATTGCAGTGATACCCGCTCCGGCTTCACCTCGAAGGCCAGCCCGCTCCCTTCCGGCAGGAGCCTGCAGATGTCCATCAACTTGCGCGCGGGCACGGTGAAACGCCCCGACTCCGGCCCGTCGATCTCCGTGCGAGCAACGAGCTGAACCTCCAGATCGGTCCCGGTGAACTCCACGCGTCCGGCATCCACCTCGATCAGCACGTTCGCAAGAATCGGCAAAGTCTGTCGCCGCTCGATGACGCCAATGACCTGTTGCAAAGGCAATAACAAATCTTCCCGCAAGATACGGAATTTCATGGCTCAGGCCCTTATCGAAAGAAACGGCGCGTTCAGTTGGACAGGATGCGCAGAAGATTGGAAAAGTCCTCCATGAATCTGGCATCGCTCTCCTTGAGCTCCTGCACTTTCCGGCAGGCATGCAGCACCGTGGTGTGGTCCCGCCCGCCGAACATCTGGCCGATCTCCGGCAGGCTATGGCTGGTCAACTCCTTGGACAAGGCCATGGCGATCTGGCGCGGCCGGGTCAGCGAGCGCGTACGCTTGTTCGACAGCAGATCGGCTTGGCGGATCTTGAAATACTCCGCCACGGTCTTCTGGATATTTTCCACGTTGATCATCCTGTCCTGCAGCGCAATCAGATCGCGCAAAGCCTCCTTGGCGAACTCCAGCGTAATCGGACGACCGGTGAATTGCGCGTTGGCGAGGACGCGGCGGAGCGCCCCTTCCAATTCGCGGATGTTGGAACGGATGCGCTTACCGATGAAAAAAGCGACCTCCGGCGACAAGTCGATCCCGGACTGCTGCGCCTTGCTCATGAGAATGGCAACGCGGGTTTCCAGATCGGGCGGCTCGATAGCCACCGGCAGCCCCCATCCGAACCGGGACTTGAGTCGTTCTTCCAGCCCCTTGATCTCTTTCGGATAACGGTCGCAGGTCAGCACCACCTGGTGCTTGTTTTCCAGCAGCGTATTGAAGGTGTGGAAGAACTCCTCCTGCGAGCGCTCCTTGCCGGCAAAAAACTGGATATCGTCGATCAGGAGGGCATCGACGGTGCGGTAAAACTCCTTGAATGCATTGATCGCGTTATGCTGCAACGCCTTGACCATATCCGAGACGAAGCGCTCGGAATGCAGATAAACGATGTTGGCGGCCGGATTGCCGCGGAGAATTTCATTGCCGATAGCGTGCATCAGATGGGTCTTGCCGAGGCCGACGCCGCCATAAATGAACAGCGGATTGTAGGCGCGTCCGACGTTCTGAGCCACCTGCAGCGATGCCGCCTTGGCCAACTGGTTGGACTTGCCTTCGACGAAATTGCCGAACGTAAAGGCGCTGTTGAGGTTGTTCGGTACCTGCTTGCGCGCCGGGCCCACTTTCTTGAGCGGGCTCGCGGGCCGGACCTGGGCCGCCTCTGCGGCGCGCGAACCGATCTCCAGCACCACGCTATGGACGGCGTCGAGGTTTTGCTCGGACACAACTTCCTCGATCTTTCCGATGAAGTGCTGCTTCACCCAGTCGAGAACGAACCGGTTCGGCGCCAGGAGACGCAGCTCGGCCCCGTCCTCCACGGCTTGCAACGGCCTGATCCAGGTGTTGAACTGCTGGGGAGGAAGTTCGCCTTCAAGCTTGCTGATGCAGTGACTCCAGAGCATGCTCATCGGGGGATGTCCTCGGAAAACTGGTGGGCCGGGCTGACCCGGAAGGGGGGAGCCCATTCTACCGGAAAATGAACCCGCGCCCAGATTCTTGACTGCGAGCGCGCCACATCTTATAGTTGCGCTCTTTTTCTTTTTGCCGCCCCGGCATCGAGCAGGACAGATCATGAAAAGAACTTATCAACCGAGCAAGATCAAGCGCGTGCGCACCCACGGCTTCCGCGCCCGCATGAAGACCCGCGGCGGCCGCGCCGTCCTCAGCGCCCGGCGCGCGAAAGGGCGCAAAAAGCTTTCGGTCTGATGGAACGGCCCGTTCCCAGCCAAGGGTACGGGTTTCCCAGATCCCACCGATTGGCCAGCCCCGTAGACTTCCGTTTCGTTTTCGAAGACGCCTGCCGCTCCTCGGATTCATGGCTCACGGTGCTGGCTCGCCCCAACAGCCGAGCCCATGCGCGCTTAGGCTTGGCGCTCTCCCGGAAACAGATTCGGAAGGCCGTCGATCGCAACCGGATCAAGCGGCTGGTTCGCGAATCATTCCGTCTTCGCCAAGCGGAGCTCGGCGCCCTTGATTATGTCGTCATGGCCCGCACACCGGCAACCGCCGTGAATTCCGCCGTTCTGCTGCGCGCCCTGGAAAAACATTGGCTCAGACTGACCCGACGATGCAGCGGCTCCTCATCGCCTTGATCCGGCTCTACCAATACCTGCTGAGCCCCTGGATCGGCCACCACTGCCGGTTCTTCCCCACCTGCTCGAATTATGCCATAGACGCCATCGAGCGCTTTGGCGCGATGCGCGGGGCATACCTTACAATACGGCGGCTCCTGAAATGCCACCCCTGGCATCACGGCGGCATCGATCCGGTCCCGGAAAAATTTGGAAAACAATAATGGATAACCTACGGTTTGTGCTCTTTGTCTTTTTCATATTCCTGAGCTTCCTGCTGTGGCAGCAATGGCAGATCGACTATGGCCCGAAGCCCCAAGCCGTGGCCCAGACCGAAAACGCCACCCCCGGTGCATCGGCGGGCGATCTGCCGCTACGGCCGAACGAGGACGTGACCGGGACGGCCGCGCACACCGAATCGCCGACCCAGGAGGGCAGCCGCCGCATTCAGGTCCGCACCGACGTCCTCAACCTGGAAATCGACACCCTCGGCGGTGACCTGCGCCAGCTCGACCTGCTGAACTACCCTGTCAGCAAGGACCAGCCGGATCGGCCCGTCCGGCTGCTCACCGATCAGGGCGACACCTTCATCGCCCAGAGCGGCTTCATCGGCTCCGCCCAGCAGGTGCCCACCCATCACAGCATCTGGAACGCCGACGCCGGCGAATACCGCCTGCAGGATGGCCAGGACGTCCTGCGCATCCCCCTCACCTGGACCGACGGCCAGGGCGTCACGGTGACCAAGACCTACATCCTCCACCGCGGCAGTTATCTGATCGACATGGAGCAGACGATCGACAACCGCTCGGGCTCGAACTGGACGGGCCGCCAGTACATGCAGCTGCAGCGCAAGGAACCGACCAGCGCACAGGAGGACTCGCAATTCATCCGCACCTACACCGGCGGCGTCCTGCACACGGCGGACAAGAGCTACGAGAAGATCGCCTTCAAGGACATGGCGGACGGCAACCTGGACGTGAAGTCCCGCCAGGGTTGGATCGCGATGATCCAGCATTATTTCCTCGCCGCCTGGGTTCCGCCCGGCGAAGACGAGTCGACCTTCTATACCAAGGCCCTGACCGACCGGGTTTTCGTGATCGGCGCCTACTCGCCCCAGGCAGACGTTCCGGCCGGGGGCAGCCGGAGCCTCAAAGCCCGACTATTCGCCGGCCCCAAGCTGCAGCACGTGCTGGAAGGCATCGCGCCCGGCCTGGAGCTGACCGCGGACTTCGGCATTCTCACCGTCATCGCCAAACCCATCTATTGGCTGCTGGAAACCTTCCACGGCTATTTCAACAACTGGGGCTGGGCCATCATTTTCGTGACACTGGTCATCAAGGCGCTGTTCTTCAAGCTCTCCGAAACCAGCTACCGCTCCATGGCCAACATGCGTAAGCTGCAGCCCAAGCTGGTGGAGTTGAAGGAACGCTACGGCGAAGACCGCCAGCGCTACAACCAGGCGATGATGGAACTCTACCGCAAGGAGAAGGTCAACCCGCTCGGCGGCTGCCTCCCGATCCTGGTTCAGATCCCGGTATTCATTTCGCTGTACTGGGTGCTGGTCGAAAGCGTGGACCTGCGCCAGGCTCCGTTCCTGCTCTGGCTGGACGATCTTTCCTCCAAAGACCCGTACTTCGTCCTGCCACTGATCATGGGTGTCTCCATGTTCATCCAGCAGCGCCTGAACCCTCCGCCGACCGACCCGATCCAGGCCCGCGTGATGCAGTTCTTCCCGCTGATCTTCACGGTGTTCTTCCTGTTCTTCCCGTCGGGACTGGTGCTGTACTGGGTGGTCAACAACATTCTGTCGATCGTCCAGCAGTGGTACATCACCCGCCAGATCGAGAAAACGGCTGCTGCCAGAGCCTGATCCCCGACCGGCGATGGCTGCTCCCGAGCGCGACACCATCGCCGCGATCGCCACGCCGCCCGGAAAGGGCGGCGTGGGCATCGTCCGCATTTCCGGCAGCGATCTCAGCCCGATCCTCGGCGCCATACTCAGCCGCCCGCCGCGCCCCCGTTACGCCGAATTCCGCCGCTTCCTGGACGCCGACGGCCGCGCCATCGACAGCGGCATCGCATTGTATTTTCCCGCGCCCCGCTCGTTCACCGGGGAACACATCCTCGAGCTGCACGGCCACGGCGGCCCCGTAGTCCTGGATCTCCTGCTGCGGCGTACGCTGCAGCTGGGATGCCGGCTCGCCCGCCCGGGGGAGTTTTCCGAACGCGCCTACCTGAACGGAAAGCTGGACCTCGCCCAGGCCGAGGCCATCGCCGACCTGATCGACAGCGGCACGGAGGAAGCCGCCCGCTCCGCGCAGCGCTCGCTTCAGGGCGAATTTTCAGCTCACATCCACCGTCTGCAGGAACGCCTCGTCCGCCTCCGCACCCACGTCGAAGCCGCCATCGACTTCAGCGGCGAAGACATCGACCTGCTGGATGACGCCGCGCTCGGCGAGGGCCTCGCCGGACTGCTGGACGAACTCGACACCATCGACACCAAGGCGCACCAAGGCGCGCTGCTGCGCGAGGGTCTCACGGCGGTGATCGCAGGACGCCCCAACGCCGGCAAGTCCAGCCTACTCAATGCGCTATCCGGCCGCGACCTGGCGATCGTGACCGAAATTCCGGGCACCACCCGAGACATCCTCCGCGAATCGCTGCAGGTCGGTGGTCTTCCCCTGCACGTCGTCGACACGGCAGGACTTCGCGACAGCGAGGAGCCGATCGAACGGGAAGGCATCCGGCGCGCCAGGGAAGCGCTCACAAACGCCGACTGCATCCTGCTGGTCATAGACGCCCGCGACCCCGAGGCCGTCGGCGAACTGCTGGCGGGCCTGCCGGAAGCCATCCCGCTCATCCGCGTCCTCAACAAGATAGACCTGACCGGCACGCCGGCATCGATGACTATCGATCGGGAAACCACTGTCGTCCACCTTTCGGCCCGCACAGGGGAGGGCATTGATCTGCTGAGACAAGAACTCGCCCGCCGCGCGGGCTATGAACGAGGAACTGAAGGCGTGTTCAGTGCCCGCCGCCGACACCTGGACGCCATTCAAAGAGCCCGCACTGCGTTAGTCAATGCCCGCCTTTACTTGGGTTCAAAGACCGTCGAACTCATGGCCGAAGAGCTCCATTCGGCCCAAAAGGCGCTGGGCGAAATCACAGGGGAGTTCACCAACGAGGACTTGCTGAGCCGGATATTCGCGAGTTTCTGTCTGGGAAAATAACATCGGTTCCGAGACGTTCCGCACAATTCCGCCAAACCCGAACCAGCCCGGCACTTTGCCGGATTCTTTTTTTCCTCTGTTGTCTGCTCAGTTCTGCCCAAATCCGCATAAATGTGTTCCCTTCGCTATTTTTCAGGGTGTTCAAGCGCCAAATTTCCATCGGTGTCAATCAGCGTCCGACCGCCGGCATACCGTCTCTCTTCGAAAGCGGAGATTGCGTCATCGGCAGTGCCGTTGCCGCAAGCAGACCGGCTGCTCCAGACCATCCCGGAAAGCACAGCCGCCATGCATATGGGTGAAAACACCGTTGCCCACCGATGTAGGGTGTGCGTGCGGTATGATCCCAAATTCTCTAATGCGAACTTAATGACCTGTCATGAACAAAATTGGCTTGTTTTTCGGCACGGAAACCGGCACCACACGGCTCGTGGCCAAGAAGATCCACAAGCTCCTTGGAGACGAATTGGCCGATAAGCCGGTGAACGTCAACCGAATCAGCCCTGATGAGATGTTGCGCTACGACTCACTCATTCTGGGCACTCCCAGCTACGGCGTCGCCGAAATTCCCGGACGCAGCGCCGGCTGCCTGGAACCCAACTGGGAGGAGTTTCTGGCTCAAATGGGAAACGCGGACCTGTCCGGCAAACGCATCGCGTTGTTTGGCCTGGGCGCGCAGGAACGCTACGCCGACCGTTTCGCCGGCTCCCTCATCCGTTTGTATCAGGCCTTAGCGGAGCGGGGGGCGGAAATCGTTGGAAGTTGGAGTACGGATGGGTATGTCTTCGAGCATTCCCCGTCGGTCGTCGGCGGCCGCTTTGTCGGCTTGGTGATCGACCAGCGCACCCAGGGCATGCTCACGGATCAGCGCATTGAGGCCTGGTTGGAACAGATCAAACCGCTTCTCCTGGAACGGACCGCCAAGGCTGCCTGATATCCGGCATCCGTCGCCATGGGTGAAGGGCCGTGCGGTGCGACGCCGCCCGTCATGGAAAGTGCGAGGGATACGGGCCTCGACGCCGCAGTACGAATTCAACGACTCGTAGTCCCGAGCGCCCGATCACCCGCTCCGTCTGACCAAGCCTCGCAACGCGAAAAGGACTCCGCTTCGAAGGTGAGCGGCGCGTATCGGGCTGGATTCGATTGGCGTCCGGTGGAGACACGACCAAGGGAGGCCGGACTTTGTTGAAACTCCCGGCCTCGGCTGCCACACGCTCAACATTCCACCACCCCGATAGCCGTCTCCTTGCCGGCGCCGAGAATCGCATTGAACGGCGCGACGAACCGCTGGGCCTCGCTCCGCACGAACTCCTCGAAAGCGGTTGCGGTCGCCGTCAAGCGTTTGCCCGCCCGATGCACGATGTACCACTGCCGCATGATTGGAAACGCTTCCACGTCCAGCACCACCACTCGGCGGTCGGCAAGCTCGCGCTCGACCGTGTGTATCGAAACCAGCCCCAGCCCCAGCCCGACCTCGACCCCTTGCTTGATTGCGCCATTGGTGTTCATTTCCATGCTCGCAACGATCCGCACGCCCCGTTCGGCGAAAAATCGCTCGACCGAGTTTCGGGTACCGGACCCCTGCTCGCGCATGAGAAACGTCTCATTGCGCAAGTCCTCCAGGCGTATGCCCTTTTCTCCGACGCGCGGATGATCCGCGGGCGCAATGATCACCAACGGATTGTCCATGAACGCTTCGGCCACCAAGTCCAGTTCTTCCGGCGGACGCCCCATCAGCACCGTATCCGCTTCGTTATCCTCGAGCATCTGCAGCAATCCCTTGCGGTTGGTCACCTTGAAATTCACCCGCACCTTCGGATAGCGCTTGCAGAAGTCCGCCAGCAGCCGGATGGCGAAATAATGCACCGTGCTCGCCACCGCGACGACCAGCCGCCCGCCTTCCATTCCCTTCAACTCGTCGATCAGTTGCTCCGCTTCGTCGAGCTGCAGCGAAATCTGCCGGCTCAAGCGATACAACTCCTCGCCTGCGCGGGTGAGGAAGATCTTCTTCCCCAAGCGCTCGAACAACGGCAGCCCTACGCTCTCCTCGAACTGTTTGATCTGCATCGATACGGCGGGCTGAGTCAGATAGAGCTCCTCCGCCGCCCGAGTGAAACTCAGCCGCCGCGCGACCCGCTCGAAGACCTTCAACTGCCGGAGAGTAATGTTCATGAATAATTTTTATTTATTATCTTACTAAAATAGACTGATTTTCCCTTATCGTAGATTGCCAATAAATTAGGCGACCCCGCACAGCATCGGTCGTTTCATCCTGGTACGCAATTGGAGGCTGCGCCGGTTCCCAATGCGTGACAAGATGGAATTTACTGAGGGATAATACATTGTTTCAGAATTTTCTACGCATCCCAGCGAGCAGACAACATTGAAGGAGACCGATATGAGGACGCGACGAGAGTTAGCCAACGCCATACGAGCCTTGAGCATGGATGCCGTGCAGAAGGCGAACTCGGGCCATCCGGGCGCGCCGATGGGGATGGCGGACATTGCCGAGGTGGTGTGGAACGATTACCTGTGCCACAACCCGGCCAATCCGCAGTGGCCCAACCGCGACCGCTTCGTGCTGTCCAACGGCCATGGCTCGATGCTGATCTATTCCCTGCTGCACCTGACCGGCTACGCGCTGCCCATCGAGGAACTGCAGAACTTCCGCCAGCTCCACTCCAAGACCCCCGGCCATCCCGAGTACGGCTACACCCCCGGTGTCGAGACCACCACCGGCCCCCTCGGACAGGGCATCACCAACGCCGTGGGCCTGGCCCTGGCCGAACGCACCCTGGCGGCGCAGTTCAACCGCCCCGGCCACAATGTCGTCGACCATTACACCTATACCTTCCTGGGTGACGGCTGCCTGATGGAAGGTATCTCTCACGAGGCCTGCTCGCTGGCCGGCTCCTTCAAGCTGGGCAAGCTGATCGCCTTTTACGACGACAACAACATTTCCATCGACGGCGAAGTCCGCGGTCACGGCGACACGCCGGGCTGGTTCCTGGACGATACCCCGAAGCGCTTCGAGGCCTACGGCTGGCATGTGATCCCGGTCGTCGACGGCCACGATCCGGACGCCGTGAAGGCCGCCATCGAGGCCGCCCGCGCGGTCACCGACAAGCCGTCTTTGATCTGCTGCCAGACCATCATCGGCTGGGGCTCGCCCAACAAGCAGGGCAAGGAAGACTGTCACGGCGCCGCCCTCGGCACCGACGAAGTCGCCCTCACCCGCGAGAACCTCGGCTGGTCGCACCCGGCCTTCGAAGTCCCGGCCGACATCTACGAGGCCTGGAGCGCGCGCGAGACCGGCGCCAAGGCCGAAAGCGAGTGGAACGACCGCTTCGAGCACTACCGCCGCGCATTCCCCGAGCTGGCCGCCGAGTTCGAACGCCGCATGGCGGGCGAACTGCCCAAGGACTGGGCGGAGCAATCCGCCGCCTTCGTGGCCAAGGTGAACGCCAAGGCCGAGACCATCGCCAGCCGCAAGGCCTCCCAGAACGCGCTCAACGGCTTCGGTCCGCTGCTGCCGGAACTCTTGGGCGGCTCGGCGGACCTCGCCGGCTCCAACCTGACCCTGTGGGCCGGCTGCAAGAACGTCAACGCCCCCGGCCACGACGGCAACTACATCAACTACGGCGTGCGCGAGTTCGGCATGTCCGCCATCATGAACGGCCTGGCCCTGCACGGCGGCTTCAAGCCCTACGGCGCCACCTTCCTGATGTTCTCCGAATATGCTCGCAATGCGCTGCGCATGTCGGCCCTGATGAAGATCCCGGTGATCTATGTCTACACCCACG
This sequence comes from Methylococcus mesophilus, assembly GCF_026247885.1. NCBI lineage: Bacteria > Pseudomonadati > Pseudomonadota > Gammaproteobacteria > Methylococcales > Methylococcaceae > Methylococcus > Methylococcus mesophilus. The sequence continues at coordinate 2,767,889 of NZ_CP110921.1, read as the reverse complement.
ACTCCATCGGCCTGGGCGAGGACGGCCCCACCCACCAGCCGGTCGAGCAGACCGCGACCCTGCGCCTGATTCCCAACATGCAGGTCTGGCGCCCGTGCGACGCAGTGGAGTCGGCGGTGGCCTGGAAGTGCGCCATCGAGCGCCAGGACGGCCCGTCCACCCTGATCTTCTCGCGCCAGAACCTGCCGCACATGCCCCGGACGCCGGAACAGATCGCCGCCATCATGCAAGGCGGCTACGTCCTGGTCGACTGCGCCGGTACGCCCGACGCCATCCTCCTGGCCACCGGCTCGGAAGTCGAGCTGGCGGTGAAGGCGGCCGAAGCCCTGGCCGCCAAGGGCAAGCAGGTCCGCGTGGTGTCCATGGCCTCCACCAATGTGTTCGACGCCCAGGATCAGGCCTACCGCGACAGCGTGCTGCCGCCCGCCGTGACCCGCCGCATCGCCATCGAGGCCGGTGTCAGCGACGGCTGGTGGAAATACGTCGGCAGCCATGGCAAAGTTATCGGCCTGGACCGCTTCGGCGAATCCGCGCCGGCCGGCCAGCTGTTCAAGCTGTTCGGCTTCACCGTCGACAACGTGGTCGGTCAGGTCGAGGCCTTGTTCTAAACGCCATCTCGAGAGGGCATCCCATGGCATTGATCAGCCTGCGCCAGTTGTTGGACCACGCCGCCGAGCACGGCTACGGCCTGCCGGCGTTCAACGTCAACAACATGGAGCAGATCAAGGCCATCATGGAGGCGGCCTCGGCCGTGGACGCCCCGGTGATCCTGCAGGGCTCGGCCGGCGCGAGGACGTATGCCGGCGAGCCGTTCCTGCGCCACCTGGTGCTGGCCGCCATCGACATGTATCCGCACATCCCGGTGTGCATGCACCAGGATCACGGCGCCTCCCCGGCGGTCTGCGTCCGTGCCATCCAGTCCGGCTTCAGCTCGGTGATGATGGACGGATCGCTCGAGGAGGACATGAAAACGCCGGCCAGCTATGCGTACAATGTCGAGACTACCCGCAAAGTGGTCGACATGGCGCATGCCTGCGGCGTCTCGGTGGAAGGCGAACTCGGCTGCCTGGGGTCGCTCGAGACCGGCCGGGCGGGGGAGGAGGACGGCCACGGCGCGGAAGGCGAGTTGGACCACTCGATGCTGCTGACCGATCCGGACGAGGCGGCGGATTTCGTCCGCCAGACCCAGGTCGATGCCCTGGCGATCGCCATCGGCACCAGCCACGGCGCCTACAAGTTCACCCGGAAACCCACCGGGCAGGTGCTGCGGATCGATCGGGTCAAGGACATCCACCAGCGGATTCCCAATATCCATCTGGTGATGCACGGCTCGTCCTCGGTCCCCGAGGACTGGGCGCAGATGATCAACGACTACGGCGGCGACATCGGCCAGACCTACGGCGTGCCGGTCGAGGAGATCGCCGAGGGCATCCGCCATGGCGTCCGCAAGGTCAACATCGATACCGATCTGCGCATCGCCTCCTATGGCGCCATGCGCAAGTTCATGGCCGAAGACAGGAAGAACTTCGACCCGCGCAAGCTCTACAAGGCCGCGCAAACCGCCATGACCGCGATCTGCCGGGCCCGCTACGAAGCCTTCGGCGCCGCCGGCCAGGCCGCCAAGCTCAAGCCCCTGCGCCTGGAGGAGATGAGCCGGCGTTATGCCCAGGGCGAGCTCGATCCGATCGTCCGCTAGCGCGGCGGGCCGAACGGGCGCTGGGAATGCGGGCGCGAAAGCGCAGGCAACGGAACGCGAGCGATGCAATTTGAAACAGGGCTGAACTTGAAACCAGCCCGGCCGAGCTTTTATACCCACTGACAAGACTTATGGGGGACAACCACGTGAAGAAAACGTTCTCGACCTACACCGTGTTCGCAGCCCTGCTGCTGGCCGCCCCGCTCGCGGGCGCCGCTGAATATCCGCCCGACTTCGAGCCGTCGGTGATCTATCAGGATCCCAGCCTGGTCGGCAAAGCCGGCGCGGCTCCCGCCGCCGCCGCGCCGGCGGCCAAGCCCCAGGCGGCACCGGCCGCCCCTGCCAGCAAGGCGCCGGCCGCCCAGCCCGCCGTGACGGCCCCCGCCGAAACCGCCCCCAGCACCGCGAAACCCGCCGCCCAGGATGCCGGCTCGGATTATTACCTGTTCGGCGGCGTGGTCGTGGCCCTGATCGGCTTCGTGGTCTGGAGCAGCCGCCGGCCGGCGGCTGCCCGCCCGGCCGCGGCTGCAGCGCCGGCCGCCGCTCCGGCACCGGCTGCCACCGGCGCCACCGGCGTCGCCAAGTACCTGCAGGCCCAGGGCCTCTCGGCCGGGGACGCGGGCGCCGAAACCGGTGTCGCCAAATACCTCAAGGCACTGCCGGAGCCCGTCCGGGGGCCTGAAACCGGTGTGGCCAAGTACCTCAAGAGCCTGCCGCTGCCCGAAGTGGCCGCCGCGGTCGAAACCGGTGTCGCCAAGTACATCAAGAACCTGCCCAAACCCGCCATCGTGGCAACGGGCGAAACTGGCGTCACCAAGTACCTGAAAAGCCTCAACGGCTGACCCAGCGAAGGGGGCCGGTCGCATTGACAGCGGCCCCCTCACTCTTTACAGTTGGGAAATTGTGCGTTTAGCAATACCTCATAAAACTTAAGGCTTCACTCGACTTTTTTCTCTACTTTTTTGATCGGAGGAGATCTCATGGCAAGACCATTGATTCAGCTCGCACTGGACACGCTGGACATCCCGCAGACCCTGAAGCTCGCAAGCCTCGCCGCGCCTTATGTCGACATCTTCGAGATCGGCACGCCGAGCATCAAGCACAACGGCGTCGCCCTGGTGAAGGAGTTCAAGAAGCGCTTCCCCAACAAGCTGCTCCTGGTCGACCTCAAAACCATGGACGCCGGTGAATACGAAGCCGCGCCGTTCTTCGCCGCCGGCGCCGACATCACCACCGTCCTCGGCGTCGCCGGACTGGCCACCATCAAGGGCGTCATCAATGCCGCCAACAAGCACAACGCCGAAGTCCAGGTCGACCTGATCAACGTCCCCGACAAGGCCACCTGCGCCCGTGAGTCCGCCAAGGCCGGCGCCCAGATCGTCGGCATCCACACCGGCCTCGACGCCCAGGCCGCCGGCCAGACCCCCTTCGCCGACCTCCAGGCCATCGCCAAGCTGGGCCTGCCCGTGCGCATCTCCGTCGCCGGCGGCATCAAGGCCTCCACCGCCCAGCAGGTCGTCAAGACCGGCGCCAACATCATCGTCGTCGGCGCCGCCATCTACGGCGCCGCTTCCCCGCCGATGCCGCGCGCGAAATCTACGAACAGGTCGTCGCCGCTTCCGCCTGACGGGAATTTGCATGCATCAGAAACTGATCATAGACAAAATCTCCGGCATCCTCGCTGCCACCGATGCCGGCTATGATGCAAAACTGACCGCCATGCTCGACCAGGCCTCCCGCGTCTTCGTCGCGGGGGCCGGCCGGTCGGGACTGGTCGCCAGGTTCTTCGCCATGCGCCTCATGCACGGCGGCTATGAGGTCTTCGTCGTCGGCGAAATCGTCACCCCCAGCATCCGCAAGGGCGACTTGCTGATCGTGATCTCCGGCTCCGGTGAAACCGAAACCATGCTCGCCTTCACCAAGAAAGCCAAGGAGCAGGGCGCATCCATCGCCCTCGTCTCCACCCGCGACAGCTCCTCCCTCGGCGACCTCGCCGACAACCTCTTCCGCATCGGCTCTCCCGAGCTCTTCGGAAAAGTCGTCGGCATGCCCATGGGCACCGTCTTCGAGCTCTCTACCCTCCTCTTCCTCGAGGCCACCATCTCTCACATCATCCATGAGAAAGGCATCCCCGAAGAAGAAATGAGAACTCGACACGCTAACCTGGAATAACCGAGGCAAAGCCTGTGGCAGTCTTCGCTTCTGCCCAGGCTCTTGTCCTTCGTATACGCCCAACGTTTGGCGCTCCGGGCTCAAGCTGAGTCCATGCGGCCAAAGACGGGCCAGTACGCCAGTAGGAAGGCCAAAGAGCGCTCTGAGAGCGTAGCGCCGATAAAATGTCGCCGCTCGAAGCCTGTGCGGGAAGATAAAATCCCGACCGGGAAACATTCTTGTGATTGCTGGCAGCACCCGATACTTTAAGAAATCTTTAGGAGTCCACCATGTCGAAAAACCTGCTTGACCAACTCCGCGAAGTCACCGTCGTCGTGGCGGACACGGGAGACATCGAAGCGATCGAGAAATTCAAGCCACGTGACGCGACCACCAATCCTTCGCTTATTACCGCTGCCGCCCAGATGCCACAATACCAAGGTATCGTCGATGACACCCTGAAGGGCGCACGGCAAACCCTGGGCGCCGGCGCTTCCGCCGCCCAAGTGGCGAACCTCGCTTTCGACCGTCTGGCCGTCTCTTTCGGGTTGAAGATCCTGCAGATCATCGAGGGCCGCGTGTCCACCGAAGTGGACGCCCGTCTCTCCTACGACACCGAGAGCACCATCGAGAAGGCCCGCGAAGTCATCAAGCAATACGAAGCAGCCGGCGTTTCCAAAGAACGCGTTTTGATCAAGATCGCCGCGACCTGGGAAGGTATCGAGGCCGCCGCCGTGCTGGAAAAGGAAGGCATCCATTGCAACCTGACTCTGTTGTTCGGCCTGCACCAGGCCATCGCCTGCGCCGAAAACGGCATCACCCTGATCTCCCCCTTCGTCGGCCGTATTCTCGACTGGTATAAGAAGGACACCGGTCGGGAATCCTACGCCCCGCATGAAGATCCGGGTGTCCTGTCCGTGACCCAGATCTATAACTACTATAAGAAGTTCGGTTACAAGACTGAAGTCATGGGCGCCAGCTTCCGCAACATCGGCGAAATCACCGAACTAGCCGGAAGCGACCTGCTGACCATCGCGCCTACGCTGTTGGCCGAACTGCAGGCTACGGAAGGCGAACTACCGCGCAAGCTGGATCCCTCCGCGGCGAAGGACTACCCGATCGAGAAAATACACGTAAACAAATACACCTTCGACAAGATGCATGCGGAAAACCGCATGGCCAACGAAAAGCTCGAAGAAGGCATCCAAGGCTTCACCAAGGCACTCGAGCAGTTGGAAAAATTGCTGGCCGATCGCTTGGTCCATCTCGAAGCGGCATAAGGTTAAGGGGCCGTCGCGCGGGAACATCCTCTGCGACGGTCTTGTTCCCTCCCGAATCGCGCTACGCCGACCCTCGAGTCGCCGCCAGAGCGTCCGCATTCGGCATCAGCCCGCTGATTCCGTTTTTCACCCAATAAAAAGGAGATCTATCATGCCTTCGCGTCGAGAACTAGCCAACGCCATACGAGCCTTGAGCATGGATGCCGTGCAGAAGGCGAACTCGGGCCATCCGGGCGCGCCGATGGGGATGGCGGACATTGCCGAGGTGGTGTGGAACGATTACCTGTGCCACAACCCGGCCAATCCGCAGTGGCCCAACCGCGACCGCTTCGTGCTGTCCAACGGCCATGGCTCGATGCTGATCTATTCCCTGCTGCACCTGACCGGCTACGCGCTGCCCATCGAGGAACTGCAGAACTTCCGCCAGCTCCACTCCAAGACCCCCGGCCATCCCGAGTACGGCTACACCCCCGGTGTCGAGACCACCACCGGCCCCCTCGGACAGGGCATCACCAACGCCGTGGGCCTGGCCCTGGCCGAACGCACCCTGGCGGCGCAGTTCAACCGCCCCGGCCACAATGTCGTCGACCATTACACCTATACCTTCCTGGGTGACGGCTGCCTGATGGAAGGTATCTCTCACGAGGCCTGCTCGCTGGCCGGCTCCTTCAAGCTGGGCAAGCTGATCGCCTTTTACGACGACAACAACATTTCCATCGACGGCGAAGTCCGCGGTCACGGCGACACGCCGGGCTGGTTCCTGGACGATACCCCGAAGCGCTTCGAGGCCTACGGCTGGCATGTGATCCCGGTCGTCGACGGCCACGATCCGGACGCCGTGAAGGCCGCCATCGAGGCCGCCCGCGCGGTCACCGACAAGCCGTCTTTGATCTGCTGCCAGACCATCATCGGCTGGGGCTCGCCCAACAAGCAGGGCAAGGAAGACTGTCACGGCGCCGCCCTCGGCACCGACGAAGTCGCCCTCACCCGCGAGAACCTCGGCTGGTCGCACCCGGCCTTCGAAGTCCCGGCCGACATCTACGAGGCCTGGAGCGCGCGCGAGACCGGCGCCAAGGCCGAAAGCGAGTGGAACGACCGCTTCGAGCACTACCGCCGCGCATTCCCCGAGCTGGCCGCCGAGTTCGAACGCCGCATGGCGGGCGAACTGCCCAAGGACTGGGCGGAGCAATCCGCCGCCTTCGTGGCCAAGGTGAACGCCAAGGCCGAGACCATCGCCAGCCGCAAGGCCTCCCAGAACGCGCTCAACGGCTTCGGTCCGCTGCTGCCGGAACTCTTGGGCGGCTCGGCGGACCTCGCCGGCTCCAACCTGACCCTGTGGGCCGGCTGCAAGAACGTCAACGCCCCCGGCCACGACGGCAACTACATCAACTACGGCGTGCGCGAGTTCGGCATGTCCGCCATCATGAACGGCCTGGCCCTGCACGGCGGCTTCAAGCCCTACGGCGCCACCTTCCTGATGTTCTCCGAATATGCTCGCAATGCGCTGCGCATGTCGGCCCTGATGAAGATCCCGGTGATCTATGTCTACACCCACGACTCCATCGGCCTGGGCGAGGACGGCCCCACCCACCAGCCGGTCGAGCAGACCGCGACCCTGCGCCTGATTCCCAACATGCAGGTCTGGCGCCCGTGCGACGCAGTGGAGTCGGCGGTGGCCTGGAAGTGCGCCATCGAGCGCCAGGACGGCCCGTCCACCCTGATCTTCTCGCGCCAGAACCTGCCGCACATGCCCCGGACGCCGGAACAGATCGCCGCCATCATGCAAGGCGGCTACGTCCTGGTCGACTGCGCCGGTACGCCCGACGCCATCCTCCTGGCCACCGGCTCGGAAGTCGAGCTGGCGGTGAAGGCGGCCGAAGCCCTGGCCGCCAAGGGCAAGCAGGTCCGCGTGGTGTCCATGGCCTCCACCAATGTGTTCGACGCCCAGGATCAGGCCTACCGCGACAGCGTGCTGCCGCCCGCCGTGACCCGCCGCATCGCCATCGAGGCCGGTGTCAGCGACGGCTGGTGGAAATACGTCGGCAGCCATGGCAAAGTTATCGGCCTGGACCGCTTCGGCGAATCCGCGCCGGCCGGCCAGCTGTTCAAGCTGTTCGGCTTCACCGTCGACAACGTGGTCGGTCAGGTCGAGGCCTTGTTCTAAACGCCATCTCGAGAGGGCATCCCATGGCATTGATCAGCCTGCGCCAGTTGTTGGACCACGCCGCCGAGCACGGCTACGGCCTGCCGGCGTTCAACGTCAACAACATGGAGCAGATCAAGGCCATCATGGAGGCGGCCTCGGCCGTGGACGCCCCGGTGATCCTGCAGGGCTCGGCCGGCGCGAGGACGTATGCCGGCGAGCCGTTCCTGCGCCACCTGGTGCTGGCCGCCATCGACATGTATCCGCACATCCCGGTGTGCATGCACCAGGATCACGGCGCCTCCCCGGCGGTCTGCGTCCGTGCCATCCAGTCCGGCTTCAGCTCGGTGATGATGGACGGATCGCTCGAGGAGGACATGAAAACGCCGGCCAGCTATGCGTACAATGTCGAGACTACCCGCAAAGTGGTCGACATGGCGCATGCCTGCGGCGTCTCGGTGGAAGGCGAACTCGGCTGCCTGGGGTCGCTCGAGACCGGCCGGGCGGGGAGGAGGACGGCCACGGCGCGGAAGGCGAGTTGGACCACTCGATGCTGCTGACCGATCCGGACGAGGCGGCGGATTTCGTCCGCCAGACCCAGGTCGATGCCCTGGCGATCGCCATCGGCACCAGCCACGGCGCCTACAAGTTCACCCGGAAACCCACCGGGCAGGTGCTGCGGATCGATCGGGTCAAGGACATCCACCAGCGGATTCCCAATATCCATCTGGTGATGCACGGCTCGTCCTCGGTCCCCGAGGACTGGGCGCAGATGATCAACGACTACGGCGGCGACATCGGCCAGACCTACGGCGTGCCGGTCGAGGAGATCGCCGAGGGCATCCGCCATGGCGTCCGCAAGGTCAACATCGATACCGATCTGCGCATCGCCTCCTATGGCGCCATGCGCAAGTTCATGGCCGAAGACAGGAAGAACTTCGACCCGCGCAAGCTCTACAAGGCCGCGCAAACCGCCATGACCGCGATCTGCCGGGCCCGCTACGAAGCCTTCGGCGCCGCCGGCCAGGCCGCCAAGCTCAAGCCCCTGCGCCTGGAGGAGATGAGCCGGCGTTATGCCCAGGGCGAGCTCGATCCGATCGTCCGCTAGCGCGGCGGGCCGAACGGGCGCTGGGAATGCGGGCGCGAAAGCGCAGGCAACGGAACGCGAGCGATGCAATTTGAAACAGGGCTGAACTTGAAACCAGCCCGGCCGAGCTTTTATACCCACTGACAAGACTTATGGGGGACAACCACGTGAAGAAAACGTTCTCGACCTACACCGTGTTCGCAGCCCTGCTGCTGGCCGCCCCGCTCGCGGGCGCCGCTGAATATCCGCCCGACTTCGAGCCGTCGGTGATCTATCAGGATCCCAGCCTGGTCGGCAAAGCCGGCGCGGCTCCCGCCGCCGCCGCGCCGGCGGCCAAGCCCCAGGCGGCACCGGCCGCCCCTGCCAGCAAGGCGCCGGCCGCCCAGCCCGCCGTGACGGCCCCCGCCGAAACCGCCCCCAGCACCGCGAAACCCGCCGCCCAGGATGCCGGCTCGGATTATTACCTGTTCGGCGGCGTGGTCGTGGCCCTGATCGGCTTCGTGGTCTGGAGCAGCCGCCGGCCGGCGGCTGCCCGCCCGGCCGCGGCTGCAGCGCCGGCCGCCGCTCCGGCACCGGCTGCCACCGGCGCCACCGGCGTCGCCAAGTACCTGCAGGCCCAGGGCCTCTCGGCCGGGGACGCGGGCGCCGAAACCGGTGTCGCCAAATACCTCAAGGCACTGCCGGAGCCCGTCCGGGGCCTGAAACCGGTGTGGCCAAGTACCTCAAGAGCCTGCCGCTGCCCGAAGTGGCCGCCGCGGTCGAAACCGGTGTCGCCAAGTACATCAAGAACCTGCCCAAACCCGCCATCGTGGCAACGGGCGAAACTGGCGTCACCAAGTACCTGAAAAGCCTCAACGGCTGACCCAGCGAAGGGGCCGGTCGCATTGACAGCGGCCCCTCACTCTTTACAGTTGGGAAATTGTGCGTTTAGCAATACCTCATAAAACTTAAGGCTTCACTCGACTTTTTTCTCTACTTTTTTGATCGGAGGAGATCTCATGGCAAGACCATTGATTCAGCTCGCACTGGACACGCTGGACATCCCGCAGACCCTGAAGCTCGCAAGCCTCGCCGCGCCTTATGTCGACATCTTCGAGATCGGCACGCCGAGCATCAAGCACAACGGCGTCGCCCTGGTGAAGGAGTTCAAGAAGCGCTTCCCCAACAAGCTGCTCCTGGTCGACCTCAAAACCATGGACGCCGGTGAATACGAAGCCGCGCCGTTCTTCGCCGCCGGCGCCGACATCACCACCGTCCTCGGCGTCGCCGGACTGGCCACCATCAAGGGCGTCATCAATGCCGCCAACAAGCACAACGCCGAAGTCCAGGTCGACCTGATCAACGTCCCCGACAAGGCCACCTGCGCCCGTGAGTCCGCCAAGGCCGGCGCCCAGATCGTCGGCATCCACACCGGCCTCGACGCCCAGGCCGCCGGCCAGACCCCCTTCGCCGACCTCCAGGCCATCGCCAAGCTGGGCCTGCCCGTGCGCATCTCCGTCGCCGGCGGCATCAAGGCCTCCACCGCCCAGCAGGTCGTCAAGACCGGCGCCAACATCATCGTCGTCGGCGCCGCCATCTACGGCGCCGCTTCCCCCGCCGATGCCGCGCGCGAAATCTACGAACAGGTCGTCGCCGCTTCCGCCTGACGGGAATTTGCATGCATCAGAAACTGATCATAGACAAAATCTCCGGCATCCTCGCTGCCACCGATGCCGGCTATGATGCAAAACTGACCGCCATGCTCGACCAGGCCTCCCGCGTCTTCGTCGCGGGGGCCGGCCGGTCGGGACTGGTCGCCAGGTTCTTCGCCATGCGCCTCATGCACGGCGGCTATGAGGTCTTCGTCGTCGGCGAAATCGTCACCCCCAGCATCCGCAAGGGCGACTTGCTGATCGTGATCTCCGGCTCCGGTGAAACCGAAACCATGCTCGCCTTCACCAAGAAAGCCAAGGAGCAGGGCGCATCCATCGCCCTCGTCTCCACCCGCGACAGCTCCTCCCTCGGCGACCTCGCCGACAACCTCTTCCGCATCGGCTCTCCCGAGCTCTTCGGAAAAGTCGTCGGCATGCCCATGGGCACCGTCTTCGAGCTCTCTACCCTCCTCTTCCTCGAGGCCACCATCTCTCACATCATCCATGAGAAAGGCATCCCCGAAGAAGAAATGAGAACTCGGCACGCTAACCTGGAATAACCGGGGCCCGGAGCGAGCGGATTCCTTTTGGGCCGCTCCCCTCGGCTCGCTTGGCAGGTTTTCCGACACCTCGGCGGCTTTCACAGAAGCTGCCGAGGAGCCGGTTTTCGCTCAAGCTCCGAACCGTCTTCACACCAATGCCCTTTCTTGGACGCAGTACCATCACAGGCCCCCGGCCAATGTTCGAGAGACGATCTCGCGTATAATTGAAAAGCACGGGAGGCTAGAATGTCCAAGAAACACCCCATCATCGCCATCACTGGTTCCTCCGGTGCGGGCACGACCACCGTAAAATGCGCGTTCGAGCATATTTTCTTCAGGCTCGGACTCCAGCCGCTCGTCGTCGAGGGCGACAGCTTCCATCGTTATGACCGGGTGGAGATGCGCGCGCAGATCGACAAGGCCAGACGCGAAGGCCGGCATTTCAGCCACTTTTCGATCGAAGCCAATATCCTGGACGAGCAGGAAAACGTCTTTCGACATTACGGCGAAACGGGAACGGCTCACCGCCGTTTTTATGTCCATAACGAGGCGGAAAGCCAGCGGTTGGGAGGTTACAAGCCGGGGACATTCACCCCATGGGAAGAAGTGCCTACAGGAACGGACCTACTGTTTTACGAAGGATTGCACGGAGGCGTAGTTACCGAAAGCATCGATGTAAGACGATATGTGGATCTTCTTGTCGGCGTGGTTCCCATCGTGAATCTGGAATGGATTCAAAAAATCCATCGGGATACCGCCGAACGCGGCTATAAACCCGAGGACGTCACCGAAACGATACTGCGCCGAATGGATGACTACGTTAAAGTCATCACGCCTCAGTTTTCACAGACCGATATCAATTTTCAGCGCGTTCCGACGGTCGATACTTCAAATCCCTTCATTGCTCGGGACATTCCCACACCGGATGAAAGTTTCGTCATCATCCGCTTCAAGGAACCGGGCAAATTCAGCGTGGATTTCCCTTATCTCCTATCCATGTTGCATAACTCCTTTATGTCACGACACAACTCTATCGTGATTCCGGGAGGAAAGATGGGACTTGCAATGGAGATCATTTTCCGGCCGATCCTTGAACGCATGATGGCAGATCGCCAGAAAGGGTGACCGCCACGTCGAGCGGCTTGTTCGCTTCAGCAACCGGTCAGGGGGCGTCCCCCCGCAGCTTCGCCAGTTCACGATAGAAGCGCCCCCAGTCGAAGGCGGGTCCGGGGTCCGTTTTTCGTTGCGGGGCAACCGCGCTGTGCCCAACGACGCGGTCCTCCGTAATCGCCGGATAACGGACCATCAGCTCCATCACAAGGCCGGCAAGACTCCTATATTGTTCCGGCGTATAAGGAAGATCGTCGGTTCCCTCGAGTTCGATCCCGACGGAAAAGTCATTGCAGGCGCTCCGCCCCCGGAACTCGGATATTCCGGCATGCCACGCGCGGCGATGGGGCGGAACGTAGTGTTCGACTTCACCGCCGCGCCGGATCAGCGCATGTGCCGACACCCGCAGGTGTCGAATGGATTCGAAGAACGGATGGGCAGCGCAGTCGAGTGTGTTGGTGAACAACTGTCGGATCCAGGGACCGCCGAACTGGCCCGGTGGGAGAGTTATCCCGTGAACCACGACGACGGAAATCGTCTCGCCCTCAGGCCTCTCATCCTGATTGGGCGACGATATCTTTTGTTCGCTCCTGCACCCCGTGCCATTGCCCCTCATACTTCCCGTTCCTCGCGTTGCCATAGCCGCGGTCAGCCGCAGATAAAATATCATTTTTTACGGTGTTCCCCAGCAGTCCCGACCGCAGCGAACAAGCCGCCAGCCGGTAAGCTAAACTATCGCAACCGATTTCCCTCCCCTACCGAGTCCAGCCTATGCGATCAGGACTTCATCCAGACCCCGATCACGAACACCCGGCCGCCGACCTAACGGATATTCCTCCCCTGGCAGCGCAGCTTCGCACCATTTTCGAGGCTGGATTCGGGCAACTGCTGCAAGACTTGTACGCCCAGATAGACGACGAATTGTTCAAGCTCTCCGATAAGGCCGACAGCAGCGCATTGCAGGCGCTGTACTTCGATGCCATGCGCCAGGTCCGCCGGGACAAAACCACCATGCTGGCATGCTGCCTGCGCGAGGTGCTCGACGGCGATGAGCGCTTCTGGAACCCGGCCGAAGATCCGTCCGCTCCGCCGCCGGCCATGACGCCAGGAGACCCCGCCGCTCGCGGTCTGGTACTCCTGGAAAACGATGCCCTGGAAATCGAGCTGGCCGTCACCAATGCCGCGCAGAAGACAGCCTTCCTGTTCCACGACGCTTTGGGGCAGCTCGAACTCCGTCTCGCCGCGCTCAGGGCTCACCCGGCCGGCTCCCTTCCGACTCATCCCTTCGCACCCGAGGCGCTGTGCCACGCCTTCACCGCATCGCTGTCCGGGCTGCCGGTCGACATCCGGGTGACCCTGCTGATATTGAAACTATTCGACCGCCACGTCCTGTGCAAGATGGGGCCGACCTATCGGCGCATGAACGATCTCCTCGCCGAACACGGCGTGCTGCCGGATGCCTCCCTCGCGCCGAAGACCAAGATTTCTGCAATGCCGAATCAGGACTCGACGCCGTCCGGGCCCTGCTCAACGGAACAGGACGACGAAGACCAGCTAAACGACCTGCTGCAACTGCTCAGCCTTTGGAAACGCCGGATAGGGACCTCGCCGAGCCTGTCCAATGCCCAAGCCGACGGAAAACACTTCGATGCCGGCGAGATCGTCAACGCATTGAGTCTGCTGCAGCAAAACACCCGTGCGCTGGCATCCGACGAATGCGATACCGGCGCCCGGATTCCGCTGCCGAAGCAGTCCCTGGTTGACCAACTGGCCAAATTGCTTCCCGATGGCGAGCGACGACGCCTGGGCCAGTTCGAGGAAGACGTCATCGATATGGTATCGATGATCTTCGATTTCATCCTGGAAGACCGCAACCTTCCCGATCCGGTCAAGGCGCTCATCGCCCGTTTGCAGATTCCCGTCGTCAAAGTCGCGATCATCGAGCGCTCGTTCCTGGCCAAGAAAACACATCCCCTGCGGCTGCTCTTGAATGCTCTGGCCCAGGCCGGCGTGGGCCTGGACTCGGGCGACAAGAAGGACTTGGTCGTGCTGAAGAAGATCGAGGAGGTCGTCTACCGCATACTGACCGAGTTCGACGAAGATACCCGCCTGTTCGCTGTACTGCTCGAGGATTTTTCCGCTTTTGTCGAACACGAGTGCAAGGGCGTCACTACCATGGAGGAACGCACGCGGCAGGCCGCGGTCAGCCAGGAGCGTCTGGCCCTGGCCAAGCGTGCCGCCGCAGTCGAAATCACGGCCCGCGTCGAGAGGCAACCGCTTCCGCCGGCCCTGGTTTCGCTGCTGCTCAACGCCTGGAAGGATGTGCTGGTGATCGCCTATCTGCGCCGCGAAAAAGAACCCGGGGACTGGGCCGAGGCCATAGCCATCATGGATCGCCTCATCGCTTGGGCAGACTCCCATGACGCCACGCTCCCGCAAGCGGACGCCGGGGAGGACGAACCGGAGGTCATACGGTCGATACGCGATCAGTTGGACAACATCGCGTTCGATCCAGTGCAAATGCACGCATTCCTTAAGGACATCGAACTCTGGCGCATCACCCGCCAGAAACTCGGCGCTCTTCCGGGCGCGAATTTGACAAACCAGCCCGGTGGCCACCGCGGCCTAACCGGCGCGGGCGCCGAGACTGCAACGCTGGAACTGGGCGACATCGAAGAAATTCTCATCCACAGCCTGGAAGGCTCGCAACTCGACCCTTCGCCCCCCCAAACCGTGGATGAAAGTTTCATCGAACAGGCCAGGAATCTCCGTGCGGGGGATTGGGTCGAATTTTGCGATAGCCCGGCATTGCCCTTCCGCGCTAAGCTTCTCCTGAAGAGCCAGTTCACTTCCCGTTATGTTTTCGTCAACCGGCGCGGCATGAAGCTTCGCGAGATCGGTCTGCATGAACTGGCTGCCGGGCTCGCCTCCAACACTATCCGGCTGATAGCGGGAGCGAACGAGCCGTTGCTTGATCGCGCACTCGACGCGGTCGTCGACACCCTCGGACGCCCAGCAGTGCAGGACCACGCCGACACGCCAGGAACCTCCTGATGCTCCGCATAACCAGCTTCGATTCAGTACCATGACAATACGCGTCCGATATTTCGCCGGCCTGAGGGAACAGATCGGTCGTGCCGAAGAACGGCTCGCCTTCGAGAACCTGAGCTGCGTCGCCGACGTATGGAAAGCCGTCTGCCAGGGCAAGCCCTTGCCCGGAAATGTCCTATGCGCGGTGAACATGGAATATGCCGGTGCCGACACGCCGGTGAGCGACGGCGACGAAGTGGCCTTTTTCCCGCCGGTCACCGGAGGTTGACGTGCTGATCGAAGTCCGCAGTGACGCTTTCGATCCCCTCGCCGAACTTTCCCGCTACCAGGATACGTCCGTCCCCGTAACAAACGTCGGCGCGCTCGCGGTCTTCGTCGGTACCATGCGCGACTACAACGAGGGCTCGTCGGTTCAAAAGATGATGCTCGAGCACTATCCCGGCATGACCGAACGTCAGTTGCGAAACATCGTCGACGAAGCCCGGAGCCGCTGGCCGTTCGACGACGCCCTCGTGATTCACCGTGTCGGCGAGCTGTTTCCCGCCGATCCGATAGTTCTGGTCGCCGTCTGGTCTTCCCACCGCGGGACCGCCTTCGACGCCTGCCGCCATATCCTGGAAGCGCTCAAGCACCGCGCCCCTTTTTGGAAAAAGGAGGTCCTGGAGCAAGGCGAGCGCTGGGTCGAAACGAATACCGACGGGTACGCTCCGGCCCTCCCACCAAGCCCGTGATCCTCTTTCCCCGATGACAGAACACGAAACCTCGATTTATACAAAACTGAACCTGGACTCCGGCAAGCTCACCTGGCAGGAAATGCAGCCGCACTTCGCACGGGGAGCTGTCGTCCGGGTCGCTCCCGAACTGGACCTCATCGAGGTCGGCGCAGCCATGGCCGCCGACGAGGCGGAAACCTTGTCCCGTTGGATTCGGGACGGGCGGGTAGGGCGGGCGACCGAGACGGAAGCCCGTGACTGGAATGCGCGCAGCCCGCTGTTCTGGGCCATAGTCGTCGCCCCTTGGGTCCTGGTGCAGGAAATTCCCTCACGCACGGAATGAGTCGCCCCGCAAAGGCTTCGCCGCTACGATGATCAGCTATAACCCCAAGTCCTGGTGGGGACTGATTTTCAAGTTCCACAAAAGCGACACGTTCCGGCGCCTGCTGCCGGCGATGCTCTCCCTGGCGCTGTTCTCCGTCGGCATCGCCTACGCGGACCGGCACCTCCTGCCGAATCAGCTCAAGAGCACTACCGCGCTGCATGCCCTGCTGGGGTTCGTCATTTCGATGCTGCTGGTGTTCCGCACCAACACCGCCTACGAGCGCTGGTGGGAAGGCCGGCGGCTTTGGGGCAACCTGACCAATGCTTCACGCAATCTGGCGCTCAAGCTGGACGCCTATCTGCCCGACAGCCACCCCTCCCGGCCGCTGCTCGCCGAACTCATCGGCGCGTATGCGGACAGCCTGACGCGGCACCTCCGGATTGCCGCCACGACGGAACACCGGCCCAACCGCATCGCGGCCCGACTGTTCGCGGAAACGGCCCGGCTCAACGGCAAAGGCGAACTCTCCGGTGACATGCTGCTCTGCCTCAATCCCGACTTGAGCGCATTGGCCGAAATCTGCGGCGGCTGCGAGCGGATCCAGAAGACGCCCATTCCGTATTCCTACAGCCTGTTCCTGAAGAAATTCATCTTCCTCTACATCGTTTCGATGCCGTTCTGCTTCGTACCGGACTTCCATTATTGGACGGCTCTGATCACGACCCTGGTTTTTTATGTCCTGGCCAGCCTCGAACTGATCGCCGAGGAAATCGAGAATCCGTTCGGCGACGACGCGAACGATCTTCCCACCGACGAGATCGCAGCGAACATCCGCCTACGGGTGCATGAACTCCTGATTCAGGACGAACCCCGACGCTGACCGTTCGATCAACGCCCAACGCACCGATGTGTGATATAAGAATACCGGCGAAAACCGGGGGTCCGGCCGCCTAGCTGCCCTTTCAGCCACCTTCCGTTGGAGAACAGCCATGCCCGATCACGTCTACAAGGTCATCGAAATCGTCGGCTCGTCCACAGTCAGCACCGACGATGCGATCCGCACGGCCATAGCCAAAGCCGGGAAGACCCTGCGCCACATGAACTGGTTCGAAGTCGTCCAAACCCGCGGCCATATCGTCGACGGCGAGGTCGCCCATTTCCAGGTCATGCTGAAAGTGGGCTTTCGAATCGAAGATTGAAGACTCCTTTTCTCTGTTGCTTCAAAGCTCATGACCATACCCAGCGCCCGCACCTGTTTCTTCCTCGGCTTCCTGTTCTGCGCCGCCCTGTTGGCGGCTGCGCTTTACTTCCAGTTCTCCGGCGGGCTCGAGCCCTGCCCGTTGTGCATCTCGCAGCGCATCATGGTGCTGGCCGTCGCGCTGGTTTTTCTGGCCGCAGCGCTCCACGGCCCGGGCTCCGCCGGAATCCGCGCATACGCGGTGCTGGGTACGGCCGCGGCTTTAGGCGGCGCCTCGATTTCCGGGCGCCACGTCTGGCTGATGCACCTGCCGCCGGAGGAGGTCCCCGAATGCGGCCCCGGCCTGAGCTACATGTTCCGGAATTTCCCGCTCGGCGACACCCTCAAGGCGATGCTGAGCGGCACCGGCGATTGCGCCAAGGTGGACTGGACTTTCCTCGGTATGAGCATGCCCGCCTGGGTACTGATCTGCTTCCTGGGCCTGGGCGCCTTCAGTCTGCTGCAATGGTGGAACACCGAACGCTGACCGAGACGCCACCCGCGGGGAAGATTGGCACCATGATTTCGGCCCTGCAAATTGCGATCTGTTAAAATGCGCGGATCATCTTTCCGGGTTTTCCTTCAACCGTGGCCAGTCACCTCCTACGCATAGCGACCCGCAAGAGCCCGCTGGCTTTGTGGCAGGCGGAATACGTCGCCTCCCGCCTTCAGGCAGCCCACCCCGGCCTCCGGGTCGAACTGGTCGGGATGACCACCCGGGGCGACAAGCTGCTCGACGCCCCCCTCGCAAAAGTGGGCGGCAAGGGGCTGTTCGTGAAGGAACTGGAACAGGGCATGCTCGAGGACAGAGCCGACATTGCGGTCCACTCCATGAAGGACGTGCCGGTCGAATTTCCCGAAGGGCTCCATCTCGCCGCGATACTGGAGCGCGAAGACCCGCGCGATGCCCTGGTCTCCAACCGCTACCGGAACTTCGAGGAACTCCCGGCCGACGCCCGCATCGGCACCTCCAGCCTGCGGCGCCAGTGCCAGATCAAATCCCGCCTTCCCGCCTGCACGCTGTACGATCTGCGGGGCAACGTCAACACCCGCCTCGCCAAGCTGGACGCGGGCGAATTCGACGCGATCGTGCTCGCCGCCGCCGGCCTGAAGCGGCTCGGCTTCCAGGAACGTATCGCCCAGACGCTGGCGCCGGAACACAGCCTCCCTGCCATCGGCCAAGGCGCGATCGGGGTGGAGTGCAGGAGCGGCGATGCCCATACCAACGCCCTGCTGGAACCGCTGCATCATCCGCCCACCGCATGGTGCGTCCTGGCCGAGCGGGCCATGAACCGGCGCCTCAATGGCGGCTGCCAGGTACCGATCGCCGGCTTCGCCCAGCTCGAAGGCGACACCCTGCGCTTGCGGGGGCTGGTCGGCAATCCGGACGGCTCGGGCATCATCCGCGCCGAAGCCACCGGTCACCTGTCCGCTGCCGAGGGGCTGGGAGAACGGGTCGCCGAGGATCTGCTCGGACAGGGCGCGGATGAAATACTCCGCCGCATTTACGCCACTCCCTGACGACGATGAGCACGCCTCCCTCCTTGTCGGGTATGCGCATCCTTGTCACGCGACCGAAGGATCAGGCCGAACCGTTGTGCCGGCTGATCGACGCGGCTGGCGGCAACGCCGTTCGTTTCCCCCTGCTCGACATCGAGCCGAGCACGCGGGCGGCGGAAGGAGCGGCTCTCCTTCAGCAGGTGGCGGATTGGGACTGGTGGATCTTCGTCAGCGCCAATGCGGTGAACCAGGCCAGAGCACTCGGCGCACTTCAACCGGACGACGCCAGGCCGCGCATCGCCGGCATCGGCCAAGCCACGGCCGATGCTTTGCTCGAAACCGGGATCACCGCGGACCTCATTCCGGAGTCGCAATCGAATTCGGAAGGACTGCTGGATATGCCGGCGATGCAGGACGTCGTGGGCCGGCGGATATTGATCGTGCGGGGCGAGGGCGGGCGGGAAACGCTCAAAGAGCGGCTTGTCGAACGCGGCGCACTGGTCCAGTATGCCGAGCTGTATCGGCGGGTGCCGGTGCACACGGGCGCCGAAACCCTGATCGACGGCTTGCGGACGGCCGGGTTCGACATTCTGACCGCCACCAGCGGCGAAGCCATCGAGCACCTGTACAGCCTGGTTCCATCGGAGGACCGGCCGTGCCTGATCGAGACGCCGCTGGTCGTCATCAGCGAACGATTGAAAAATCAAGCCGGATCGCTGGGTTTCCGGCACGTGAGCGTAGCCGACACAGCGTCGGACGCGGCCGTGCTGAAAGCCCTGAAGGATGTCGCCGCCCATCTGGCATCCTCGCGCGCCGCGCCAAACGACGGGGATAAGCCATTGGCCGAGGAAGCAAAACAAATGACCGACGCGGTGCAACGACCGGCAGCCGGGGAAGACCCACAACGTCCGAACGAAAGCGCCGTCGCCCCGGCTCCGGCGCATCCGCCGCGCAGATCGCGGGTTGCCGCCTGGCTGGGCTACTCGATGCTGGTCGTCATACTGCTGCTGGCCACCGCAGGCTATTTCCTGATCCAGGAACTGCGCTCCAAGCAGGAAGGCCTGGGCGGCGAACTGAACAAGGGCGACCTGCACGTGCTGGAGCTCAGCCGCCAGGTCAGCAGCCTGCAGACCCAGCTCGCCACCCTGCATTCCCAGTTCGCCACGCTGCAGTCCCAGCTCGGTACCGAAGACAGCAAGCTGGAGCGCCTGCTCGGCGAGCAATCCGCCGACTTCGGCCAGAAACTCGAAGATGCGCGCAAAGAACTGGCGCAATCCATCCAGACCATCCAGCGCCAGCTGAGCCGGACCCACAGCGACGTTCTGATCGCCGACGCCGAATATCTTTTAGGCATCGCCAACCAAAAGCTGCACCTGAGCGGAGACGTCAAATCCGTGCTCGAAGCCATGCAGGCCGCGGACCAGCGCCTGCACGACAGTGGCGACCCGAGCGTGTTCAAGGTGCGGGAAGCGCTGGCGGAAGAAATCAATCGGATCGAAGCCTTCCAGGCGCCCGATGTGGTTGGGCTGTCGGCCAAGCTGCTGGCGATTGAAGCCAAGACGCGGGAGCTGCCGTTGTTCCTGCCGCATCCCGACATGTCGAAGGAACCGCGGGAGACGCCAAAGGCAAAATCGCCGGAGGCCGAAACCGGCGATGCCGTCGACTCCACCCTCGAGCAGCTCAAGGGACTGGTCACCGTACGCCGCAGCGACCGCCCCATGCATGCCGTCCTGACTCCGCAGGAAGCCGCCGGCCTCCGGGAAATCCTGCTGCTCAAACTGGAGATGACCCGCACCTCCCTTTTGCGCGGCGACGATGCGCTGTTCCACAGCAACCTGGAATCCGCAAACGCCTGGCTGACCGAAAACTTCGACCGCGACTCCCCCGCCTTCAAGGACATTTCGGGCGACCTCCGGGCCATGGCCGGCGTCCAGCTCAAGGCTTCCTTCCCCGATATCAGCAGATCGCTCGCTTTGCTCCGCAACATTGAAAAACTGCGGCTCGAAACCGATGCCGTCACGCCGGCAAGTACGACCGCGCCTGCCGCCTCTCCCGGAAGCGAAGCGCCGGGGGGCAAACCGTGAGGAGGCTCGCCATCGCGGCCGCGATCCTGGCCCTCGTCGCCGGGGCGGCGTATTACGTCTATGACCATTTCCTGGCCCAGGGCGATCCCGGCTACGTCATCATCGGCTACGGCCCCTGGACACTGGAATCTTCGCTGGTGATACTCGCCGGCGCTCTCACGCTGGCCTTCATCCTGTTCTATGCCATCATCCGCCTGGTCATCCATGCCTTGCGGCTGCCGCGGATACTCAGGAAACGCGGCGGCATGAAGCGCAGCCGGCAATCCCAGGAAGCGCTCATCACGGGCCTGATCGAATCCGCCGAAGGCAACTGGGAAAAGGCCGAGAAGACGCTCATCCGCCACGCGGCCGACAGCGGCGTTCCCCTGATCAATTACCTGACCGCGGCCCGGGCGGCGCACTCGCGCGGCGCGCCCGAGCAGCGCGATGAATATCTCAAACTGGCCCATGAAACCATGCCCGAAGCGGAAATCGCCATCGGCCTCACCCGCGCGGAACTGCAACTCTCGGACAAACAGTTCGACCAAGCCCTGGAATCGCTCTCGCAGCTCAACCGGATCGCCCCTACTCACGCGTCCGTGCTGAGGCTGCTCCACCAGGCCTATGCCCAGGTGGAAGACTGGGAAGGCTTGCGCAATCTCATTCCCAGCCTCCACACCAACAAGGTAATGATGGAGGCGGAGATCAAGCTGCTGGAGACCGAGACCTACAGCGCCCTGCTGAAACAGCACGCGGCATCGGGCGATACCTCCCGCCTGCAGAAGCTTTGGGAAAACATCCCCGGCCACATCCGGAGGGCAACCGGTATCGAATCGCTGTATTTCGCGGCCATGATCGACGCCGGCGCCGGATGGGAGATCGAACCTGCCGTGCGCGCCAGCCTGGACCGCGACTGGAATGAAACCCTGCTGGTGCTCTACGGCTGCATCTCGGCTTCCGATGCCGGACAGCAACTTGCCCAGGCCGAGAAATGGCTAATCCGGCATGGGAACGACACCGTGCTGCTGCGGGTGCTCGGCAAACTTGCCGTGCGCGCCGGACAGATCGAACCCGCCCTGCGCTATCTGGAACAGAGTCTGAGCATCGAACCGAGCGTCGAAGCCTGCCAGCTCATGGGCGACCTGCTTCTGCGGCAAAACGACACCGCGGCGGCCTGCACCTGTTTCCGCCGCGGGCTGCTGCTGGCGTCGAACGAAGTCGTCGCCCAGATCGAACAGAATCCCAGCGGCGAATCCGAACCCGCCGGCCTGGAAACCGAAACGCTGGACTGACAGCGCCCTGCCCGCCGGGACCGTCTCAGCCCCGGCTGCCGGCGAAAATCCCCAGCGAATCCCAGATTTCGTCCACCCGGCGCCGTACCGCCGCCTCCATGACGATAGGCCGTCCCCATTCCCGGCTGGTTTCGCCCGGCCACTTGTTGGTGGCGTCGAACCCGACCTTCGAGCCCAGGCCCGAGACCGGGGAGGCGAAATCCAGGTAGTCGATTGGGGTGTTTTCGATCAGCGCGAGATCCCGGGCCGGGTCCATCCGCGTCGTCATCGCCCAGACCACGTCCTTCCAGTCCCTGGCATCGACATCGTCGTCGACCACGATCACGAACTTGGTGTACATGAACTGGCGCAGAAACGACCACACGCCGAACATTACCCGCTTGGCGTGGCCGGGATATTGCTTTCTCATGCTCACCACGGCCAGGCGATAGGAACAGCCTTCCGGCGGCAGGTAAAAGTCCACGATCTCGGGAAACTGCTTCTGCAGGATGGGCACGAACACTTCGTTGAGCGCCACGCCCAGCACTGCGGGTTCGTCGGGGGGCCTTCCGGTATAGGTACTGTGGTAGATCGGCGAATGCCTCTGGGTAATGCATTCGATGGTGAAGACCGGGAACGATTCAACCTCGTTGTAATACCCGGTGTGATCGCCGAACGGGCCTTCCGGCGCCGTCTCGCCGGGATACAGGAACCCCTCCAGCACGATTTCGGCACTGGCGGGCACCTGCAGATCGCTCAGGAGGCAGGGTGCGACTTCCGTCCTGGCACCCCGCAAGAGTCCGGCGAAGCCGTATTCGGACAGCGCATCCGGCACCGGCGTGACCGCCCCCAGCACCGTGGCGGGATCGGCCCCCAGGGCCACGGCCACCGGGAAAGGCTCGCCGGGCCGGGCTTCCTGCCAATCGCGGAAGTCCAAGGCTCCCCCGCGGTGGGCCAGCCAGCGCATGATGGTCTTGTTGCGGTCGATGACCTGCTGGCGGTAAATGCCGAGGTTCTGCCGCGCCTTGTGTGGCCCGCGGGTGATGACCAGCGGCCAGGTGATCAGCGGCCCGGCGTCGCCCGGCCAGC